>JANOGE010000268.1:0-3594 GCA_031414035.1 Chitinophagaceae bacterium | reverse complement strand
TGGCCATTATTGATCCTTGGATTTATAGGAATGTATTTATGGAGAAGAAACAAACCGGTAAAAATTATTCATACAAATGTTTAATTAAATTTTAATTCATTCATTCTGTTTCCAATTGCTCGTTCTTTCGTTACTCGTTGTACTTTTGGTAAAGGGCCCTTCAGTATATTGTAAATAATATTTTTAAAAAAGTAATTAGTGTAATTCGAAATAATTCGTGTAATTCGTGTTTGCGTAATAATTTCATTCGTGTTAATTAGTGTAATTAGTGGCAAACAAAAAACATATCGTAGTACTTACCGGTGCCGGCATCAGTGCCGAAAGTGGCTTAAAAACTTTTCGTGACAGTGATGGCCTTTGGATGGGATATGATGTATATGAAGTAGCATCACTGCAGGGATGGTATAAAGATCCGCAACTGGTTTTAAATTTTTATAATGCCCGCCGCAAAGATGTGGCTGCCGCTTTACCCAATATTGCACATTTAGGTCTGGCAGAACTTGAAAATGATTTTGACGTAACCATTATCACACAAAATATTGATGACCTGCATGAACGTGCCGGCTCAACAAATGTGCTGCACTTACATGGCGAAATTTTTAAAATGAGGAGTGTAGAGAATGAAAATATATTTTTTGAAATCCGTGCTGATATTAATTGGGGCGATAAGGCTGAAGACGGATCACAGCTTCGTCCGCATATTGTTTGGTTTGGAGAGGCGGTACCCATGATGGAGAAAGCGACAGCCGTTGTACAGGACTGCGATTATTTTGTGGTGGTGGGTACTTCCCTGCAGGTTTATCCGGCCGCATCACTTTTAAATTATGCACCGCCTTATTTACCAAAATTTATCATTGATAAAAAAATACCGGTAACAGAAAAACAAAGCAATCTGCATCTGATAGAAATGCCGGCAACAGCAGGAGTGGAGGAACTGAAAAGGTTATTATCCGGTATTTAAGAATAAACTAATTGGCTAAAAGCTTATAAAAGAATCAGTTGTAATTATCAGGGCAATTCAGTTTATATATGTAATAATTTTGGATTTGCCATTTTTAGTTTTAACTTTAAAGATACAAGCGTCAATATTTGTGCTATACTGTATTTCTTTCCTCTTGAAATCAGCATGAATGCCTCATTTTGTAGATATTAATTGCGGTTTGTTTTTACAGAAATACAATGTTATGTATTATCTGCCTATTCATCCTGTCCTTTAAAAACCCCATTTTTCTGTACCATGTTGTGATAAGCAAACTGCTTATCTCATACTATTTAAAAATTTAAAATGGGCAACATGAAAAGGTTTTCACAAAACTCCAAAAAAACCGGCCTTACGGTCCTGTTTATTTTCATTACAATATCAATTGTAAATGCCGCTGACTATTTTTCCATAGCATCCGGCAACTGGACTACCAATACCACCTGGTCACTAACCAGTGGTGGTGCGCCAGTAGGTGCAGGTATATTTCCTGTAGCAGGTGATAATGTAACCATTGAAGGGGGTTTTAATGTAACCCTTGATGCAAATTCAGCTTGTGCTACTGTGACTTTTACATTAACCACAGCAACTTCATTAACGCTTGCAGGATTTCAGCTTGATGTTTCGGGGCTCATTACCATACCCAGATCAGGTGCTGGTTTCAATGAAATTATTGTTGGCACCGGAACTTTGAATGCCGGTACTGTTGCATTTACAGATGGTGCAGCAACCAGTGGACAGCAGATAACCATTTCAACCGGAACTGTTACTGTTACAGGTAATGTTACACAGGTTGGCAGCACCGGTAGCGCTACCATTGCATTTTCCGGAGCAGGAACATTAAACTTAGGCGGCACTTTCTTAACTGCTGCAACAGGAACGTTGACCCTTGCCACCGGTTGTATAGTAAACTATAATGCGGCAGGTGCACAAACGGTTGGGAATTTTATTTATAATAACTTAACGCTTTCCGGTTCAGGTGCAAAGACCCTAACCGGTGCTACCATAAATGCTACCCTTTCCATGCAGGGTACTGCTACGGGAGCAGGGTCATCTCCAACATACGGAGCAGCTACTATTCTTGAATATAAAGGTAGTGCCACACAGACAACTACAAGTAGTGAGTTTCCCGGAACGATAGGTGCAGATGTTATAATTAATAATGCAGCTGGTGTAAAATTAAACTCTGGTAAAACTGTTAATGGTCGTTTACTTACTATAACATTAGGTACCCTGGATATGGCAAATAATTTTTTGGTTGTTGGAGGATTAACCGGTTCGGGCGATTTGACAAATCTAACTGGCACACCTGGCGCAAGAACGCTGACTGTTAATGGTACTTTAAGCCCTCCTGCCTATAGTGGTATAATAAGTGATGGTACTGCAACTTCATTATCACTTTCAAAAAATAATTCAGGTACATTAACGCTTTCAGGAATGAATACTTATACAGGGGTAACCTCAATCGGGGGAGGAATTAGTGGAGGTGTTCTTAGTGTGAGTACGATTGGCAATGGCGGTGTTCCCGGAAACCTGGGCGCCGCAACCAATGCAGCAGCTAATTTAGTATTGGGTAGTTCCAGTACTACATTAAAATATACAGGAGCAACTGCATCTACTGACCGGAATTTTACATCTGCTGCGGGTGGTACTTTAATCATAGAAATAACAACTGGTGCTACTACCCTTACAATGTCGGGTGCAAGTGCTGTTACAACAGGCAATCTTACTAAAACTGGTGCAGGTACACTTCAACTGTCTGCTGCAAATGGCTATACCGGTAATACATTAGTGAGTGCAGGTACGCTGCTGTATGGAGTTAACGATGCATTGTCCAGCGGTAATGTTCAAGTAAATGGTGGCACACTTGATATTTCAACTTTCTCAGATGCTGTTGGTACAGTAACATTATTCAGTGGAACTATTACGGGCACAACAGGTATTTTAACAGGCACATCGTATGCAATGCAGAGTGGAACGGTAAGTGCAATACTGGCGGGAAATGTTACATTAACCAAAACCACAGCAGGAACGGTAACGCTGTTGGCTTTAAATACCTATACCGGCACTACAACTATCAGTGCTGGTACTATAAGCATCAATACGCTGCAGGATGTGGGCGGAGGTGCCAGTTCTTTAGGGGCACCAACAACCGTTGCCAATGGAACTATTGCAATGAGTGCAACAGGAGTATTGCAATATACAGGTGCAACAACTTCATCAGACCGTGGTATTAATTTAACAGCTGATGGCCCAACAATTGATGCATCCGGTACCGGAGCATTGACCTTAACAGGTGGCGTAACCGGTATCTTTAATATTAACCTGATTGGAACCGGAGATGGTATTGAAAGCGGAGTAATTGCTACAGGTGCCGGCAGTACACTTACTAAAAACGGTACAGGTACATGGACACTTTCGGGAGCAAATAATTATACGGGAACTACAACGATAAGTGCAGGTACTATAGAGTACGGGGCTAATAATGCAATATCAACCGGTTCAGTTAATGTAAATGGCGGTACATTCGATATAAAAACTTTTTCTGATGCTGTTGGTACAGTAACATTAACCAGTGGAACTATTGCAATGAGTGCAACAGGAGTATTGCAATA
>JANOGE010000267.1:0-7073 GCA_031414035.1 Chitinophagaceae bacterium | reverse complement strand
CCATGGAGGGTTTCGAGCGAGTATCCGTGAGGGTTGGGGGCCGGTCAAGAAAGCAACCGCGCCGCGCGCGATGCCTTGCGCCGCGCCGTGGCGTTCCGTATATTCCGCGGGCTCGCGCGACACACCGCGTCAATCGCCGCTGGAGGCTCATCGTGAAGATCCTGGTCACCGTCAAGCGCGTCGAGGACCCCGAGTCGAAGATCAAGGTCAAGCCGGTTTATATTTAGATTCCTCTCCCGAATGCGTTCGGAACAAGAATGACAAACCAAAAGACTTCTCAAATTTCGTATAAAAGACAGACATGGCAACTGAACCGGTAAAGGGAATTGGTAAAATAATCTTCTCCTCCTCACTCGGCACTTTAATTGAGTGGTACGATTTTTACATTTTTGGTATGCTGGCCAAAACTATTTCTGTCCAGTTTTTTCCCGAAGGCAATGATACAGCCGCCCTGTTAAGTACTTTAGCCATTTTTGCAGCCGGTTTTTTGGTTCGTCCCTTTGGTGCATTGGTGTTTGGGCGACTGGGTGACCTGATTGGCAGAAAATATACTTTCCTGCTTACATTGGTTTTAATGGGGGCTTCTACGTTTTTAATAGGATTGATTCCGGGTTATAAAACCATTGGTATTGCAGCGCCATTACTGGTTTTATTATTACGATTGATACAGGGCCTTGCACTGGGTGGCGAATATGGAGGCGCTGCAACCTATGTGGCCGAACATGCACCAGCCAACCAACGGGGGTATTTTACAGCCTGGATACAAACCACAGCCACACTGGGTTTATTCGTGGCACTGGGTATCATCATGCTGGTTAAATCAAATATGAGTGATGCTGCATTTACAGCAGAGTGGGGTGGCTGGCGTTATCCTTTCTGGATCTCCATTTTACTGGTAGGCCTTTCCATTTATATCCGTTTAAAGATGAAAGAATCGCCGATGTATACGGCACTGAAAGAGGAAGGCACCACATCCATCAATCCTATAAAAGAAAGTTTCGGGCATAAGGCAAATTTTAAAATGGTATTGCTGGCTTTGTTTGGTGCGGTGATGGGGCAGGGCGTTATCTGGTACACCGGGCAATTCTATGCGCAATCTTTTTTAGAGAATACCGTGAAGCTGGAGTTCATGCAAAACCGGGAGATATTATTATGGGCCATCGGGCTGGCTACACCTTTCTTTTTGGTATTTGGTGCATTGAGTGATAAGATAGGCAGGAAATGGATCATGCTTACCGGGATGTTACTGGGAGTAATCTTTTATCGCCCGATTTTCAATACTTTTTTAAAAGATGCAAATGTAAATACCCAACCGGCATCCGATAAAATAAAGACTTCACAAGAACCTTCAGTAACAGATACCATAACTAAGAATGGGCTAAAAAAATTTATCACACATAGCAGTACTGATTATATTTTACCAAATAGAATTGCCTTTACAGAAAAAAGGATCGATACATTGGTATGCGAATCCGGGGGATTGAAAAATACTTTAAGGCCCGATCTGAAACCATCCCGTTCCGGTATAGTACTTCCTGCTGCACTCAAATGGAAATTTATTTTCCTGGTATGGATAATGATCATTTTTGTGACTATGGCTTATGGCCCTATTGCCGCATTTTTGGTGGAGATGTTCCCGACAAAGATCCGTTATACTTCCATGAGTTTGCCTTATCATATTGGAAATGGTGTATTTGGCGGACTGGTGCCATTTATAGCAACTTTATTATCCACCACATTTACCAAGGATCCGCTGGTGGGGCTTTGGTATCCTATTGGGGTTGCTGCTTTATGTTTTATTATCGGTGCTTTATACTTAAAAAATAAAATAGATAAAGACGTAAATGATTAAATTTAACCGCAAAGGCACTTTAAGAAAAACTACAAAGATCCGCAGAGATACTTTGCGTCCTTTGCGATAAACTTTGTGCCCTTTGCGGTAGAAAAATAAAAATAATATGAATCAGTTAAAACGAATAATGGGTTTATTGTGGATCACAATTGCACCAGTGATCATTTATATTTTAGTAATGGGGGCTGTGCATAATATCAACAGTACCGGAACAAAAGATATTAATAAACCCATTCCATGGATCATCATTATCACCATTTTTACACCCATTGCCTTTGGCATGATGATATTTGGTTATTATGCGTTGAAAGGGGAGTATGATAATCTGCCCGAAAGTTCGGATGAACTTTAACAGAAGGAAATCAAAATTTTACAATTTTCAAACAATTGAGGCTTGTTTATGTTAACCATGGCAATTAGTTTTGCGCTTCAATGAAAAAAATCGCTTTTTTAATATTAATTCTTTTTACACTAGTACAGGCTTTACCTGCCTTACAAGCTATATGGGGTGAGCAACAGGCTATTGTGCTGGATATCAGTGAAGAAAAGAAAACAGATAAAGGCGATGCAAAATCACATAAAGAATTCCTTTCTTTTTACAGTAAGAACCATGATTTTTCTGTAAAACTCCTCACACAAATTCACCTGGATGAAAGTATTATGTCTTCGCCCTGCTACGAAAAGCTTACACCTCCCCCCGATTTCTTTTAATCAATTTTTTATTAACTTACAATTCCACATTTGCAGACTTATACTTTTTAATAACTGATTAATAAATTTTTATTTAATGCCAACTAAGTTAAGCCCGGTTGCCAGGATATTGAACCTGGTAAAACTGGAGCGTAAAGAAATTACGGCTGTTTATTTTTACGCCATATTAAATGGATTAATTCAGCTTTCACTGCCGCTTGGCATACAAGCTATTATTGGTTTTGTATTGGGAGCATCTATGAGGGCATCATTGATTGTGCTGATCGTATTGGTCGTTGCCGGTGTTCTGGCCGCAGGTATCATGCAGGTAAATCAAATGAAGATCATAGAAAAGATTCAACAAAAAATATTTGTGCGGTATGCTTTTGCTTTTGCCGAACATATTCCTAAACTTGACCTTAAGAAGGCAGATCATCTTTATTTACCCGAATTGATCAATCGTTTTTTTGATGTACCGGTTTTACAAAAAAGTTTATCAAAAATTTTACTGGATATACCAACAGCCAGTATCCAGATTATATTCGGACTGATATTATTATCATTTTATCATCCTGCATTCATACTTTTTAGTTTTGTACTCATTGTTTTATTATGGCTCATACTCCGATATACCGGCAACAAAGCACTTGAAACGAGTTTAGAGGAGAGTAATTACAAATACAGGGTTGCGGGCTGGCTGGAAGAAACTGCCCGGGTGATCAAATCAATAAAACTGGCTAAAGGCAATGACTTCCATCTTCAAAAAACCGACGAAGAAGTAACTCAATACCTGGATGCCCGTAACAGGCATTTCAGCATATTGAAATGGCAGTACCATATGCTGGTAATTTTTAAAACAGTCATAACTGCTGCCATGCTCATTGTGGGCACATTGCTTTTGGTTAATCAACAATTAAATATAGGCCAGTTTATTGCAGCCGAAATTATCATATTACTGGTATTGAATTCGGTTGAAAAACTGATTATGAACATGGGTAGTGTGTATGATACGCTCACATCTGTTGAAAAAATAGCAAACCTCACCGATAAACCAAAAGAAGAAAACGGGTCTGCTTATTTAGCTGACACCGGTAAAGGATTACAGGTGGAGATGAAGAACCTGAGCTTCAGTTATAATGATGAAAAGAATATTTTGTCAAATATAAATTTACAAATACAGGCAAATGAAAAGGTTTGTATAAGGGGAAAAGACAGTTCAGGCAAATCAACCTTGTTGCGGTTATTGGCAGGAGCTTACACCGGTTTTAATGGCTCAATGTTGATCAATGATGTGCCGTTTGGCAATTATCATTTAGACTCGGTGCGATCGCAAATAGGAGTACTTATCAATCAGCAGGATATTTTTCAGGGTACTGTTTGGGAAAATATTTCATTGGGTAATGAAAGCATTTCCATGCAAGCCGTTATTGATTTGGCTGCAAAAACCGGTTTGAATGATTTTATTGCAACAGTAAAGTACGGATATGATACCTTACTGGATCCTGCCGGTAAAAGATTGCCCCGCAATGTTATTCATAAAATTTTATTGGTTAGGGCACTGGCCGGTAAGCCCCGTCTGTTGCTGCTGGAAGAACCATGGCAACAAAGAGATAACGCTTACCGGAAACAGATCATTCAATTGCTCAGCAAAATTGAAAACACCACGCTGGTAGTAGTCAGCAATGATGAAGAATTTGCAGGCCTCTGTGATAAAGTTATAATCATTGAAGATGGTAAAATTGAAACCCAATCCACCCCCAATTCTAAATCAAATTAAAATGGACAACAATAAGATAAAATCATACTCACATATTTATCAACATAACAAAAAAAGTAAAGTTAAAGGGTGGTTCTTCATTTGTATACTGGTATTCTTCATTTTTTTGTTTCTGCCCTGGACCCAAAACATCCGTGCAAAAGGAACAATTACCACTTTGTACCAGGATCAACGTCCTCAACAGGTGAACAGCATCATCGGTGGCAGGGTAATGAAATGGTATGTAAAGGAAGGCGATTATGTAAAGGTAGGAGATACATTGGCGCAACTGACAGAAGTAAAGACTGATTACCTGGATCCAAATCTTTTGCAACGCACCAAAGAACAATTGGCTGGAAAAGAATTATCTGTTGAATATTATAAAAATAAGGTGGACGTTGCAGGTGAGCAGATCGGGGCCATTAATTCGGGCCTTCAGTTAAAACTGAACCAGCTTCTGAATAAACTGAACCAGTTGCAATTAAAAGTACAGGCAGACAGTGCTGAAACTGCTGCTGCCAACAATGATTTCAACATCGGCAACAAACAATATCTGCGGCAGAAAGCCATGTACGACAGCGGGCTGGTTTCCTTAACACAGTTGGAGACCCGCAATCAGCAATTGCAAAATGCAATGGCAAAGAAGATAATGGCAGAGAATAAACTGGCGAACAGTAAACAGGATCTGACCATTACCCGGATTGAGATGAGTGCTTTACAACAGGAAAATGTTGAAAAAGTAAGTAAGGCAAAAGGCGACCAGTTTCAATCGCTCACACAAATTGCAAATGGCCAGACTGATATTGCCAAACTTCAAAATCAATATGCCAGCTATACTATCCGTAATGGCATGTATTATATTATGGCATCTCAAAGCGGTCAGATCGTAAAAGCGCAAAAAGCAGGTATTGGTGAATTTGTAAAGGATGGTGAGATGATCGCTGAAATTGTACCCGATAAAATTCAGTATGCAGTTGAGATGTATGTGCAGCCGCTTGACCTTCCATTGATTGCACCCGGGCAAAAAGTACGGTTTTTATTTGATGGGTTTCCGGCAATTGTTTTCAGTGGCTGGCCTAAAGCATCATCAGGAACTTTTGGCGGAGAGATTGTGGCAGTGGAAAGTAATGTTAGTGCGAATGGTAAATTCAGGGTGATCGTACAGGAAGATGCAAAAGATAAACCATGGCCAAAAGAATTAAAGATCGGTGCAGGCGCACAGGGAATCACTTTATTGAATAATGTGCCGGTATGGTTTGAGCTTTGGCGCAATATCAATGGCTTCCCTCCGGATTATTATAAAAAAGTAGATTAGAAAACAACATAAAAAAAATGAGACTTTTAAATTGTATAATATCAATTGCTTTATTAATTGTCATTATTCCTGCAATGGCTCAGGAAGGAAGGCAGCAATCAGATTCTTTAATGACTTTATCAGCTAAACAGTTAATGGAAATCGTAAAGCAATACCATCCGGTTGCAAAGCAAGCCGATATTTTTATTGAAAAGGCAAAAGCTGATGTCACTATCGCCAAAGGTATGTTTGACCCTGTTTTAGCAAATGAAATGGCTGAAAAAGTCTTTGACGGAACTGATTATTATTATTATAACCGTCCTGAACTTTTGATACCTACCTGGTTTGGTGTAGAAGTAACTGCAGGATTGGAATACCTGTCGGGTAACCGTACTGATCCCGAAGAAACAAAAGGGAAAACCAGTTATATAGGGATTAGTGTACCACTGGCAAAGAACCTGTTAATGGATAAAAGAAGGGCTGCATTGCAATCAGCAAAAATATTCCGGGAAGCTTCTTCTGTTGAAAAAAGAAATATACTGAACAACCTGTTGCTGGATGCCATAAAAACATACTGGTCCTGGGTACAGCAATACCAGGTTTATAAAATTATAAGTGATGCCGTTGTTGTAAATGAAAAAAGAGTGGAACTTGTTAAAACTGCATACCGCCTCGGCGACAGGCCTGCTATTGATACTGCTGAAGCTCTGGTACAATTACAAAGTTTTGAATTACAAAAAAGCCAGGCCTGGCTTGAGTTTCAGAATACAACGCTTGAGCTTTCGGTGTTTCTCTGGACACCGGATACCCAACCTTATATTCTGGCAATAAATATTATTCCTGGTGAAGATCTGCTGACTTTAAACATTGCAGATGCTGTTTTGCCTGAATTGAATAATTTATTGACGGCAGCCATAAAAAATCACCCGGAGCTGCTGATGTATAATTATAAACTCAACGTTTTGGGCGTTGAAAAGAAATTGAAATTTCAGGATCTGTTGCCAACAGTAAATTTTCGATACAACCAATTGGGTAAAGGGTATGAAATTCTAAAAACTGCAACTACCGGCCCTTTGTTTGAAAATAATTTTCAATATGGATTATCAATGGGAATTCCATTACGTTTATCGCAAGGTAGAGGTGAGTACAGGAAGGCAAAATTAAAAATAACAGAAACACAATTGCAGCAAGGCCAAAAGCAACAGCAGGTTGAAAACAAGGTCAGAATTTATTTTAATGAATTGCTGGCATTTAAAAACCAGGTTGCACTGCAGGAAAAAGCCTATAAAAACTACCAGATTTTACAACGGGGTGAAGAGGTCCGTTTCCAGGCCGGTGAAAGCTCTTTGTTTTTGATCAATGCCAGGGAAAATAAAGCACTGGAGGCTTTGCAAAAATTGCAGGAACTAAAGACAAAATATTTTAAAGCAGAAAATAACCTGCTTTGGTCCGCCGGTTTATTAAATCAATAATTATTTTAA
>JANOGE010000266.1:0-10548 GCA_031414035.1 Chitinophagaceae bacterium | reverse complement strand
AGCAATTGGGTTATTAGTATATACCGTTGGCTGAGTAACTGTTATTACCAACGGAACTAATGGGCAATCGGGACCAGCAACTCCCGGAGGGCACATCGGTACCAGAAAAGTAAAAACACCAGCCACTGCAGAAGTAAAACTATAGGTACCATCAGTATTAATGGTTGGTACGGCAGGGCCAGGGTTACCAGGCTGTGCCGTTGCAGTTCCATAAGCAGTACCGGTTGGCTTAGTATCATTGGTTCCCACATTTCCGGATACGGCAGTATTTACAAAAGTGGCATTTACATCCGGTGGCACAGATACGCATCTTGTAAAGGCAAAAGAATTAAAACTCAGCGTTACATTACCATTTCCATTATCGGCTTTACCGGTGTGCAGAACAACTTTAGTTAACGGGCCTGCAATAGTCACAGTTACCCTGTTAGATAACACATCAACCCCTCCACCTGTATTATTTCCCGTTAAAATATTACCACTTATACCAATAGTTCCTGAACCATCAAAATTAACTATGTTACTGAAGTTGGCAGCTGTGACAGCAATGAGTGTTGTTCCATTGAAGGCAGTTACCTTTATTTGGTCTACGTTGTTCAAACCCCCTGCACGAAAAGACAAATTATAAACAGGTTCAGAAAAATCAAAAGTGTAAGTGGCTACATTAGTAGCAGAGGAAGCATTGTCTGTATTGTTAGCTTGTACATAAAGATAATTGCCGACCGTAACATCATTTTGAATTTGAACGCCACCCACCCAACGGGCAGTTCCACTCACTGTACCATTGAAATTAACCAGACCGTTACTGAGATTACTTATTACTGCATTAGCCGTAGCACTTGAATTAAAGGCTGTATTAAGCGGATAAGCCGGTGTGTTAAAGGGAGCCGTTGCTCTAATTGCTGCAGGGGTACATTGTGCATGAATAAGCGGAGAGCATAGTGAGGTAATCAAAAACGCCAGAATTTTTTTCATTGGGATATTGGTTTGTACTAACTAAAATATTAATAGATAAAAAGAATGAATATTAAATCTATTTTTAATTTATTTTATCATTTTCTATATACGGTGTAAGTATAACGCGAATCTTTTGTAGATATTATACTACAACATAAAGTTACAACTGTTTAACACTTTACTATCAAAATGAAATAAAACGAACAGATTATCCCGTAACAATATAAAAACTGAAAGGTTTACGGAATTATAAAAAATTGCTGATAGAAATTTTAGTCCGGGTATAACTGCAAATGATAATGTACAGGATTTAATGTTAAATGTTACCAAACAAGAACAAAGAGAAGTCTTTCCCAATAATGTTATTAAGGATTTAAATAAATTAACAGTTAAACTAAATGAGGAAACTATTTTTACAATAAAACTTATTTTGACAGGCAGGGTTTTATCTTGCAATTTCCATCTTCACTTTCTTATTTTTTATCTTTTCATTTTTTATCAGCTCTAAGACATGTCCAACCTTTACTTTGCGGACCGCTACAAAACTAAAAAAGTCTTTCACTTCAATGATACCAATATCTTCTTTTTTTAATTCTCCAATTTTGGATAAAAATCCAACAATATCTATCTTATTCACTTTATCTTTTTTACCGGCAGCAATAAAGAGGGTGCTCCATTTTGGTTTTTCCGGTAAGCTGTCTGTTTCCGGCAGCTCCATATTTTCAGCTTCAGCAATGTAACCGGGTAATTTTTCTTCTTCTGACAAAATTAAAATGGCGGTGCCGCTGGCATCCATACGGGCTGTTCGGCCATTGCGGTGGGTAAACACATCTTCAGTAGCCGGTAATTGAAAATGTACTATGTAACGGATATTTGGTATATCCAGCCCACGGGAAGCCAGATCGGTAGTGACCAGAACATTGGAAGTACCGTTACGGAATTTGCACAGGGCACTGTCTCTTTCCTGCTGCTCCATACCGCCGTGATAAAAAACATTTAAAATTCCTTTCTCCGTTAACATATTACTGGTACGTTCTACCGATTCCCGGTGATTACAGAATACAACCGTTGAACGGTTACCTAAAAAACAGATGAGTTTGAACAGGGTAGGCACTTTGTCTTTATCAGGGCTGAAAACCGTTTTAATCTCCAGCATGCTTCCCGTATTTTCTGTCTCCGGTAAAAAATCAAGTAATACGGGCTCTGTGAGGCCAATAAATTCAGGTACCGGAACAGCATTGGTGGCTGAAGTAAGAATTCGTTTGGTTATGCCTTTTAAAGACCCAACAATAAAAGACATTTCTTCGGCAAAGCCCAGTTCCAGCGATTTATCGAATTCATCCAGCACCAGGGTTGTAATATTCCCCAGTAAAATATTATTTCGCCGGATATGGTCGGCAAGGCGGCCTGCCGTACCAATGATTACAGCCGGTGCTTCCTTTAAATTATTTTCCTCGGTTTCGCGTTTATGGCCGCCATAACAGAGTGTTACTTTATAACCTGTCTGCATTTTGCGGAACACATCATCAATTTGAATGGCCAGTTCCCGGCTGGGTACAATTATTAAAGTTTGTGCAGTATTAATATCAGATTTTAAGGTTTTTAAAACGGGTAATAAAAAGGCGAGGGTTTTTCCAGAGCCCGTTGCCGATAATAAAATAACATTAGGATTGTTATCAATGGCATCAAGGGAAGCCAGCTGCATTTTGTTGAGTTCTGTAATATTTAGATTGGAAAGGATTGATCCGATCCCCGGAATACCTATAGACATTAGCTTTTTACAATGTACGTATTGCCTATAATGAATAGCGTTATGTTAAATAGGTTAGCTAAGCGTATAAGCAATGTATTTAAGAAAAAAAGTTGCGGAGCATCGCTTTGTAAAAGCGAAACTGTTATTGTTTTAACGTTTAAAGAAAATTTGATAAGTTGTACTTACCAACGTAGGAATTTATTTTATCTTGTAAATCGGTGGATAGCTGTCCATCGATATAAATTTTCGGTACGTTTCCCACGTCTATACCGATCCATATTTTAGCACCTTCTAATTCTATTTCTTTTTTAAATAGGTTTATTAAATCTGTTGCGTTACGCAAATCCTTTTCTTCTCTCAGATTACGCAATTCTTCTTCCATATTTTCGCTCATAATCTTCTCTTTTATCTTCGCCAGTGGCATGGGTTTTTCTTAAATACATTACGCCTGTTTAGCATAACGACTAATTATAGGCTTTTTTATTGCCTTGTTGCCATGATACGATTTTTCATGTGGCAATTTAATGAAAAATCGTATCATGGCAACATAAAAAATATTATAAAATGAAAAAGCCTATAATTAATATTATGTTAAATAGGAAATAGTCGGTTAAAAATAATTAAGTATGCAAATTTAGTTGAATTAGATGAGGATACCGGTTTAAAAGTCTCCTTACCCATTTGTTTTACCAGACTTACCGCTTTAAAAAAATCTCCCCTTTTAATAGCGAAAATTAAGTTGTAAATTTATGTACGATGTAGTTGGTTATAATATTGACTAATGAGAATAAGTTTTACAGGACATCCATTAGATGCTTATTTAAGAATAGCATCAAATAAAAAACTCGACGACTGCCTTGAAAAAGCTGGAATAAAAGTTGATCAGGATTGTTATGTTGAAATGGATTGTGATAACGGTTTTATTTCACACGTTGAAGTGATCACTAAAAACAGCGAGCTCAAAAAAATTGTATCTGACCTCATCATAAATACAAAGGGCATAATTCTATAGTCCGATATATCATTTCCTGGTTAACTTACCAACTATCCCCTGTTGCGAATTTGTGCCGACCATTATATCAAACTCACCGGGTTCAACAATAAATTCACCGTTATTATTATAAAAACCAAGTTCGGCGTCAGTTAATATAAATTGAATCTCTTTTGACGCTCCGGGTTCCAGTTTAAATTTGCTGAACCCTTTCAATTCTTTAACAGGCCGTACACTGCTTGCCACTTTATCTCTTATATATAGTTGTGCTACCTCTTCTCCTGCATACTTACCGGTATTTTTTACGATTACACTTAGCTTGATCTGTGATTGATCTGCATCATCGATCTTCAGGCTGCCATATTCAAATTTGGTATAACTCAATCCATAACCAAACGGATATAAGGGTTTATTGCTTTCATCAATGTAATGCGACCAGAATACTTCATTCTTAGGGCCGGGTCTGCCCGTATTATAATAATTGTAGTAGATAGGAACCTGCCCTACACTTTTTGGAAAGGTCATGGGTAATTTACCCCCGGGATTATGATCACCAAATAATACCTGTGCAATGGCATTACCGCATTGGGAACCCGGTTGCCAGGCTTCAAGGATAGCCGGAATATGTTCATCGGCCCAGGTGATCGCCAAAGGCCGGCCATTCAATAATACAAGAATGATATTTTTATTTACCTTATAAACGGCTTCCAGTAATTGCTGCTGTACTCCGGGCAGATCCAGCTTTGTCCGGCTTCTGCCTTCTCCTGTTTGAAAACCGTTTTCGCCCAATACCATGATGACCACATCTGATTTTTTTGCCAGTTGAATGGCTGATGTAAACCCGCTTTTATCTGTTTCATTAATAGTCACTTCATTTTTAAAAAGGGTTGGTCCAACAGCCACATCGGCTCCTTTTGCATAGGTAACATTGCCGGTATATTTTTTAATCCCCTCTAAAACAGATACGGCACTGCTGTCATCGGAGCCAATACGCCAGCTCCCCAAAGGGCTGTTTTTATCATCCGCCAATGCCCCTATCAAAGCTATCTTCATTTGAGATTTATTTAGCGGTAACAGATTGTTGCTGTTCTTTAAAAGTACCATTGATTTTTTGGCCATGTCCAAAGCTGCCGCGATATGATCAGGGTGACCGATCAATTCCTTTTCTCTTTTGGCATTACAATACCGGTATGGATCATCAAATAATCCCAATTCAAACTTTACCCTTAATATTCTTTTTACAGCATCATCAATAACCCTTATATCCACTTTACCTTTTTCCACCAGGCCTTTTAAATGTTTAACATAGGCATATGATTCCATATCCATGTCTGAACCGGCGTTTGCTGAAAGTTCTGTTACCTGTTCCAGGTCTTTTGCAAACCCGTGGTCAATCATTTCCAAACCCGAGCCCCAGTCTGAAACTATAAATCCTTTAAACTTCCATGCATGTTTTAAAATGTCCTGTTGTAAAAATTGATTGGCTGTAGCGGGAATTCCGTTTAACACGTTAAATGAATTCATTACTGTTTTCACATCATTTTCAACCGCGGCTTTAAACGGCGGCAAAATAATATTGTATAACGTTGATGTGCCGATATCAACAGTGTTATAATCCCGCCCTGCTTCAGCAAATCCATAGCCTGCAAAATGTTTGGCGGTTGCTGCAATGGTATTATTGGCTGATAAGTCATCCCCCTGGAAACCTTTGATCCGGGCTACCCCAATTTTTGATCCCAGGTAAGGATCTTCTCCGGCTCCTTCCATAACCCTGCCCCAGCGGGCATCCCTGGTAATATCAACCATGGGGGCAAAGGTCCAGTTTATACCCACTGCAGATGCTTCAATGGCAGCGATCCTTGCTGATTGTTCAATGGCTGCTAAATCCCAGCTGGCCGCTTCACCCAATGGAATGGGAAAAAGTGTTTTGTGCCCATGAATCACATCATATCCAAATAATAATGGAATACCAAGCCTTGTTTCGTTCACTGCGATCTCCTGCAATTTGCGCACATTCGCTGTACCTTTTACATTTAATACTGCGCCTACTATTCCTTTCCGAAAATGTTCATTTTTCCACTTTGCTTCTTCTTTATCGGTTACAGGCCCTGTGGCTTCCCAAAATCCATTGTACTGGTTCATCTGCCCTACTTTTTCTTCCAAAGTCATCTTTTGCAGCAGGACAAATACCTTATCTTCTATTGATGCTTTATTTACACCGGTTTGAGCCTGAACCAATAAATGAAAAACAATGAATAAAACGGTTGCCGTGCTTTTCATTGTTTTGTAAGTAATTTGAATCATTAAAAGATATTTAACCTGATATATTTTTTAAAAAAAAGCCAGGGCATCTGCCTGGATAAGTGAATACGATGGGCATAATAACGAATGCTATATGCGAAAACGATCTGCCAGTGAAACTTATTTGGTAAGCAATACTTCCTTTTAATATTTTTTCTTTATTTCGCATAAGTAAAGTAATAATAATTCTTATGTAATAGCAGTTATTTACATTATACTGTCCTATAATGCTGTTTCATCACCAATTTCGACGTTCTATCAATTTTGAATAATCCCCAATGTTTTTCCGGTTCATTGGGATCCGGTGAACCTTTCCAGGATTCATCAAAGGCTTCAAAAAAGAAAACCAGGGTTTTATTTTTTGAAGCCCAGTTCATCAGATCTTCGTAATACATTTTTTGATTTTCCTCATTTACATGTTCGGGATGGATGCCCCTCCCATTTGAATTGGTAGCCCAGCCTGCTTCGGTAATCACTATCGGTTTATCAGGATAAAAACCTAAGACTGTTTCATAATTTTCACGGGTATATTCTATAGCTTCATGTATATGTTTGTATTCCCACACCGGGTATGTATGAATAGAAATAAAATCTACTTCTGCTGCCAACGGTTTTAACTTACTGAGCCAGGGCACATAGTTTTCACAAAAGGTTACAGGTTGTTTAGCCCATTTTTTCACCCTGCGGGTAAATTCCAATACCCTTTGTACAGGCACATAATGATCCGTCCAGTCAACGCATGCTTCATTACCCACTGAAAGTGAAAAAATGATGTCGGAAAACTGATTGGCCCAATCAATGAGCCGTTGGATCTTTTCGTCGTTTTTTTTACGGTTTATTTCTAATTGTTCTTCCGTATATACAGCACCACCCCATGGACAACCAAAGTTGTTCATCTCGGCTTCAATGTATGCACCCAACATGATCTTAACATCGAGGTTTTCATTTCGGATAACATGTATTACGGTTTCAGCATGTACGTCGCAATCATATAAGCGCAGGTATTTCCAGTTATTTTGAAGAATCAGCAGATCCTCCTTCACTTCTTCATAAGAGGGGTATAGGCCTCCGGGTTGTTGCCCATCCCTGAAACCTGAATAGCAAACTGCATTACCGGGAGGCAACCCGAATTTTTTAAAAAAATCCATATCAGAATTTCAGTTTTTCATTTTTATCCCAAATACCCCAGTAAGCACCTACCTCTCCTTCTGCACCTACTTTCCAGGATTCATCAAAAGAGGAGAAATAAAATATATCAATATCCTCTTCCTGCGACCAAAGTTGGGTATTTATAAAATATTTTACAGCATTCTCGTTAGACGGATGTGCGTCTTTAAAACTTTCGCCCTGACTGGGCCATCCGGTTTCGGTAATGATTACTTTTTTACCATTGGCCGCATGCAAAGCCTGGTGGTACATTTGTTTCATGTGTCCCAATGAATATTCCAGGTTACAGCCTTCCCAATAGGGATAACAATTGGTTAATATCAGGTCGCAGGCGGCAGTTATTCTGGGCTTTAAATTAAACTCGTAGTAGGCATCTACATAACCAACAGGAATAGTGTCAGGAATGGCACTTTTTACTCTTGAGATAAATTCTAAAAGTTCTTCTTCAGTTAGATCTTTTCGATACATTACCTCATTTCCTACGGCTGCAATATCTACAAAGCCTTCATTAGAAAGTTTTATTAATCCTTCAATTTCCCGTTCATTGATCTCCGGATCATCACCCAACCATGCCCCTACTAATGTTTTAATTCCAAATTCATGAGCAATGATCGGGATAAACTCATTTCCTTCTGTACAGGAAAATGATCGTACCCATTTAGTATAAGGTGCAATAATTTTCATTCTTCTGCGAACCTGTTCTTCTGAAATGATGGCGCCTGGTTTTTGTCCGTCTTCATATAAACTAAAACAAAACCCATGCATTCCGGTTTTTAATATATCTCCAAATAATATTTTTAATTCATCCGGTGATTTACCTGTAAAATCAATACCATTATAATTAATCCCGTTATTGTTATCAAATTTGATCTGATAAAGCGGATCTTCTTTTCTTCTAAATGACATAGTTTTTATTATTTAAAATTTTCAATTTTTCATTCTTATCCCAAATACCCCATCCTGCTCCTACCTTTCCTTCCTGTTTTGTTTTCCAGGATTCATCAAATGATGAAAAATAGAATAGTTCAATATTTTTACTTTTTGCCCATTCCTGAACAGCAATAAAATATTTCATGGCATTTAACCGGGAAGGTTTTGCCGCTTCCACATTTTCTCCTATACCCGGCCACCCGGTTTCTGTAATGATCACTTTTTTACCGTTGGCTGCCTTTTGCGTTAAGTCCATCATTCTGCTTAAATAAGACAGCGCATACGCATTATCTGCTCCTTCCCAGAAGGGATAACAGTTAACTAATATGACATCACAGGCATCTACCAAAGCAGGCCTGTCAAGAAACTGGTAATAGGCATCCACATATCCAACAGGGATGGAATCCGGCAATGCTTCTCTTACCCGCTTAATATATTGTAATAACTCCTGCTCTGAAATTTCTTCCCGATGCAAGACTTCATTTCCTATCGCAGCAATGTCTACTAAACCTTCCTTTGCCAAACTGATCAGCGATTGTATCTCCTTTTCATTTCTTTCTTTATCATCACTTATCCATGTACCAACTAAAGTTTTTAACCCTTTCTGGTGAGCCATTTCCGGTATCAGTTCATTTCCTTCGGTACAGGAAAAAGATCTGATCCATTGTGTATGCGGAGTAATTACATCCAGTCTTCTGCGAATTTGATCTTCTGATAAAATATCCCCTGTTTCCTGTCCTTCTACATAGGGGCTAAAGCATAAACCGTGCATACCACCATTTAAAATGGTTGAATAATGTGAACTGATCTCAGCCTCACTTTTTAAACTGAAATCTAAACCGGTGATAGCATTTACAGAAAATCCGTTTTTCTCCAAAGAAAGTAATTTTCCGGAAAGATAAGCAGATGATTGTTTTTTAACGGGCAGTTTTCTGGCATCTATTTCTTTTTTGATCGCTCTTGCTTTCGCTTCAGTCAGGTCATAGTTCCGCATTACCCACATAGCTATTAAAGTACCTAAGATCGGGATGCCGGAGAAAAAAAGCCGCAATCCTGTAACTGCACCCTCAGCCTGCGTTTCCGCACCTGCTTTAAAACCTACAACAGACATAATAACGCCGGTTAATAATCCCGCAATGGCAAAACCAAACTTTACCATCCACCAGTAAATAGCACCAAAAATCCCTTCTCTTCGTTTACCGGATTCTAATTCATCCATGTCGCAAACATCAGCGGTCATAGACATCATCAACGTAAACAAACTGCCGATACCAAAGGAAAAGAAAGGCAACGCAAACAAAAACAAATAGGGCTTACCCGGAATAAAGAGAAACCAAAGCAATATATATCCAAAAATAGAAATGCCCTGGCAAATTAAGAAGGCTCTCTTTTTCTCCATTTTTTTAGATATCCAGGCCACTGTGGGTATAACCATAAAAGTAGTAGCTAAAGCACCTATACATCCAAAAAGTGTAGGCCAGATACCTGCATCTGCTGTACTGCCGTTAAAAAGATAATAAACAACAATAAAAAAAGTAAAACCGGCAACCGTATTAAATGCATTAAAAATTAAGAAAGTTGCAATGCATAGCTTTCTGAAGGGCTTATTTCCAAAAGCTTCTTTGAAACTGATGAGAATTTCCTTTAAACTACCACCAATTGTTTTATAAGTTAATGGCTTTAAAGTAAGGTCATGTTTTGTAGACTTACTTTTAATAAAGATGGCAGGCATCATCGCTAATATCATACACGAAATGCCTACCCAAACTGCCAGTGTCCTGGTGGCTGTATCTGCATTGGGAAACCATTTCGGGTCATACATCACCACCCAAAACCAGGGTGCAATTACCCATGCCCATTGCCCTATCCATTGTGATATGGCCATGATCTGTGTGCGCTCATGAAAATCATCACTCATTTCATACCCCATAGCCACATAAGGAACACTAAAGATGGATAACCCAAAATAAAACACAGTTGAAATGATGAGAAAGAATATGAAATTATAGTTTACGCTATTCTCTCTGTATAACTGCCACATGATCACAAAGGAAATTCCCATAACCAACGCTCCTATAAACACATATTGCCTTCGTCTTCCCCAAACCGATTTAGTGTTGTCGGAGATAAAACCCATAATTGGATCAAAGAAAGCGTCAAATATCCTTGGCAGAAAAAACAAAATGCCCCACATCCATGTTGGCATACCTAAATTTTCAACCAATACAACCATAAAAATACCTAAGGCTGCAGGAAACATTTGGTTGGCTAACATGCCTAATCCAAATGCAATTTTTTGCCCCATTGGAACCAATGTTGCCGGATTCGAATTATTATTTGACATCGTTAAAGAATTTTGGGTGATTCATATAGTTGATTTTAAGGTTTAATAATTACTGTTTGCAATGCATTTGAGCTGATAGAAATTTCTTTTATTTTGTTGTTGAGTTTT
>JANOGE010000265.1:0-5175 GCA_031414035.1 Chitinophagaceae bacterium | reverse complement strand
ATTGAAACAATTTTGTTTCCCGCTTGTCCTAAAATAAATAGATACGTTTACTGAATAAATTTACCTGTGAACTTTGGTATTAAAGTAAAACAGCTGACCCATTTATTCAAGGGTCAGCTGTTATAAAATCCGGCAACATTTTTATTTACTTAGGTAATAAAACACTGTCAATAACGTGTATAACACCGTTACTGGCTGCTAAATCAGTGGCAATAACTGTTGATTTACCGCCCTTTTCGTCGGTTAAAATAACTTTACCATCTTCTACAGCCGCAGTTAATTTACCACCGGCTACAGTTGTAAGTACTGCTTTACCTTTTCCTTTTTTAATAGCGGCCATTACTGCTTTTGCATTAATATTACCGGACACTACATGATAAGTAAGTACGCCTGTCAACTGGGATTTGTTTTCTGCTTTTAACAAAGTTTCAACGGTACCTGCAGGAAGTTTTCCAAATGCATCATTAATTGGCGCAAATACGGTAAAGGGGCCTGCACTTTTTAAAGTACTCACTAAATCTGCCGCTTTAACTGCAGCTACTAAAGTAGTGTGATCTTTTGAACCAGCGGCTACATCAACGATGTCGGTTGTTTGTGCAAATGCATTCATAGTAAAAATACCGGCTGCAACTAACAATGCAATTCTTTTAATTGATTTCATAATTTTGATTTTTTTTGATTTATGATTTTAAATTTTTATTCAGATTGTCTAACATTAATTGTAGAAAAAGGTTCAATCTGAAAATAGCTATAACAATTTGATAACAGTTTTTTCTTATCCGTATATCTGCATCCTGCTGGAAAAATTAAAAATAGAATACAGGCAGTAGGGAATAAAAATCCTAACTTTCATAATATTTAATGCAATCAAATCTTCAATCCATTTTAGATGACATTAAAAAGACGGGACTTCATCAACATTTCCGCCATGGCCGCGGCTACGGGAATAATATCAGGTATAAGTTCCTGTAATACCGGCGTTAAACAGGAAGAAAAAACGGCTTCACCGGTGGATCTGCAATCCATGTTGGCAGGTGTAGAGTCTGTAACCCTAAAAGAAAGAGAAGCCCGTATCGCAAAAGCACAACGACTGCTCACTGAACAAAAAATAGAAGCCCTGATCCTGGATTCAGGTACGTCAATGGAATATTTTACCGGCATCAGCTGGTGGCCCAGCGAACGGACCATGGTGGCGATAATTCCTGCAAAAGGCGAAGTAAAATATGTTTGCCCGGCATTTGAAGAAGCCCGTTTTAGGGAACTGATAAAAATTGGAAAAGAAGTTTATGCATGGAACGAAGATGAAAGCCCTTACAAGGTAATGGCAAATGCCATAAAAGATGCAGGCATTTTATCCGGAAACATTGGCATGGAAGAAAGGCTCCGTTTTTTTATTTTTGAAGGCCTGAGAAAAGAAGCGCCTCATTTGAATTTTGTAAGCGGCGACCCCATTACCATCCCCTGCCGCATAATAAAATCAGCTGCTGAAATTGCATTAATGCAAAAGGCCAGTGATATCACGGTTGCGGCCATAAAACATGGTATTGCAGGTATGAAGGAAGGTATGTCGCCGGGCAATGTGGCTGCTATTATAACCGGGGCACAGCAACAACTCGGTAATGATTCCGGTTTTGCGCTGGTACTTTTTGGCGAAGCAGCTGCTTATCCGCATGGCACTACCAAACCCCAAAAATTAAAGAAGGGAGATATCGTATTGATGGATTGCGGTTGCCAGGTAGAAGGTTATAACTCTGACATAACCCGTACCGTTGTATTTGGTGCCGAACCTACCAAACGGCAAAATGAAATATGGAACATGGAACAGCGATCGCAGGCTGCCGGTTTTGCAGCCGCTAAAAATGGTTCCGCATGTGAAGAAGTAGATACTGCTGCCCGCAAGGTTTTAACAGATGCAGGTTTTGGCCCCGGTTATAAATTACCAGGACTGCCACACAGAACCGGCCATGGCATTGGTTTGGACGGGCATGAATGGGGCAATATGGTAAAGGGCAATACGCTGTTACTGGAGCCGGGTATGTGTTTCAGTATAGAGCCCACGATATCTATACCGGGTGAATTTGGAGTGCGCCTGGAAGATTGTGTTTACATGACTGCTGACGGACCCAAATGGTTTTCCACCACCAGTAAATCCATCAGCGAACCATTTGGTTAGACAGGCTGTTCAGGTTCTTTAAAAATTAACCGACAATTTTAACCCCGGCGTTACGCCTTTAAAAAGATTATTGAAATAAATAATTGGTTCTATCTTTATCTTTTCATTAAATAATGATAGCTGTCCTATTCCGATCCTCATGGTATTTTTTTCAAAATAATTACCGCTTCTTCTTATAAGATATCCAAATGAGAACTCGTTAATAAAAGAAAAAGCTTTAACAGGTTTATTTTTTCTTATATACGACTGCCCGAAAGTAAATGTGAGAAAATCGTTCCGGTAAGTCTGCATGTTACCTTGTGTATTTTTGGCAAAGAAAAAATGGGGTTCCCAGAGCAGGCCAAGATCCCGCTTAATTCTTCCATTGCTAAAGATCAATGCGGCACCTGCACTGAATGAGGGTACAAAGTAATTCTTATAATTCTGGAAATTAACTGAAACCCTTGACGTAAGATAATCTCCCGTTCCTGAAACATATCCTGCAGGTTGATGATTTGAATATATACTTTTATCCCCGTTCTTTATATGCCATTGTCCGCTACCATCATTTATCCACCTTCCCTTTTCATTTTTATGAATCGTGCTTATTTTTTCATTTAAGCCTGTATTGATATAATTATTTAAGTCGGCCAGCTTATTTACAAAAAAACTAAGCTGATAATAGTGCATTTCGGAATATGGTCTTAATAATGTTGAACGTACAATACCCTCATAAGAACCAATGAAATTAACAGTATCCTGTGTTAGCTTTAAAGATACCAGTTCTCCCTGCTGCATTAAAAAGTTTGATCCCACCGGAATAAAATGCTGTAAACGGATTTTTTTTCGCCCCAATTCATCAGTGTGGTAATCGATACGTTTAGATAATAATTCTTCAGAAAGGGAATCCTTTAAAAGAGCTATATCCTCTAAAAAGATACGCAGTAAAGAATCAATATTTGCAAAACGAGACAGGTCTTCTATATGACTTAACGAAACCTGCATTTTATTTCCTTTTCCAAGGTCAACGGTAAAACTTCTTTTCAAATAGTCTGATGGAAAATTAAAATTCCTGTCTGCACTGGTCAGCCTTGTTTCTTCCTGGGCAATAGCTGAACCGGTGATGCCTGTTACCAGCATCAGTAAACTGATAATCTTTTTCATGTTTGCTTAATTTTTAAAAGAGAGTTTTATTTTAAAGCCAGGTGTATTTTGCTGAGTAGCTATACTTTGATTGTTGGTTTTATGTTTTTTGGGCCTTATACCTGATAAATTTTGTGCAAAATTTACCCGTTCTGTAAACTGTATCGGAAAAGTTTCCAGTTCATTGATATGAACAACCGGTAATTTTTTCTTACCGGGAATTGTTGCTGAAGTGGAAAAAGCTGAATCAATAAGTAAACCGCTGTTAGCTGTTAAAACAGGTTTGGTTTCATCGGTGATTAAAACTACTGTTATACCTGCATCAGTTGTTTTAAGGGTATCTTTTAGAGTAATCCACTTTTCGTTTTTTTGAATGCCGGTTACCACCTGTTTCTTTTCAATATACCTTGCTTTTAAAACGGTAACCGGTTCATTAGTTGCAAGCAGTAATGCCGGAGCCGGATTGTTAATATTTTGTTTTGGTTTTGGTAAATGCCTTACCAAAACATCTGTTGTTCTGTTTGTAATCAATATTGGAATAAGGAATAAGGGTAACATGCCTGCAGCAGCCCAATACCAAATAGCTTTACTATTACGGGGCTTTTGCTGTAAACGGCTATGCAGTTTTTCCCACATGAATTTTTTGTCAGGCAAAGCTTCCCCGGTCAAACTGTCTAATCCTTCCAGTCTATTTTTCCACTGAAATGGTTTATCGTATTTTTTGTTTAACATATTCAATTCCTTTTTGTGATAACATTTTTTGTAATAATGCCTTTGCCTTACTTAACTGGGACTTTGATGTACCTTCCGAAATACCCGTCAAAGTCGCAATTTCTTTATGCTCAATCCCTTCAACAACATATAAGTTAAAAACAGTGCGGTAGCCAACAGGTAATTTTGCAATCAGATTAAAAATTTCGTCAGCAGATAAATTATTAAGGGCTTCTTCTTCCAAAAATATTTCTTCTGCTGTTGATTCTGTAACAATTGAAAATGCATTTTTTTTGCGCAGATACATCAGGCATTCATTGATCATAATTCTTTTCAGCCAGGCATGCAGAGCAGGTTCTCCCTGGTATGAAAATGAATGTAGATTCTTAAAAAACTTATAAAACCCATCCAACAAAACTTCTTCGGCATCTTCCCTGTTCTTCACATACCTCCGGCAAAGCAAGAGCATTTTATCTGCCAACCGGTTAAACAGGCACTTTTGCGCAGCTATACTTCCCTGCTTTGCTTCCTTAATCAGATTAGCTATATCCATGAAAAAATAATCCCGATTGATTTGTATAAAAGTATAAATGCAGTTTACAAACAATGGGTTGCCCGGGCAAATAAAAACAGTTAATTAAAAGCAATTATTTAACAACTCCGGTTATTCAAGAAATAATTTTTAAAAGGGTCCGGTTGTCTTTTAGCGGGGTTATTCCTATGCTCAGGTATATAGGGTTGTTACAATGTATCATTTAATCATTGTTATTGGTAAGTTTATTCGTCTTATTAAATACTACTGGCTATAGTTCTTGTCTTGAGTCTGTGTATTAATTTTTCTTATTATTATAAGGAATATAATTCTCCCAATACCAGGGTGTAAAACTATCGCCGATTGTAACTTCCAATAACTCTTTAAATATACTTTCCGCATTATCACTGTTACTCATGATAATAATACCTTTGCCCGTCGCGGGAAAAATAATAGAATAATGCTGAAAACCATCACCGTGCCCTTCTTTAAAAGCACCTGTGCCATAAGGTGATTGTAACAAAACCCAACCCAGCCCATAGCCTAACTTAATGTTATCATTTGCACTTGAGTCAATCAACCGTAATGCACCCATTTGCTTAACCGACCTTATGCTGATTTGGGTAGTAAACATTTC
>JANOGE010000264.1:0-5167 GCA_031414035.1 Chitinophagaceae bacterium | reverse complement strand
GATCTGCAAAACTGGATCTGGCCGGTTTAAGCAAAGCAGTGTATCTGGTAAAAATTAAAACAACGGATGGTATCTCGTATCATAAAATAATACTGCAATAATAAACCAAACACTGTTGTTGGATTTTAATGTATATGTGCTGTTATCTTTCCGACAATGTTGGTGTATTTTAAATCATACGCAAGCCAACTGACGCAAGCGCAAATGCCGCCGGATGGTGTTATCACTACCGGCGTAGCGTATAAAAGAACCGGCAAATAAAAAACTAAATAAAAGATTTGCAACAGCTCAGGCCTCAGCCTTAGGTGATAACAACGGACGACGTCGCCTGCTGGTTTAGAAGTGGTTTTTTAAATGGATCGCTTATGACCAACAGAGGTATTAAAAATTATTTTTGCAATTTGATAATCAGGATAAATATATATTTTTACTACCGGTTATACAAAGTGTCGTAAACGGGGATCATAAAATTTAAATCGATATGCCGGAAATATTTAACATTGATGAAAATATTTGTCAGCAAATTCTGTCTTTAAAACTATCCCCAAATGCTATTGAAGAAGAATTGCAAAACAGGGGCATACAGAAAGAGCATATTACTGAATACCCCATCTGGCGCAGATATGCAGCAAAGGCAAAGCAGCGTGGCGTATCTCCCGCAGAGCGGGACAAGTTGTGCCAAATGATACTCTTAAAAATAAAGTCTCTAACTACATTTTCTCAAAATACTGTTTTCAATGGCATAACTTGTCCCGCTCTTTGGCGGGAGATACGCAGACACACAAAACCCAAGCTGCATATCTGCGCCAGTTAAGCCAAATGATACTCTTAAAAATAAAGTCTCTAACTACATTTTCTCAAAAAACTGTTTTCAATGGCATAACTTGTCCCGCTCTTTGGCGGGAGATACGCAGACACACAAAACCCAAGCTGCATATCTGCGCCAGATAAGTTCCTCAGGTATCCGGGGTTCTCTTCTTCTTCGGAGCAAATCTAAAGGGTTTCCTGTACGGGACGTTGCGCAAATGGATTTAATAACTAACACACTGTCCCCGGCCTAATCACAAATCTTCGGAGAGACATTGCCGGGAAAAAGAATGTATATTTTTAAATCCTGTTCTTTCTTTACCCACTGACTTATTCTTATGCAACATAAAAATACAACCCTTTGCACTCTGCCAACAGTAATGGTACCTTTGTTCAAAGGATGTAAATAATGAATGCATATGAAAGAGAAGTGAATACGGCATTAACAGCCTGGCAAAAGAAAATGCTTCGCAGGCCATCCTTGCTTAACAGCCTATCAAAAAAACTGCAGACAAAGATCAATACCTGGATACCTGAAAAAGTACACAGGGCCATTACGGCTACCATTAAACAAATGATACGGGGCGTTTTATTTGGTGCAAAATATACCAGTGCCGATACCCTGGTAAATGTAAGCCTGCAGGTAAGGGAAGAAGCTGTTCAGAAAAAAATAGACTGGTACCGTAAAACAGCTGCCATTGAAGGCGGCATCACCGGGGCAGGTGGCATACTGCTGGGTCTGGCCGATTTTCCCATTCTTATAAGCCTTAAACTTAAATTACTCTTTGATATTGCTGTTCTGTATGGCATGGATGTACACGATTACCGGGAAAGGGTTTACCTGATACATATTTTTGAACTGGCTTTTTCGGGTGATGAACACCGCAGGAATATTTACCTTAAAATGACGGATTGGGAAGAGAAACGTAAACACCTGCCACAGGATATCAATGCATTTGACTGGCGCAGTTTTCAGCAGGAATACAGGGACTATATTGACCTGGCCAAAATGGCACAGCTGGTACCCATTATAGGTGCGCCTGTTGGGGTGCTGGTTAATTACCGGCTTATAAAAAAACTCGGCATTACTGCCATGAATGCTTACCGGATGCGACTTATCAATGACAGCGATGAGTAAAAAGGTTGAATATTGTTTTTGTACCGGCAGTTTTTTCATACCGTACTCATTTATTAATAATTCACCTGGGTGAAACCCCGGTGAGACACGAAACCAGGGCAATTCAAATTTCAATTAATTTGATTTACTTTTACGCTCAACTTATTTATTTTCGATAATTCAACAATTATTAAATGAGAGCCCTATCCATACCCATACTCCTTTTTTTCGTAATACAGTATTTCCCATTACATGCACAGAAGTATGCCTGGGCAAGGCATTTTAATCCAACTACAGCAATACTTGCCGAGGGTAAGGTGATCACCCATGATGCAGCTGGCAATATTTACATCGCCGGAAAATATCAGGGGGTTACCGACTTTGACCCGGGGCCGGCTGTTTTTAACCTTTCAGCTGTTGGATCTTCTATTGATGCTTTTATCTGTAAACTGGATGCGGCCGGAAACTTTGTATGGGCAAAAAGACTGGGTGGATTAGCTACCGTTTCATTATTTGCAATGACCCTCGGTGCAGATGGTTATATATATAGTACAGGAGGTTTTAACGGTAATAATATTGATTTTGATCCGGGGCCCGGCGTGTTTAACATCTCATCAAATGGAACTTCAGATATTTTTATCAGTAAGTTAAGCCCATCGGGCGATTTTGTATGGGCAAAAAGTGTAGGCAGTACTTCTATTGATGAAGCAAGAGGAATAGCTGTTGACAACAACAACAATGTATATGTTGCAGGCGATTATAATGCTACAATAGATATTGATCCGGGGCCGGGGGTTGTAAATTTTATTTCGACCAGTGGAGATGGATTTTTATTAAAACTGGACCCCGACGGATTGTACGTAAATGCATACAGGATAACAACTGCAGGTCTTGACATACCCTATGCAATGTCTTTGAAAAACGGATTCCTGTATGTAACAACATACATGAATATCAAGGCTGCAGTTACTAAATTTGATCCTGATTTAAACGTTATTTGGGAAAGGGCCACACAGGGAACAGGTAATGTATGGCCCCAGTCCATAGCCGTGGACAATGCAGGCAATACAATCATATCAGGCTCATTTAGCGGTATGGCAGATTTTGATCCGGGGACAGGGATACTGAATGTTACCGCCGGTGGAAGTACAGATATGTTCATATTTAAACTGGATGTATATGGTAATTTGAAATGGGTGCGTTTTACAGCTGGTACTTCGGCAGCGTTGGTAGCCGCAACCGGCCTGGCATCAGATAAAGACGGGAGTATTTATGTGGTAGGAAAATTCGGAAACGGTTATCAATTTGAACCCGGGAATAACAACTCAACACTTACTCCGCAAAACAGGAATATATTTATTGAAAAACTTAACGCTTACGGAGGTTTTCAGTGGGTTGTACAAATGGGAGGAGCTAATAATGATATTGGCAGTGCCATCTCCGTTGATGATAATGACAATGTTTTTACAACGGGTTATTTTATAAATACAGCCGACTTTAATCCGGATCCTTTGGTTTCAAATACCCTGACCTCTTTTGCCGGGGCAGGAGCAGTTTTTGTAAGCCAGCTTTCACGTACCAATCATATTTCGGGCAACATATTTATTGACATCAACAATGATGGTATAAGGCAGGCAGGAGAATCACCTTTTCCGTACCGTACGGTTAAAGCACAAACCAATGCATTGGATTTTTTTGGCATCGCCGACCTGGACGGCCAATATGATATGTATGTTGATACAGGTAATTATACCATCTCGCTGCCTTATGTGCCTCCTTACTATACATCAACAGTGGCCACACATACCGCTACTTTTAATACGAACATTGGTGGTTACGACAGCCTGAATAATTTTCCGGTTTATCCCACACCGGGTAAGAATGATCTGTCTGTTAATGTGTATAACAGCAGTATACCCAGGCCGGGAAGTACAATAGCCGTTTTTATAAGTTACCGGAATACCGGCACTACCTTATTATCAGGATCTGTAACACTCAATCATGCTGCAATGCTTGTTTACCAGCAATCAACACCTGTTGCAACAACTTATGCAAATCCATTGGTAACCTGGAATTTTACAAACCTTCAGCCCTTTGAATCGAGGTATATACGGGTTGATCTTTTGGTGCCGGTTTCAACAACCGGTGGTACGGTATTAAATAATACGGCAACGGTCTATCCCATAGTGAATGATGAAACACCGTATAATAATCAGGACTCTGCAGTAAATGTAGTGGTGGCCAGTTATGATCCCAATGATAAAACAGTTATACCTGCAGGACCGGTGAGCACGGCATATATAGGTGCTGATTCCACTTATCTGAATTATGTGATCAGGTTTCAAAACACAGGTACAGATACTGCATTCCTTGTGATGATCACAGATACTTTACAAAATACACTCAACATCAGCAGGCTGAAAATAACGGGTTCATCCCATCCTTTTAAAGTAGTACTGGAGCAGGGTAATATGCTGAGATTTACTTTTGAGGAAATCCTGTTGCCCGATTCAACAACCAATGAACCATTAAGCCATGGCTTTATTGCTTTCAGTATAAAACCATTCGGTAATTTAACAGTGGGTAGTTTTGTAAGAAATAAAGCGGCTATTTTCTTTGATTATAACAGTGCAGTTATTACAAATGAAACGGAAACGGAAATCATTAATGTGTTGCCCATATCCTTAATTGATTTTAATATTTCTGTTGCCGCTGATTGCAAATCCGTTTTAGTGAAATGGTCCACAGCGTATGAAATCAATAATTCATTTTTTACCATCGAAAGAAGTACTGATGCGGTAAACTGGGTAACGGTTGCAACCCTTAATGGCGCCTTGAATACCGGAACCACAACTCACTATAGCTATAAAGATATATCACCGGTTACCGGTACCCTGTATTACAGGTTAAAGCAAACGGATAAGGATGGTACATCAACCTATTCTTTAACCAGGAGGGTAAGTTGTAATGATAAAGACCAGGTTGTAAAAATTTATCCTAATCCAGTAAAGGATATGCTTTTTATAGAAACGGGAAAATCATTTGACTATTTTTTATACGATATAAACGGGGCTGTTGTAAAAACAGGTAGTTCGGCAGGCGGATCTGCAAAACTGGATCTGGCCGGTTTAAGCAAAGCAGTGTATCTGGTAAAAATTAAAACAACGGATGGTATCTCGTATCATAAAATAATACTGCAATAATAAACCAAACACTGTTGTTGGATTTTAATGTATATGTGCT
>JANOGE010000263.1:0-3851 GCA_031414035.1 Chitinophagaceae bacterium | reverse complement strand
CAAATGTTTCGGCTTTTTTGTCAACTGCTTCAATGTGGCGGCGGATAGAGTCTTCTCTTTCATCAATACAGAAAATGGCTTGTAAAGTGCGCCCTGCTATTGTCGATGACTTCCTGTTTTCAGCGGACTCCAAAGCTCCCCCTTTAGGGGGCGGGGGGGGTGTTGGGGCTGCCAATAATATCCCTTTTAATACAGAATCATAATAACTCCATTCAAAAGCATCCTGCCACAGTTCAATTACTTCGGCTAATTCTGTTGTTGGTACATCAGCAAATAAATCAAGGGGCGGTTCTGTAACCTGAGTAGCCAGTGGCTGCCAATTATTACCTAAAGCATGGTTTAATGCATCCAGTTCCAGCAGCAATTCAAATTCCAGTAATTCCTTCAGGGTTATCTGTTTCCTGTCGAGTAATGTTTGAGGGTTATCTTCAACTGCACTTACAAAACCACTCCATCCATGATGGGCAAACTGCTGATCGAATAAATATTGCTCATAATATTCTTCTTTACCAACAATCGTTTTTAAAAGTTCAGGTATAGAATAATTGCCCGATAAAAAAAGCTGTCTTACCGTTTTTGTTTTAAAGAAACTTACAAAACTGTTTTGCTCCATTTCTCTAATACTATCAATAAAAGGTATATTAACCACCGGAAACCTTTCAATGGCAATACCCTGGTCTAAAAAAGCACAAAGAATGCGAAACAGCAATGGGTGAACTTTGTTATCCAGGTCAATATGGTAAACTTCTTTCCAGTGGCTGCGCAGTTGCCCGATACGTGGATGATTAATAGTGTTATACTCTTTATTGATCAATTTTTCTTTCCAGCCTGCTACTGCATCTTTGCTCTTTTTATTAGCAATAACCATTTCCAGGATATCTTTCCTTATCCTTCCGGTTTCATACATCTCCCGATACTCGGGTAATTGTAAATGCACCTGGAATCCGAATATTTTAGACGCCTTGAATATAGCATCGTAAAATTTCATGTGCTGAAAAGCATGCAGGGAATTATGATGAATGAAATCTTTTAATGCCTGCTGTGCAGGTAAAAAGTGCTTCAGTTCATGAATGATATGTGCTTCGTCAAATGTATGTTTGCTCATAGCTATATTATTTGGGTTGAAGAATGCCCCTCAACCCAATAAAAATTAATGCCTTAACTCATCAACACTAAATGCAGGATTCTGTTCGTCTTTAATAAAAGCCACATCCTTATAAAAATCTACTTTACCTTTTTCAATATTGTACATGGCCCCCACAACACCAATCTCCCCTTTTTCCACCATCTGTTCAATGATAAAACTCCGTTCAATAATATTTTTTACGCTCCGCTTTACATTAATAGCAGCAACATTTTCAACAAACTTTCCGTTTTTTGAATTCCGCTTTTCCAAATTGGTAGTTTCTGATTCTGAATAAACGGCAGGTTGTATTTTTGATAACAACTCGGTAAGGTTGCCCATTTCCACATGATCGCAGGCACCTTTTACGGCTCCGCATTTGGTATGCCCTAATACCACAATCAGTTTTGAGCCTGCCACCTTACAGGCAAACTCCATACTTCCTAAAATATCAGTGTTTACAATATTACCGGCAATACGTACACTGAAAATGTCTCCCAACCCCTGGTCAAATATCAATTCGGCAGATGTACGGCTGTCAATGCAACTGAGTATAATGGCAAAGGGCCATTGGCCATCCCTGGTATCATTTGCCTGTCCCAATAAGTCACGCTGGGCCTTTAAATTTTTTATAAATCTTCCATTGCCTTCTTTTAATATTTCCAATGCCGCACGTGGCGATAAATTTGCCTGTGTTTCTTTTGTATGTGTTTTCAATTTAAATTTGATTTTATAATTTTAAAAAAATAAGTTTTTATGCCGGTTCTATAAAATTGATCGTTTCAACCGTTATATTTTTTGTTTTTGCATTACTTCTAAAATCACGGATGAGTTCCACCACATCGTACGCAATGGATTTAGACCTGGTGCAATCAATAATTACTTTTGAATTGGCAGGAATATCTTCCAGCTCCTTAATCACACTTGCCTTATTAAAAAAGGAAACTTCTTCGGCCAAAACGAGCTGGTGAATTTCATGGCCCTCTTCTGTTGTTGTTGTTTCTTTCATATAATGTGAGTTGCGGTAACTGTGGCGCAACGTGTAAAAAATACCAAAGAGGATGCCGATAGTAATTCCTTTGAGCAGATCGGTTGCCAAAATACCAATAACGGTAGCTACAAAAGGAATAAACTGTTCCCAGCCTAATTTGTACATTTGTGTAAATAGTTTGGGTTTCGCTAATTTATACCCAACCATTAGTAATATGGCTGCTAAACTTGCCAGTGGAATCATATTTAACACGCTTGCAATTGTAATAGCACTGATCAATAAAAAAATACCATGAAGTATAGCCGATAATTTTGTTTTACCGCCAAATGAAATATTGGCTGAGCTGCGTACAATAACCTGGGTAACCGGTAAACCCCCTATTAATCCTGAAAATATGTTTCCCAGGCCCTGGGCTTTTAATTCCCTGTTAGTGGGTGTAATTCTTTTATTGGGGTCCATTTTGTCGGTTGCTTCCACACTGAGCAATGTTTCCAGGCTGGCAACAATGGCTAATACAATAGCTATTTTCCAAACTTCAAAATTTTTTATGGCTGAAAAATCCGGAAATGTAAACTGGTTGAAAAAATCAGTTAAATTATTTGCAACAGGAAGCCTTACAACCTGGTCTTCAGCCAAACTAAAATCCAGGGTTCCCGATTTAAACAAATAGTTCATTACAATACCAAGTACAACTACCACAATGGGACCTTGTATCAACTGAAAAATTTTATGTTTTTTTGTTAATACGGTATCCCATAATATCAGGATGGCTAATGAGATAACTGCTATTAAGACGGCTCCGGGTGTAAAAAAATCCAAGGCGTTTAGTATCTCAGAAAAAGTATTTTGCCCGTCTGCCTGAAAAAATGCATCATCTCCTTCTGTGTCTTTATCCCAGCCCAAAGCATGAGGTATTTGTTTTAAGATAATGAGAAGCCCGATACCGGTAAGCATCCCTTTAATAACTGAAGAAGGAAAAAAGTAAGCAATAAAACCCGCTTTTGCAAAGCCGAGTGCAAGTTGAATAATTCCGGCTATTACAACAGACAGTAAAAAAACAGGCCAGGAACCCAGGGTGGCAATAGAGGTTAATACAATTACTGCCAGGCCGGCAGCAGGGCCACTAACTCCTAAAGATGAACCGCTTGCAATACCTACAATAATACCACCCACAATACCAGCAATAATGCCCGAAAAAAGCGGTGCTCCGGATGCCAGTGCAATACCCAGGCATAAAGGAACTGCCACAAAAAATACGACAATACTCGCCGGGAGGTCGCTTTTAAATTCTTTAAAAATGTTATTACTCTTCATATAGAAACCGTTTTGAATTATTAAAAGATGATTATGATACTATAAGATGTATTTAGGATATTTTGGATTGTAAAACAATATATACCACATAAGGTTTTTGAAAAAGTAAATAATTAAAGTTGAATGTTGCTGAGGTGTCTGGCATTATTGCATACCAATAAGCTGTTGTTCTCAGTTAAAAAATAAAACGCCTTTAAGTTAAAAGTACATTTTTTAATAAAACAGATCGTTATACTAATTCGGGAGGAAGTTCTATACGGCAAAGGTTTGTTTTGTATAAGCGGGTTGAAAACTCAAGATACTGGTCCGTTTTTGAAACAAAAGAGTTAATTTTTGCAGGATACTGCAAAACAAATTTTTCTTTGCAGTCATCTTCGCAGGTTTCTGATTTCTTCTCTGCTTTCTTTTCTGTTAATTCCCTCG
>JANOGE010000262.1:0-22383 GCA_031414035.1 Chitinophagaceae bacterium | reverse complement strand
GCATGTCTTTGTAATGCTCAAATGTTTTTGCAATATTTTCAAAGAATGTATGTAACTCTTCGGAAACAGCCATCTCTGCCCGGGTATTACCTGCAAAAACAGGATGAAAGAATTTTAAAAACCGCCTGAGGTAACAAAGTGTAACCATTGAAAGGCCGTTACCCACCAACGCATTATTGGCATCATTCCATTCCGGCCGTTGTGTATTCATCCAGATGCCGCCATCAGGCACAAAATTGGAGAGCTTGGACAGTACGGTTGCTAAAAGTTTTTCACAAAAACTAACATGGTATATTTCCCCATCGGTATTGGTGAGCAATGAGCCATCGGCGCCAATCCTGCTCATACGCTCATGTATGAAGAGGTCACTTTTATGATCAAACTCTATCGTGTCCTTTGGATTGTGCAGGATATCCTGATACGGTTTTATTCTATAGGGAACATTGGCGTAAACAAAACCATTTTTATTCAACAGCTTTTGAATATGGCCAGACCGGTGATTTTCTAAAATTTCAAAAAATTTCAGCAGGTAAATGATCTGGTGATCTCCCCAGTAACCAATATACGACCATGGATTATCCGGTTCTATTGTTTCCCAGTCAAAGCCATCTTTCGTAACCCGGTAAGGATTGTATCCATCAAAAGTAGAAGCGTTGAGAAATTTAAAGATCATTCCCTCAATAAATTCGGGATAGGAATAGGCCAACGCTTCCCAGTTCTGAAAAATATCCCGCCAGTTTCCCTGGTAATCTAAAATTTTTGACCCGTCTGTTTCACTTTTGGTATTAATTGAAAATTGGTTCCATGGCCGGCTGGGATCACCATGCCTGCGGCTGAATTTCAGTGGCAGGTATTCTGTTGCTAACCGGAGAAAATTGATGTTGTTTATTTTGTCAGCCCTATTTTTCAATGATTGAACAGAAAAAGTTTCGGGCAGTTGTTGAATAGTTAATTGCGCTTCTTCAAAAACGGGCTGATTGGCTTTTCGCAGGTAATTGCTGAAATCCCATTTTTCGATCTGGTAGTTATCATCAAAAATGCCTCCCCGCATGATATTGAATAGTACATTGGAAAAATGCCTGGTATCTTTCAAACCGTCGGCAGTATATTGTAAACCGTCAGATGCCGCTGTTAGCTTAACCAGATTTTCAGTGCCCTTTTTAACATCGGCCAATATTTTTTTGGATAGGTCTTTATCTGTTTTTATACTTTCTGAAAGTTGCACAATTGCAGAATGATTCAGATTGACATTCAATACAATCATCCATTCCTTATTTTGATGGGCATGGAGTGCTAATTCACTGACCACGAAATAGGCTCCGGATTCTCCTTTAATATCTTCTTCCTGCTTAACCACTTCGTTTGTCCTGAAATTTTTTACTTGCAATGAAGAAAGCAGGTATTGGGTATCATACAATCCGGTACACCAGGCTACATTTGCTTTTAATGCTTCACTGGGTTCCGCCTTATCTACTATTATTGCACTCAGGGCAAAGATGCCCAGGCCCGTTTGCGGAATGAGTTCAGTACGTTTGTATGCATCAGCCAGGTTACTGGCACTGTTTTGAAGATCGCTGCCCACACCATAAGGAAGTATATTTTGCAAACCATCCAATATCCTAACTTTAACGTCTGCATCAGACAGGTTAATAAGATTACTTTTTCGTACAAAACCATACTGGTTGCCTGAACTCCACTGGTACTGAAAACAAAGCCCTAAATCAGCATTGGTCTCTTCAAAAACAATTTTATTACCATATTTACTTTTGTAAAGGTTGCGGGTAACATTGTACTTGCCTTCTCCTCTCACTGAAAAAGGTTCCCATAAAAACTCCCTGTTGTTTTTATAAACCCAAAAAACGGATTTACTTCCCGTAGTTTCGGCAGCACCGGTTATTTTATCATCGGTGTAATACGGAAACAGAGCATGCTCTGCATCTTTTCTTCCGGCTGATACTCCCCCATTGCTTGCAATGAACATCCAGTGATCTGAATCACTGACAATACTCATAAAAAATGGCCGCATGCCATCCACATCAGAAATTTTGTAAAAAATTTCACCATCAATTTCAACGGGCGCCAGTTTTATTGCTTCGCTTTTCATTATTTCTTTTTTATTTCCATATCCATCTTACATAAAAAAGCGGAGGTATCTACCTGGACAAGTGAATACGATCCGCTTAATAACGATTGCTATATGAGAAAACTAACTGCCTGTGAAACTCATTTAGTAATCAATGCTTCTTTATTTTATTGGTAAACTTTTACATAATCAATTTCCAGGGTTGCTGTAGTAAAAGCCGGATCAACTGCTCCGCCAAATGTGCCGCCCATGGCCATATTTAATAAGATGAAAAAGTTTTGATTAAACGGTAATGCCGCTGAATTATTGAAACTGTAATACAATTGTGTATCTACATAAATCTTTATGGATGTAGCAGACCAGTCAAGTATATAATTATGAAAAGCAGTAGTGGCATCAGAAATAAAAATAGTACTTCCATCACCATTACCACCAGAATGCCCGGGATGATGCAGGGTTCCAAAGATTTTATTCAGTTCGCTGCCACGGTGCTCCATAATATCTATTTCTCCACAGGCAGGCCACCCTACGGTATTGATATTATCTCCAAGCATCCATATTGCAGGCCAGGTACCCACTCCTGTCGGAATTTTCGCCCTCACCTCAATCCTTCCATATTTAAAAGAAAATTTACCCTTTGATAATAACCTGGCTGATGTATAAGCACTGCCACTGTAATTTTCTTTGATCGCCGTAATTTTCAATACTCCATTTTGTACAAATGCATTTTCGGGACGGTTGGTATAATACTGTAACTCATTGTTCCCCCATCCACCACTGCCGGTGCCAATATCATATCCCCATTTGGCAGCATTGGGTAATCCATCAACATTAAAATCATCCGAAAAAATGAGTACCGGTATGCCGGCTGCAACATTTACGGTTACGTTGACAGATTTATTGATCGTTAACCCCGAACTGCTTTTTGCTGTAACAATTACGGTATAAGTAATATTACCAACCTGTGTGTACCGGTAATTGATAATGCCCGAAGGAACCGTTTCTATAACCCCGTTTCCATATTCAAAAATATAGGTGGCTGCATTGGTTGCGGTTGCCGTAAAGGCAACGAATCCGCTTCCATCCGTACTTGGCGTTGCCGTTACGGCCAGGTTTGTTGGAGCCGTATTTGTAATGCCGGTGTTTGAATCTCCTTTATTACAACTGCTAAGAATAAAAAACAACAAGCATAAAATGGCTGTATTTTTTAAATAATGCATTACTTCTTTATTAATTTTTGATACCATGAGTTGCCATCACTGCCAATGTTACGCAAATGCATTTGTGTAGAAGTAATGGATAAAATTTCATATGTAGTTCCGCCGGTTCCAAAATTGATGATGCCATTACCCGGTACACTGAACTGGATCCTGGTTGATTGTGCCGGAGTAGAGTTGGTCGTTGAATTCATAAATATAAGTGACTTGATACCACCTGTAGGTATCGGATAACATCCATCCCCTCCTGAAAAACCATAGAATGCAGTGGCAGCTCCGATAGAGAAAGAGGCTCCTTTATTATCTATCGACATTTTTACATTGTCATTGGCATCTTTTGAAAAAGTAATATCATCATCGTATGCACAGGCTTCTCTTGAATTGGGCGAAGCCGAATAATAATTAGGAAAGAAAAAATCACTTGCCCCAACACCAAAATGACCGGGTGCATCATGATCGGTTATCCAAACCCTGGATGAACCGTTTGTTAAATTTTGTAAAATGTCGGTGGGAATTACAAAGTTTACAAACACTTTTATTTTTTTGCTGATGGTAGACATCACGCCTGCAGTACCTATAGCATTTACCGAAATGGTATACTCCGTAGTACCCGGATTACCAAATCGGTATGCGATCACTCCGGAAGGAACCAATTGTGCCGCAGTACCATCACCAAAATCTATCTTATACGATAGTGCATTGGCCGCCGTAACAGCGATATCAACCTTGCCGGTACCGTTTCCAAAAGGGTTGGCCGCATCTACACCCTGAATGACTGTTGTAAGGACAAGATCCGTTGGTGTTTTTATATCACCAAATTCATACTCTGTCTTTTTACATGAACTGAATCCAATAATGGTTGTCAGTAAAATAATAAGTAATGATTTTTTATTCGTTAGCATAATTTTATTTTTTTAAAATTAATTAAGTCTGATGTCATCAAAATAAAAGGTAAAGTTTGGTGAGCCATCTCCTGCAGTGCCCAGGTCAAATATCAATACCACCCTTGCATAAAAACCAAAAGGAATGGCTGTATAATCGAAGGTTAACTCCTCCCATGCATTGGCAACGGTAGTGGTAGCTTCTTTTTCATAATTCTGTCCTCCGTTGGTTGGATTCTCTACTTTCAACAACAATTTTGCTCCAACCCGTGGTGAATATACTTTTACTTTAAAGGTTCTTAATACCGTAAAATTGATTGGGTTTACCAGGTCGATAAAACTGCCGGCCCAAACTTCGGGTGCCCCTTTTACCATTCTTCCAACCTTGGTGCTGGTATTGATACCTGATGGATTTGGATTGTCAACAACCGTTGCTGTTGCTCCACCAAAATTTACAAAAGGATAAGGATAAGTGGTTGATTGAAAATCGAGGGGTAGTACCAGGTAATTGGGTATAACATTTGTAGCCAGAAAGGTAACATCATCCCAATAGAAAACACTTCCTGTTCCATTATTGCCAAAATCAAAAAATACAGATGCCATATCATAAGTCCATGCAAGGTTCATAGATGCTGTGCCGATAGACGGTGTGGCGAAATCAAATACGAGGGTTTCCCAGGTATTGGCTGCCTGTGTCATAGCTTCGGTTTCAATTGTACGTGTATTGTTTGTACGGTCCTCTACTTTTAAACGAACACGTATACCCGCTGCAGGTGAATAAACCCTGATGCTCATTTGTGTTCTGGTTGCAGTAAAAGCTATAGGTGACGTAAAGCCAGCTCCAATTGTACTGCCAGCCCAGGTTTGTGCACCACCGGTTTTGGTTGTCATCTTTACATTATTTGCTCCGTTGGTAGGGTCAGTTGCCGGTACACTCACATTACCTCCAAAATCGGTAACCTCATAATTTACATTGGCCAAATCAAAAGTAACCGGCAATGTAAGAAAGCCAACAGGCATTTGGTTGGTAAGCCTGATATCGTCGAACAACCAGGTAAAATTAGCTGAACCATTTCCTACTGTTCCAAGGTCAAATATTAAAACAACTTTTGAATATGAATTGCCGGTATTGATGGCTCTGAAATCAAATGCCATGTCTTCCCATGAATTGGCAACAGTACTGGTAACTTCTTTCTCAAAAAATATTCCGCCGTTGGTCAGGTTTTCCACCTTTAATAAAACTTTAGCTCCTACCCTTGGAGAAAAAACTTTCATACGGAAAACTTTGTTAGCCGAAAAATCGATATTACCACCTACGGTTAACAAAGCACCAGCCCAAACTTCAGGTGCATTTTTTACCATGCGGCCCACATTGGCCGAGGTATTAATACCGTTCATTTGCGGGTTTGGTATTTTAGTTGCCGTAGCACCCCCAAAATTGGTAAAAGCATAATTAATAGTAGCAGACTCAAATGTTATTGGAATTAAAACGGGATCTGTAATGGTAACTGTGGTAGTGTAGGTTGTGGTGGCAACTCCACCACTTAATGCAACTACCCGTACAGTATAAGTACCAACCGCAGCATACACATGGCTGATCGTTTGCCCTTCTAAAAAAGGTTGTGGTACTTCATTGGGAACATCTCCAAAATAAACCCTGAAAAATGTTTCATAAAGTGCTGAAGCCGTAACATTCACTTTAAAATTATTTACCGCATCAATGGCTACGGTTACCACTAAATTTTCCGGGGCCCTGAAAGCAACCGTTAATTTCTGAATAAGTTCGGTTGTTTTTCCGTTCACCGCGTGTGCTATAATTTTAACATCATATATACCTTCAGCATAAGTATGTGTGGTATTTTTTCCGGCTGTTAAATTGGCAGGTGTTGTTGTTCCATCACCGTAAAAAACATCATAATAAATGGCACCTTCACCATTTGGGGTGATCGTTACCAAACCGGTATTATCCTGTGTAATATTAAACAGAACGGAAAGCTTTGCAGGGGCAGCTGCCGTTTCAACAAATGAAATATCATCCGTTTTTATCTTTTGACAGCCGGCTAAAACAGCTAACATGAAAAAAGCACTGTAGATAATTTTTTTTACATTCATGATCGTTAATTTTAATTAGTTAGTGAATTAATAATTTGGATTTTGTTGTAAACCCGCTAAATCAACTTCACCCTGCGGTATAGGAAATAGTTCATTTTTTCCGGTAACAAATCCCAACGGGCCTAAAACGGCCGGTGCTTTACCGGTTCTAACCAAATCAAAAAAGCGTTCCCCTTCCATGGCCAGTTCCAGTCTTCTTTCAGCTAAAATAGCTTCATACAAGGCAGTACCGGCTGCGTTAACATCGTTTGCGGTATTACCAAATGCACGGCGGCGTACTAAATTCAGATAGGTCAATGCCTTTACATCGCCGGATGATTTATTAAATGCTTCTGCAGCCATAAGCAATACATCTGCATAACGAATGGTACGGAAATTATTGGAATAGTTTAATTCGATCTGTCCGGAACTTTCACCTTTACGTGGTAAATATTTCTGATTGTATAAACCTGTATTTTGATAAGGCGCTACCTGGTAAGTAATATTAAAACCCGGGTTTGCCGTTTTATATGCTTCAATATCCAATACCGTTACCGCTTTCCTTTTATCGCCGGCAGTATAAGCCGAAGCTAAGTTTTGTGTTGGTAAATTCGTGCTCCATCCACCGCTGTAAGGCATGGCTCCTGATCCGTTTAAACCGCGGATACCACATTGCTGTACCGAATAATTTCCCTGCCCCCTGGTTTGATGGTTCCAGTCATATGTGCCAGAAGCATTAGAATACTGTATTTCAAAAACGGATTCTGTTCCATTTTCACCGGAAGGTAAAAAGATGGAATTAAAATCGGTTACGAGCGTAAATGCATTAGAAGTGATCACATTTTCCAGCATAGCAGCCGCTGCCGTATATTTATTTTGATACAGGTAAACCTTACCCAGTAAAGCCTGAGCAGCATATTTGGTTATCCTGCCCTTTTCTGCTTGTACTACTGGTAAAACAGCTATGGCATTTGTAAGATCCAATTCAATCTGCTTGTACACGTCAGCCTGTGATGACCTGGTAATGTTATTTAAATCTGCCAGAGTGAGTCTCTTTTCCACGAACAAGGGTACACCGCCATACATTTTTACCAGGGTAAAATAATAATAAGCCCTTATAAAATATACTTCCCCGTATAAAGCATCTTTACCGGGAAACGAAATGGTTATATCCTGAGGATTTTTATCTTTAAACTGGTGCATATAATTTGCCCTGTTAATACCTTCGTAACAGGACTGCCACAGATCGGCTAATGCATCATTAACCGGAGTGTGAGTAAAATTATTAATTTGCTGTAATGATTGTACGTCCGATGCCGATTCTCCACCCGTTACCGAATTGTCGGAAATAATATCCCCGATAGGAACAATCTGGTTAAGCCATTGCAATGGAGCATAAACTCCTATCGCCAATGATCTGTAATCACCTTCGGTTTTTAAATATTCCAGGTCGGTGATCTTAAAATCATCTTTTGGATCATAATCAACCCATTTTTTGCAGGAGATAAGCATACTGCAGGTTAACAGCATCCCTAATAGTATTTTTTTATTTCTCATTTTATTATTATTTATTTAATGAATTAAAATTTAATGTCTAGTCCCACTGAATAAGTTCTGGCCTGTGGATATGCACCACGGTCAACTCCAACATCCTGCAGGGGTGCTGAAATTTCAGGATCGTATCCCGTGTATTTGGTAAAAGTGAATGCATTTTTTACCTGGGCATATAGCCGTAACCCTTTAAATATCTTTTTGACCGGGGCAAGTTGGAAATTGTATCCCAAAAGGATGTTCCTGATCTTTATAAAAGAACCATCTTCTACATACCTGTCCGACACCCGGCTGTTGTTATTGGCATCGGTAAATGAATACCTGGGATGCTGAGCATCATTGGTTGTTCCGGGACCTGTCCATCTGCCCAAAACGCTCCTGAATTTATTGGTATAATTGGCGTTTCTTTCCAATGCCCGGTAAACATCATTTCCGGAAGAAGCATAAGTTAACACTGACAGATCAAAGTTCTTATACTCCAGGTTCAGGTTCCAGCCCATGGTGAATTTCGGAAAAGGGTTTCCAATCTGTGTTTGATCTTTTGAATCAATAATACCATCACCATTCAGGTCTTCAAATTTAATGTCGCCCGGCTGTGCACCTGGCTGTGCAGGGCTGGCGGCAATTTCAGCTGCTGTTTGAAATAAGCCCATCGTTCTGTAACCGTAATAATAATAAGGTGTTTTGTCTTTTTCAAATACGCTTACCGTTTGAGATTGGCCGTTAAAATAACCACCTCCTGTAAATCTTGCTGTACCTTCTTCATTGGTACCGGTAACTAAATTTTTAGCCGTTGTAAAAGTAACGGTAGTAGAGATTTTAAGATCTTTTCCTATTTTATCATTGTACCCCAGGGTGATATCAACACCACTTGTTTTGGTGGAACCTATATTGGCAAACGGGGCCGGGATGGCACCGGTAACAAAGACCGGTGGTGAGGACTTGTATATTAATCCTTTTGTCTTTTTCTGGTAGTAATCGAATGATATATTGAATTTATTTTTATAGAAATTCATATCGAATCCAATATTTAACTGAAGTTGTTTTTCCCAACCTAATTTCTCATTACCCAAAGAGCCCAATGTAGATCCGGTAACAAAATTATTACCATACGTATAACCAATACTATTGCCTGAACCATACAAAGAAGCCAGGTAATCGGTAAGTATGGTGCGATATTGAGGATCTACATTATCTGTTCCTATTGATCCGTAACTGCCCCTTATTTTAAGAAAATCAATAAATTTTGATTTGAAAAAATCTTCCTTACTGGCAACCCATCCTAAGGAACCCGAAGGGAAGACACCCCATTTATTATCCTTACCAAATACTGTAGAACCGTCTCTCCGTGTCGTTACAGAAGCCAGGTATTTATCTTTATAATCATAGTTTATTCTGCCGAATATGGAAGCGTTTCTTTTTTCATACTGATAATAATAACCCGTATTTGCTAAAAGATTAGTTGCCGAATTATTTCCTGTTGCAGACGTGTTATCAGCAAATTCCCAGCTGTTAAAAGGCACATCCTGTCTGTTGGTACCGGCTGTATTACCATTTGCTTTGAAAAAGGCTAAACCTGCAGTGGTTTCAAAAGAATGATTTTTGGCTATTTTAAAATTATAATTACCAAACAGTTCATAAGTAAATGTGTTATAGTTTGCTTTTTCCTGTGCCACACTGTTGTGTCTGCCGTTTGCTGCAGCACCAAATTCATCCATAGAATTATCCACATTATTCAACCCGTAAAATACAAGCGGGGTAAATGTTTTGGCATTTCCATCATATTTGGTGTATCCAAAACGTGTGCTGATTTTAAAGTTCTTTAAAACATCATATTGTAATTCAAATTTCCCAAAAAACTTATTACCAATATTCCGGTTATAGGTATTTTCCAGTTTTGTAAGCGGGTTAAAGATCTCAGATAACAACAGTTTGCTGAAACCATATTGACCAACCGTATTAGCCACATCATTGTAAACCGGAACGGTAGGATCATAGTTCATTGCACTGCCGATAATGCTGTTAAAAGAATTTTCCTGTATACCTTTAGAACTCAGGTTCACATAATTGGCATTTAAAATGAACTTCAGTTTTGAAGTAAGGTCAAAAGAAACATTTGAAGTAAAGTTTATACGGTTAAACCTTGATTTATCAATTCCGCCAACAATACCACCCTGGCTTAAATAACCACCCGATAAAAAGTAAATGACTTTATCTGATCCACCTTTTGCGGTAATATTATGCGATTGTACCGGTGCCTGATTAAAAATTTCTTTTTGCCAGTCTGTGCCTTTACCTATTACTGAAAGATCGGGGAAAATAACATTGCCACCCGATAAGGTGCTGCCTTCATTGATGATACCGGCATATTCAGATGCATTTAATAAAGGCACTGTATTCATTACTTCCTGAATGCCATAATAACTGCTGATGTTAAATTCTGTTTTTTGATTTTTACGCCCTGCCTTGGTGGTTATTATTACAACGCCATTACCGCCGGCAACACCATATATAGCAGTAGTGGCCGCATCTTTTAATATATTAACACTTTCTATATCAGTAGGGTTAATTGAATTTAAATCTGCCTGGCTTTGAGGAACACCATCCACCACTATTAATGGTCCGTTATTTCTATAAGAAGGAATACCTCTGATAAGTATTAAAGGCGAAGCTCCCGGTGAACCACTTTGTATAACATTTACACCGGAAGTACCCTGAATAGCATCCTCAACCCTTACAGGTTTAAGTCTCCCGATAGCGGCAGCCTTAACACCGGAAATGGCACCTGATACCTTGGTTACTTTTTGTGTACCATAACCTATAACAACTACTTCATCCAGGTTTTTACTTGCCTCTTCCATCTGGATACTTAAAGTACCGGATTTATTCACCTGTATGCTGTATGCGGTCATACCGACATAAGTAATCGTTAGTCTGCCGCCCTGCGGAACAGAAATCGAAAAATTTCCATTAGCATCAGTTGAGGTAGCCGTATTTGTTCCCTGTACAGCTACTGAAGCTCCTACAAGAGGTAAACCGGTAATTTTATCTGTTACTTTACCGGTTGCCGTTAAATTTTGTCCTATGGCTTGTTGAAAAAAGGCCCCAATAGAAATACTGAGACACAAAAGTGCGAATTTTAATTTCATAAGCAATCGTTTTATTTATTCGAAATGAAAGATGGTAATAGCAAATGTAAAAATATTCAGTACCACATTAAATTAAAAATAAATAGCCACATCAATACTACATCAGCTATTACAAATAGCTGGCTTTTAAGCTAATTATACTACTTCAATACTACATCAACGATTAATCATACCTTAGCAACACAATTAATGAATTGGGTAATGAAACAGTTGATCCTTTTATTTTGTTTACCATTAAGTGTATTTTCGCAAAACACAATTGGCCTTCCTGATATAGTCAATTATACCAAACAATCGTATGGTGCCGGATTACAGAACTGGGATTTTAAGCAGGATAAGAATGGAATCCTATATATAGCTAATAATGAGGGTTTACTTAGTTTTGATGGCAAATACTGGAATCTTTACAATTTACCCAATAAAACAATAGTACGTTCAGTTGAAATTGGTTTGGATAATAAGATCTATGTTGGCGGACAGGATGAACTGGGGTATTTTATTCCTGCCCGAAATGGCAGGCTTCAATACCATTCCTTAACCCAATTTATAGCTAAAAAAGATAAATCTTTTGGGGATGTATGGGATATAGTTTCCATCAATAAGGATGTTTTCTTCCGTTCAAATAATAAAATTTTTAAATTTAACAGTGAAGCGGTTTCAGCTTATGACGCACCATCCGAATGGACCTATTTAGGATCCTGTAATGATCGTCTTTATGCACATGATTACAAATCGGGATTGATGCTTTTTGAAAATGATGTTTGGTCACCCCTGCCATTTAAGAATGAACTTCCGTTAAATGATCCGGTCACCGGCATTTTATCTATCCGTAAAGACAGTGCCCTGATCACTACTTTAAAGAATGGAATGTTTTTTCTTACAAAAACGGGCCTTTCTAAACTGCAATCGCCCAATAACCTGCTTTTTGAAAACGACAGGATATATGCAGCTGCTATAGTAAATGTTGACTGGATCGCTTTGGCTACCAACAATAACGGTATATATATTACGGATCTGAAAGGAGATATTATACAACGGTTTTCCAAAACAGAGGGTTTACAGAATAATAATGTACTGAGTATTTTTCTTGATCGCCAAAGAAATTTGTGGTTAGGCCTTGATAATGGAATTGACATGGTGGCCTACAATAGTGCTATCAAAGAAATTAAACCTTTATTAAAGGATGGCTCCGGTTATACGGCACTTATAAATAATAACCGGCTGTTTTTGGGAACATCCACCGGACTTTACAGCGTTTTGCTTCAGGATATGGCAGATATCAGTTTCAGCAAAGGAAACTTTGTACCGGTTAATAATACAAAAGGCCAAACCTGGGGATTAGCCAAAATAAACAACCAGGTATTGATGGGGCATCACGAAGGAGCATTTGAAATAACAGGTAATGAGGCAAAACCCATTTCATCAGGTACCGGTTTTTGGAATTTTGTACCCTTATCCGGTACGTTCCCGTCATCACAAATTCTGGCAGGCAATTACAAAGGGCTAACCCTGTTTGATTATATAAATCAAAAATTTGTTCAACCCATCCAAATTCCGGGTTTTACCGAATCATCAAGATTTATTTCGATTGATAACGATGATGATATCTGGGTGTCACATCCCTATCATGGTGTATTTAGAATAACAAAAAATACAGCTGGAAGATACATCACTTCTGCTTACTCAGTTAAAAATGGCCTGCCTTCAACACTAAACAACCACATTTATAAAATAAAAAATGAAGTGGTTCTGGCCACTGAAAAAGGAGTGTTTAATTATAACCGGCAGAATGACCGATTTGAACAATCTGCCTTTTACGGGAAATTATTAGGGAACCAGAGTATCCGGTATATTAAAGAAGATGCAGCCGGGAATATATGGTTTGTTCATGAAAAAACATTGGGTGTGATAGACCTTTCGGGTAAAGAACCGGTTACCATTTATGTAACAGAGTTAACGAACAAAATACTTAGCGGATTTGAATTTATGTACCCGGTAGATGAAAACAATATTTTTTTAGGTGCTGAAAAAGGATTCTTTCACATTAACTATGAAAAGTATAAAAAGAATGTACCGGGCATGCAGGTACAGATAAGAACAGCAAGGATCATCAACAAAACAGACAGCCTGTTATTTGGCGGATACTTTAAAAATGTAAATGAACTGCAAATACAGGATGCTGATGCTGTTCCGGAAATCAACAATGATTGGAAAACGATCCGGTTTGAATATGCGTCAGCACTTTTTGGTTACCAGGCCAACCTTGAATACAGTTTCCGGCTTAAAGGCTATGATGAAAACTGGTCGGCCTGGGATAAACGTACTGAAAAAGAATATACCAACCTGCCCGCTGGAAAATATTCATTCGAAGTAAAGGTGCGTAATAACCTGGGGAATGAATCAGCCCCTGCAAACTTTTCTTTCAGGATACTTCCACCCTGGTACAGGACAATATGGGCAAACCTTTTATATTTATTTCTTATTGCTGTGATACTTTATTTTTTATACGGGTGGCAACAGAAAAAATTCAAACAGCAACAAACAAAATACGAAGAAGAACAAAAGAAAATTGTTTATATCCATGACCTGGAACTGAACAAAACAGAAAATGAATTGGTTGCTTTACGTAATGAAAAACTGGAAGCAGACATTAACTTTAAAAATTCTGAGCTCGCCGCTTCCGCCATGCACCTGGTAAAAAAAGGTGAATTACTGACAAAGATCAAAGGCGAACTGGCTCATGTAATGAAAGGCTTCGACAACCCCCAGGCGGTAATGGAACTTAAAAAAATGATCAAATCTTTAAGTGAAGATGATAATATGGATAAAGAATGGGAAAAATTTGCAAAACACTTTGATAAAGTACATAGTGATTTTGTGGTTAGCTTAAAAGAAAAACATCCCACTATTACCGGGAATGAATTAAAACTTTGTGCCTATTTGCGCATGAATCTGTCAACTAAGGAAATAGCCCAGCTGATGAATATTTCCATCAGGGGTGTTGAGATCAGCCGCTATCGCTTAAGAAAAAAACTTCAGCTTTCAACCGAAATCAATTTCTTTGACTATTTAATTACAATACAGACAAAAAATTAATTTTTATTTATACATTGAATACCCTTTTCAAAATAATCATGAATACTGGTAATGCCATTACAATAAATCAGACATCAAAATGGCGCAAGAAAAACCCAATATCGCTATTGGGTTTTTAAATTCAAAATTGTTTATTACCTATTCGGTTTCCGTTGCTTCACCCGTTTCTGTTTCTTCATTTCCGGGTAATATTTCCCCCGGTATTTCACCTGTTATCTCCCCATTCTCCACTTCCTTTTCATCCAACTGTGTAATGGCTGCAATTTCATCACCTTCATCAACTTTAATCAGTTTTACTCCCTGTGTTGCCCTGCCCTGTTCCCTGATCTGGTTTACCGGCATACGGATGGTAACACCGCTTACACAGGTTATCATCAGGTCTTCGGCTTCCGTTACCGCCAGCAATCCAACCAATGAACCGGTTTTTGCCGTTACACTAATGGTCTTAACGCCTTTACCGCCACGGTTGGTAACACGGTAATTGGCTTCGCCGGTTTCGGGGTCATCCAGGAAAGTACGCTTGCCATATCCATTTGCACTTACAACCAGTACGGTCTTAGATTTATCATTCTTATTCACACATACCATTCCTACTACTTCATCCTTTTCATCATCCACATCAATTCCGCTTACACCAATACCGCCCCGACCCGTTGGCCTTGCTTTCTCTTCAGGAAAACGGATTGCCCTTCCGCTTTTAACAGCCATCATGATCTCGCAATTTCCATCAGTCAGTTTTGCATCCAGCAGCTGGTCTCCTTCCCTGATACTGATGGCATTGATACCGGTAAGCCTTGGCCGGCTGAAATCTTTGAGCCTTGATTTATTGATGATACCCTGCTTGGTACATAAAACAATATAATGGCTGTTTACATATTCTTCATCTTCAAAATTCTTTACATCTATTACTGCCCTAACCTTATCATCCGGCGGTATCTGCATCATGTTCTGTAATGCCCTGCCTTTACTGGTCTTATCCCCTTCCGGTATCTCGTACACGTTTAACCAAAAGCATCTTCCCATCTCTGTAAAAAATAATAAGGTTTGGTGTGTACTGGCTACAAATAGCTTTTCAATATAATCTTCTTCCCTGGTGCTGCTGCCCCTGGCGCCACGTCCGCCACGGCGTTGCTGGCGGTATTCGGCGGCAACCGTACGTTTGATATATCCCAAATGAGAAATGGTAACCACCACATCTTCATCTTCAATAAGGTCAAGCATATTTATTTCATCAGCCAGGTAAACGATCTCCGTTTTACGTTCATCACCAAATTTGTCTTTTACTTCTATCAGTTCTTTTTTGATAATATCATAACGCATATCCTCATTGGCCAGAATTAATTTCAGGTGTTCAATCAGCTTCATGATCTCAGCATGTTCTTCCCTGATCTTGTTGATCTCCATTCCGGTCAACCTTTGCAGGCGTAGTTCCAGTACTGCTTTTGCCTGTATCTCACTCATTGCAAAATTGGTCATCAATCCATCCTGTGCAATATTGGGTGTAGATGATTCCCGGATGAGCTTAATGACCGCATCTAAATGATCCAGTGCAATGATGTATCCTTCTAAAATGTGGGCACGCTCTTCTGCTTTACGTAATTCGTATTGCGTACGCTTTACGATCACTTCATGGCGGAATAAAATAAATTCACTTATCAGGTCCTTTAAATTTAATACCCGGGGCCTTCCCCTTACCAGTGCCACATTATTTACACCATAAGATGTCTGCAATTCTGTCTGTTTGTACAAATGGTTTACCACCACCTGGGCTACAGCATCTTTTTTCAGGTCAATTACAATGCGGGTACCTTCTTTATTATTACTTTCATTATTTACATCAGCAATACCTTCTATCTGTTTGTCATTGATCAGGTCGCCGATCTTTGCGGTTAATGCATCCCGGTTTACCTGGTAAGGAACTTCATGTATGATTATTTTTTCCCTGCCGTTCTTTGCCGTTTCAATATTTACTTTACCCCGCAGTACCACCCTGCCCCTGCCGGTAAGTAATCCTTCTTTTACGCCTTCAAATCCGTAAATGATCCCTCCGGTGGGGAAATCGGGCCCCTTTACAAATTTGATCAGTTCGTCAATGGTAATTTCTTTGTTCTCGATATAAGCAATACAGCCATCAATCACTTCACTTAGATTGTGCGGCATCATTTTGGTGGCCATACCCACCGCTATACCACTGCTGCCATTTACCAGCAACTGCGGAACACGGGTTGGCAATACGGTAGGCTCCTTCAATGAATCATCGAAGTTCAACTGAAAATCTACGGACTCTTTTTCAATATCTTCCAGCATGGCTTCCGCAAACTTCTGCATCCGTACCTCTGTGTAACGCATGGCAGCCGGTGGATCTCCGTCTTCGCTTCCAAAATTTCCCTGCCCGTCGATCATCTTGTAACGCATTGCCCAGTCCTGGGCCATACGAACCATGGTATCATAAATGGCTTTATCACCATGCGGATGATATTTACCCATCACCTCTCCCACAATACGGGCCGATTTTTTATACGGTTTGTTGCTGGTGTTACTCAACTCACTCATGCCGTAAAGAACACGGCGGTGAACCGGTTTAAGGCCATCCCGCACATCGGGTAAAGCCCGCCCAACGATCACACTCATCGAGTAATCAATGTAAGAAGTCTTCATTTGCTCTTCAATATTAACCGGTATTATCCTGCCCCGGTTATTACCATTTTCTTCAGGTACTTGTTCTGTATTTTCCATATATTTTTATAGGTGGCGAAGATACCAAACTATACCCGGATTTGGGCTTTAAATGGAAGGTTTTTAAAGGTTATTTTCACACATATTTTGGGTGGTTGTGGAGAAGATGTAATGATCAAAAATTTGAGCACTTAATACCGATATTATTACCATTATTCTCCTGCCCTGTCATGCTGAGGTACGAAGCATCTCAGGTAACACAAGTGAGATTCCTCGTACCTCGGAATGACAGGCATTTCATTAGCAAAATCAGGTTAACTTGCAAAAAATATTTTTATTTGAAAACGATCGCCCTCATTGGCGCCGGAAAATCGGCCACGGTTTTAATAGATTATTTGATTGCTGAAGCGGAAACCAACAGCTGGAAATTTATCATTGCTGATTCCAACCGGGAACAGATACTTTTAAAAACCAACAATTCTCCTTTTGCAGAAGCGGTACAATTAGATGTAACGAATGAAAAACAACGTGGTGATCTTATCCAAAGGGCACATGTTGTAATTTCAATGATGCCCCCTGCCCTGCACTTTTTAGTGGCTAAGGATTGTGTGGAGTACCGGAAACATTTATTAACGGCATCATACCTGGATGATAAAATGAAGAGCCTGCTCGAAGAAATACGGGACAGGAAATTATTATTTATCTGCGAAATGGGCCTTGACCCGGGCATTGACCACATGAGCGCCATGAAGATCATTGATGATATTAAAACAAAAGGAGGCCGGATAACTTCTTTTAAAAGTCACTGCGGCGGCCTGGTTGCACCGGAGAGTGATGATAATCCATGGCATTATAAAATTAGCTGGAACCCAAGGAATATTGTTATGGCCGGACAGTCGGGAGCGGTCTACAAATTGAATAATGAAACAAAGACTATTAGCTACAAAGACCTGTTCGATTGCTCCAATGAAATTGTTTTTGACGGATTGAATAAACTGGCGTTTTATCCCAACCGGGATTCACTTAGTTATATTACAACCTATAAATTGCCGGATACGGCAACTTTTATCAGGACCACCTTACGGCACGTTGATTTTTTTAAAGGATGGAACGCTGTTGTGCATGCCGGGCTTACCAACGAAACAGATAATATTGAAGTTGCCGGATTAACATTCTCAAAATGGTCTGCTGCGGTTTTACCTTTTGTAAATGATGAGAATAAAGCGATGCTGCAATTTCTCGGATTGTTTGATGATATCTTAGTTCCTTCGACTGCAAAAACATCCGCAGACATTTTACAATTTCTTGTGGAAACAAAATTAAAGATGCAGCCTGCAGATAAAGACATGATCGTAATGCTGCATGAGTTTGAATATGAACTGGAAAGAAAAAGTAAAAGCCTGAAAAGCTGCCTGGTTGTAAAAGGCGAAGACAGTCTTCGTACTGCCATGGCTAAAACGGTTGGATTGCCATTGGGCATTGCAGCCAAATTGATCTTAAACGGAACCCTGAAGCTAAAAGGGTTACACATTCCTACAGTAAAAGAAATTTATGAACCGGTGTTGCAGGAACTTGAAATAGCCGGAATTAAGTTTACAGAAGCGGAAGTTTAGTAATGTATTTTTTTATACGTATAAAATTATTATCTTTGTCGTATAATTATGTGTTATGGATGCTAAAATCACTTTAAGTTTTAATGAAACGGTTATTAAAAAGGCCAAGCAATATGCCGAAAATAATAATATAAGCCTCTCCCGGCTTATCGAATTTTTATTGAGTAAAATTACCAGCAACAGTTATCAGTCTCTTGAGGATTTACCTATTTCAGATTGGGTGAGCATTGTTGCCGAAGGCGAAGTTGAATATAAAACCAAAGCAAAAAAAAGTAAGGATTTAAAAGCAGAGTATTTTAAAAGTAAAAAATGAGGATATTTTTAGATGCCAATATCCTGGTTTCGGTACTGAATAAGGAATACCCATTATTTACTTATGCAGTCCGGATTCTAAGTCTGGCAGATAATAAAAAATTTACGGTCTATACCTCTCCGGTCTGTTTAGCCATTGCTTTTTATTTTGCCGAAAAGAAGAGCGGCACTCAATCAGCTAAACAAAAAATCAAGCTCCTCTCCGAAAAAATACTGATTACTAGTGTTGGTAAAAAAGAAGTGTTACAGGCTTTACAAAACAGCCAGGTAAATGATTTTGAAGATGGTATTGAATATTATGCAGCAGTAAATAATAAATGCGATGTTATTATAACTGATGATACCGGTGATTTTTATTTTTCAGATATTAAAGTATGCAAGGCGCAAAATTTTATAATGGAATTTTTATTTTAAAATCGATTAACCGCCAGTCCTGCAGAAAAAAGAGGCTGTCTCAAAAGTATGTCATGTTGAGCTTGTCGAAACAAATTTGAGTATAAAACGTATGTTCAAATGACTTCGACAAGCCTGCCTGCCCGGTAGGCAGGCTCAGTCTGACAGCAATGTTTGACTTTTGAGACAGCCTCTTTTTAAATATAGAGTATGATCTTTATTTTTTTAAGAACTTAAGAGTATTGCTTTGCCCGTCGCTGAACATGCCTTTGATCATATACATTCCGGCCGGTAAATTAGCGATATCAAGGTTTACAACACTTGAGCCTGGTTGCAGTTGTACGCTGTTGCGGTACACCACTTTCCCATCTGCCGATATTACAGCCAGATTCAACAACTCTTTCCTGGAAGTATTGATCATTAGCTGTGCATTGTTTGCAACCGGGTTAGGCACTATACCTGTCAGTTCCATATCTTTTACCTGGCTGCCTAATTTTACTATTGCAGAATAAGAAACCTTACCATCCACATCTATAACTTTCAAACGATAGTAAACGGTGCCAGGTATTGTTGTGTTATCCTGGTAATTAAATGGCTGGGCACAACGTGCCTGGCTTGCAGTAATAGCATTGATAGTTGTAAAATTGCTGCCATCGTAAGAACGTAAGATTTCAAAAATAGCCTGTGGAGATGAACACTGAGCCTGCCAGTTTATCGTATTATAACCATTGCCTTTAGCTGCATTGAAATAAGTGATCTTTATTGCCAATGCCAAATAATCGGGATTACCAACAGCAAATGGTGAGAAGGCAGTTATTGCAGTACGGGTAGCTGTGTTAGTTACATTATTTCCCGTTCCTGCAGGAACACCCCAGTCCGGGCCATCCCAATGTGCTATACCAATATTGCTGTAGCCCTGAAAATTAATACCCTCCAATAACGCAGGCCATTCTACTGTCATATCTGTAGACGGCGAGCCGCCTCCATTATAATTTACTGTCCATACAGCATCAACACACCTGCTTTTTTGCGTAACATCAAATGGAATACCATTCGGTTCACCATTGGCTGTAATGCCAGGGAACACACATACAGAATAGGTATTATTTGCTGCAATTTCAGTTGGTGTAAGTGTTACCGGTAAATAATTAGTGCCATCGCTAACCGGCAAAGAATATGCCGCTGAAGTGGCCATGTTATCTATCCTTACAAAACCTTTTGCCCCGGTACCGGTATTTACCTGTGTAACTATATTTTTAGCAGCACTAAAACCACTACCTGCAATTGCATTACCATTTGCAATAGTAAGTGTATTGCCCGCAGGTATTATTAAATTACCATTGGTAAGCGTTAAAGCAGCATTTACTGTTTCGTCATTTCCTAAACTAACACCATTTGTATTGTCAATTGTTAAATTATTAAAAGTAGTTGAGAAAAAACCACCAATAATTTGTGCAGCGCTTCCATTGAAATTAACTATGCCGCTATTATGTGTGAAAAAAATTGGACCGGAGTTATTACTGAAATTTCCTGCCAGGCTCATTGTACCTGAAGTTGATACTAATGTACCGTCAATTATTGTCAGGTTTTTCAGCGTAACTGCATTAGCACCAAAACTTAATACTCCGGGACCACTTTTTGTCAGGCTAAGCGTACTGTTATTAATTATCCCAGCAATTGTAAGATTACCTGCAATAATAAATATGTTCCTGTCTGCATTCATTGTAACATTGCCTGTGCCTAAATTAAGGTTTCTTGGCACAGATCCTGAATAGAAGAAATCACTATTTAATGCCAATGGATAATTAAGTGTTGTAATATCTGCCCCTGAAGTGTTATCAATTGCTCCACCATTGATGGTGAATGTACCTGCAACTGTACCAAGAGCCTGTAAATTATTAATATTTAATGTGCCCGTAGTTAAAGTAGTTCCTGCAGTATAAGTATTTGCTCCTGAAAGCGTCCAGGTGCCGGCAAGGTCTTTTGTTACAGTAGCTGCTCCGGTTCCAATTACCCCACTCTCAATTCCGGCACCGGTTCCGGTCAATACTAAATCGAATGTATTTCCGGTTACACCTCCAGTTAAAGTAAAGGTTCCACTGCCTGATGCGTTAATGGTTCCCCCATCCGCAGTTAAATTAATAACCCGGGCTGAAGAATGACCTATGCCTGTATATTGAAGTGTTCCGGTTCCTGAAATGTCAATTGTGCCATTGGCGACTGTAGTAGGGTTACCTAAAGAACTGTTACCACCACTTACATTTTGGAGAGTATTAATGCTTAAAGTTCCATTACTGATGGTTGTCTTACCAGTATAAGAGTTAAGAGCAGAAAGTGTTAACATTCCTGTACCAACCTTAGTTAAAGCGTTAGCTCCTGAGATCACTCCTGAAACAGTTATATCCCCCCCGAAGTTTGTTCCAATGCTGCTTGCAGAACCAAGGGCTATTATACCAACATAGGTTGATGCAACTCCCGAACTGTTTGTTAATGCACCAGTGGCTGTAACACCTGTACCGTTTAATGTTAAACCTTCTGTAGCAAGAGCTGTTAATGAAAAACCATTCATATCAAGCGCAGCACCGGTCGCAGAAACAGTAGTTCCTGCAGCAGTAGTACCCAATGGGCCACTTGTTGCAACTGCTGAATTTATTCCAAGCCTAAGTGTTCCTGCAGTGATATTTGTAGTTCCTGTATAATTATTTGCTCCGGAAAGTGTTACCGTTCCTGCCGTGTTTTTGGTTAAAGAACCTGTGCCGGCCAAAATTGCAGTTACAGACCCATTCTGTACTATATAGAAAGTTCCTGTCAATACACCTGTGGTACCTGCAATTGTTCCATCAATCAAAGTCACTGCACCTAACGCATCCGTAAATGTAGCAATATCAAATGTGCCTCCATTAACTGTAACCGGACCGCTGGATAAAGCATTATTAACACCATAAAGTAGCGTACCTGCACTCACTGTTGTAGTACCGGTGTGTCCATTTGCGGCAGAAAGTTGAAGTGTACCTGTACCAGTTTTATTAATTCCTCCACTTGTAACAGCACTTGCACCTGACATTGTAAGGGTGGTAGCACCAGATGTTATTTCAATGATTAAAGTGAAACTTAACGTATAGTTCCGATCTGTAGAAGCAGTTGCTCCTGTATATTGTAATGTACATGCAGGGCTATTACCTAAAATTAAGTTAGCTGCTGCATTTGTAGCAGCACCCAGGTTCCCGGCTACACCTCCATCACCAATTGTTCCCACACTCAAAATACCTGCACTTATAGTTGTAATACCTGTATATGTATTCATACCGGATAGTGTTACTG
>JANOGE010000261.1:0-15564 GCA_031414035.1 Chitinophagaceae bacterium | reverse complement strand
ATACCCGTGCCGAAATACTGATGAAGCTGAACAGAAAGGATGAAGCAAAAAAGACTCTGGCTGATGCCATTGAATATGGAACTGATATGCAGGAAGTGCATTATTATGCAAGGCGGTTTTTGAATATGGGGCTGATTGAAGAATCATTTAATTATTATAAGCATAACTATGACAGGTTTCCGAATGAAATGATAACCAATGTAGGTATGGCCAGGGCTTATTCAGCAAAAGGTGATTCTAAAAAAGCTTTGACCTATTTGAAGACAGCACAGCCGCTGGCAAAAGATGATGTAAATAAAAACAATATTGCTGGAATGATTAAGAAAATGGAAGAAGGGAAAGATATAAATCGGTAATTTTTATGCTTTCACAAATTTATTTTCAATTTTGTGATGAACGGCTGGTTTAATCGAATAGTTACGAATATCTTCGTAATTTAGTTTTATTTTTTCCATAAATATAAAATATGCACTTTTTCAATCAGTTACTTTTCAAAAAAATCAATTTCCCTGTTTACATTTTTTTCTTTTTACCTCACATGCAAATTTTCTCACAAAAGTTAAACCACGATAATAACCATTTCAAGATTGAATTACCAACACCATCAGGAAAATATAATATTGGAGCAAGAAATTTTTCGGCAATTGATGCCTCAAGATTTGATTCAGTCTTAAAGAAAAAAGGCAGAGATATTGTTTTTCAAATCTGGTATCCTTCTTTGCCAAAGCAAAGAAAAATGATTAACTATATACCAGAAGTCTTGATTAAAGCTATGCAAAAGGACCAGTATAATAATATTGACTCTACTGAGATTTTAAATTGGGGGAGATTAAAAACCCATACTTCAGAAAATATACCTCTTGCCTTATCCAAAAAGTTTCCAGTTATATTTTTCTTGCATGGGTTTGGGATGAGCAGGTATAGTTATATAACAATTATTGAGGAATTAGTCAGCCATGGTTTTGCTGTAATATCCCTGGAAAGCCCACACAGTGGATTAATGATTTTACCTGATGGGGAAGTTTACAATACCAATTATGATGAAGCCCCTGATGTAAAGTGTGCATCAATGGCAAAAGATGTAATTTTTACTTATGATTGGATAAAAAAATCAAATGATAAAAAGTTATTGCCCCTGAAAAATGTTATAGATTTCAGCCAAACAGGTGTCTTTGGTCACTCGCTGGGGGGCGCTGCAGCGTTGGAAGTATGCAGGATTGACGACAGGTTTTCAGCATGTATTGATTTAGATGGCGACCCTTTCGGTAAAGTTGAGGAAGTTGGTTTTACCAAACCAACCCTTGTCCTTCTTAATGAACCCGTTTTTACTGAAAATCATTTCCCTAATCCGGAATCCAAAAAAAAATGGCAGGATATGGGAAATACCCGTAAAAAGATGTGGCAGGATATTTTTTTAAAGAATGAAAGTGTTCCTGCTTATGCATTTGTAATAAATGGCACTAATCATTTTACGTTTTCTGATTTTCCCTTTGTTACAAATAAATATTATCAGAATTCAAGGGCTGGAATAATCATTGATAAAAACAAGGGATTAAAGATAATATCAAAATATATCCTAGACTTCTTTTCCAGGTACATTTTGAGAGATAATTCAATTAGTATAAATAAATTGACAGAAGTATTTTCTGAATCGACACTCTATTTAATGTCAGACAAATGAAAATATGCAAACCAATAATGTATCATTTTCATTTTTTCCCACTCAACTTTAAACTTGAGGATTGCACTGAGCAACTGATTAAGAAACTGGAAGAAGGGAAGGATATAAATCAGTAATTATTCAGTTGGGCCTTTTACAAATATTTTTCTCCAATTTTACCAACCGATGATAAATTTTAAAATGCGTTGGCTTGATTCATCATGTTATATGATAAAAGATATTTTTGCTTTTGAAGAAATACTTTCTGTAGAAACAAAAGGCGACAGGAAATTATTAAAAGGAAAATATATGTGCCGGTAAAGCAGAAGGAGAAAACTACATGACAAGTTTTTATTTATATGAGTTACAACAAATCATTATTCTGCACACCCCTTTTCTTTGAAACATTATCACTTAATTTTCCAAAATTCCAGGTAAGATTTAAAGTAATATAGCGGAAAGGAACAAACTGCTCCTGTTGACGGCTAAAATTGAAGTCCTCAAATGTTGATACCCTTTTTAAATAGCCTTCTTTCATAAAAAAATTGTAGAGAGCTAACCCGGTAACGATTTTAGATTCCAAAAATTTAAACTGAGAGCTTATTCCATAATTTGCATAACCATTTCGGGTGCCTTGTAGTGCAATAACAGGAAAATAATAACTGGTATTACCAGATAAAGAAATTTTCTTGCTTAATTCATAAGAAGTATTAAAAGTCATACTCCCGGTAAATCCTGCATTTTTCACGCCGGTTAATCTGTCGGAAAATTTATAGTAACCCACTCTTCCATTAGTATTAAGCCGCCACTGGGGTTTAGGATTTGCATTGATGCTTACATTTATTGATGTAAGATTGCTGGTACCATTATTTTCACGGGTGAAAGTGCTGATACCCGTAGCGGGATTAAAATAATAGGCAAAAATTATATTGCTGTTACTAAAACTATTGCTTAAACTGATTGAGGTAAATAGTTTATTTCCATTTATCCGGTACTGGAAATTGATAGTGTGAAAGATTTGAGATTTTAAATTTGGATTCCCTTTCGTTACAGACAGAGAGTCTGTATTGTCTGTATACGGATTCAGATCATATATATAAGGCCTGTTAAGGCGCATATTATACCCCAGTGAAATATTATGCCCGTTTTTTAACTTGGTTGAGAAAAGTAAATTAGGGATCAGCTTAGTATAGCTTTGCGAAACAATCGTTTGGGAGGTAGCAAAATCACCATTTACTTCAGTATGTTCCATCCGGAGGCCAAACCTGTAGCTTATTTTTTTTATTTTAAAACTTAACGAGCTATAAACACTATATACATTTTGCCTGTAAGAAAATAAGTCGCTGTTTTGCGGGTCTGGCTGGTAGCTATCTGCAGGATTAAATTTTGCAAGGCTTTTATAGTTGGATGTTGCCCATCTTAGTATTGTTTTTGCACCAGTTTCTAATTTTACCCCATTCTTCAATGGGTGAATATAATCAACCTGTAATGTATATTGCCTGTCCCGGGCTTTATTATCATTTATTACATACCTGGCAGAGGAAGGGTTAAATTGTTCGCTGGTATTATAGGCTGTATTGTTGCCAAAGAGCCCGAATATTTTTACTGAAAATTCTTTTTCCAGGTTTCCCTTAAACTTATGTATGTAATCCAACCCTGTACTATAAGTAGGGTCTTTAGCCTGTCCAGTTGTGTTAAATGTGCTTTTTATGGTGTCTGTCAAAGCAGGAAGTACCAGGCTAAAGTAATTAGAGCTTGCCCCTTCATTGTAGTTTGCATTTAGCGAACCATAAATGCTGAATGTATTCAGGCTGTCCATCTCATAACTTATTTCCATATTGCCCGATTTATTTGTACCATGGCTATTTTCTGTGCCCGATTGTGTACGTTTATAAAAAAATAATGGAGTTTTTGGTTGTATTACTTCTAAATTCTTATAAGGCTGGTTGCCATCATTTTTAGCAAACACTATAGTACCTGTAAATCCAATTTTTCCGTACTTAATATTTAAGGAAAGGCCTGTATTCTGTGAACGCCGAACAAAATTTACACCTGCATTATAAGAACCATTATACCCCAATACTTTCTTTTTGGTAATAATATTTATAATACCTCCAATTCCTTCTGCATCATATTTAGCAGATGGGTTGGTGATAACATCAATTCTTTTGATAAGGTTGCCAGGGAAATATTTTAAGGCTTCGGATGCATTGCGGGAAAACAGGGAAGTTTCTCTGCCATTCAATAATACTTTGAAATTTGATTGACCGTTTATTTCTATTTTTCCTGAAGGGTCTACGCTTACCATTGGTGTTTTGCGCAATAAATCAATGGCTTTTTCAGATGCCGCCATTGGGTCGGCTTCGGCATTATAACTAATGCCATCGTCTTTTACTTCAATCAGTTTTTTCTGAGCAATTACCGTTACACCCTCCAGTACTTTGGTATCCTTTGACAAAATAATATCTTGAACAATTATTCCAGCTGCCGCCCCATTCACAATTACAAGCCTTTTTTGTGCTTCATATCCTGCAAAAGAAACTACTAAATCATACTTTCCTGTATCAATTGCAGTGAACTTATATAAACCACCCTTATCTGTGTAAGAGCTTTTCAGCGGAGTGGTGAACTTGCCAGCTTGATAAATATTTATTGTTGCATAGGCAAGCATATTACCTGTGCTATCTGTTACTTTACCGGAAATAGAATGCGTTTGAGCAATTGCAAAGTTTTGCAACGCTAATGTTGTTACTACTGTAACTGTAATACGGAACAGCATTATTTTAAATTTCTTATTCATTTTGATTTATTTAAGGAAATAGTGATCCTTTACAGGTTTTTTAAGCCTGTTTAAGTAGTGGTAATAAAATTTTGAAGTATATTTTAAGTGCTGTTATTAATCATAATCCTTTATCACTTTACAGGATGAGGAATACATATTATCTGAGCTGTTTACCTGCAGCTGATACTCTCCTTGAGGCAGTTTGTCAAAAACTATTTTTACTACTTCGTAACCAGTAATCCATTCCGGTTTTAAAATTTCATCTTTTACCAGGCTTCCTTTTTCATCACTAATTTTAATCTTCAACCTCCATTCCTTGCTAAGGGGCTTTTCGTTATTCTTATTAAAAATTAATACAAACTCATTATAGTATTTTGCAGGAAAGAAAGTACTTTCTCCTGCGCTATTTTTCGCATCAAAAAAGACTTGTGTTTGAGGTGATCTAGTTTTTACAAAGCCCGGAATTATATTATTTGCCGGCATTGAATTGTTATATAAAACACCATCATTGTGGTAATTTAAAAACGAAATCTCGTCCAGCCTTATAAATGGCTTTTGCATAAGAGTATCGCCGACAGTGGCTGATGGCTCAATATTATTAAAAGTCATTTTATTGTTGCTGACCCGTATATCATTACTACCAGATGCAGCAACAATTACTTTTGCTTCAAGGGCGTTAACATTTTTATCTTTTGCAACTGGTTTAGCATTAGAAGTATTAAATTTCTTTTGCGAAGGAATAATAGTATGCTCACTGATTGAAGATTTAACAGCATCAAACGAAAAAAGTAATAAGGTGCTGGCAGCAAACAGGGCACAAAGTATTTTTTGCAGTGGATGATATTTTTTCCGGTGTGTACGGGCAATCATATCTATCCGTCTCCTGGTAATGTTTCCAAAAAAATTATGCCCCAGTGCTGTTTGTGTACCCATAGCCTGCATCAGCAGCAGGTTCGCAAAAAATGCTTTATCTGAGTTTTTGGTATGTATACCATCAGCTAAAAATTCATGTACAGCTTTCAGTTCTTTTTTAATTAAATAGAAGAAGGGGTTAAACCAGCAAAGGGAATAAAGTATTTCAGCAAATAAGGAATCTGCTGTATGCCCCTGCCGCAGGTGTACCGTTTCATGTTTTATTATCTGGGTGCCCAATGGGGAATCCATATCTATTGCTGTGTTCCAGAACAGCCATTTATAAAAAGAAAAAGGCGCATCTTTTTCTGTTGTTTTTACTATCAGGATACTTCCTCTCTTTTCTGTACCATATTTAGTAAGCAGCCTGGCGACTCTTATTAAAGCAATTACAATCCGGAAAAATAATATAAGAACAATTAAAAAGTAAACAGCGGAAAAAAATTGATTTAAGGTTACGGCACCAGCACCAGATGGAACAACAGGCTGAAGCGTTTGGCCAACTGATGATTCATTTGATGAAATAAACCCGGAAATTGTGTTATTGGTTTGCGTTAACGCAGGAATAAAATTATTTTCAACAGGTATGTGCAGGAATGGGATTAAAACAGCTAATACAAGTGATGCAATGAGGTAAACCCTGTTGAAAGAATGGAATGATTTGTTACGCAGTAATAGGGCATAGTACCCATATAACAAACCCGATACAGCCATCATTTCCAGGACTATATTTTTCATTTGTTTCGTTTTTCAAGTTCCTTAATTTGCTGCAATGCTTTTTCTAATTCTTTTACAGAAAGTTTTTTTTCTTTCATTAAAAAGGAAAGTACATTGCTATACGAGCCATCAAAATATCCTTCTACCATATTGGTAATGGTTGCTTTTGAATAGGCTTCTTTTGAAATCAACGGATAATACTGGTGGTTGCGGCCCTTTACTTTAACCCCCACAAAATTTTTCTCTACCAGTACTTTAATTACGGTTGCTATTGTTGTTCGCTGGGCTTGCAGGTACTCCAGTTCTTGCAGTATATCACCTAAAAAACTCTTGTTAAGTTTCCAGATTGCGTGCATTACCTGTTCTTCGGCCTTTGTTAACGGTTTAATCATACAAATAATTTCTAAACAAACGTATGACTATTATTATAGTCAAAAAATAAATTTGCAATAAACTTTTCAAAATAAGCAGGAATTGACAAGTTGTATTTTTAAAAGGAAATGGGAATTCTTACCGTAAACAGAATAATATATCTGGAAACCAAACAAGTTTCTATTAGAATTCCTGAATACAACTTTCTTCTACAATTGATAGCAACTTTAAAAATGCGTTGGCTTTATTCATTGGGCTATATGATAAAAGATATTTTTTCGGTTGAAGAAATACTTTCTGTTGAAACCAAAGGCGGCCAGGAAATTATTAAAAGGAAAATATATACGCCAGTAAAGCAAAAAGAGAAAATAATTTTACCTATCTTATAATATTATCATTTATCCAAAACAGCATTTACTATCCTTTTTATTATTTCAGGTACATCCAGACTGGGATCGCCTTCAATAATTGTCCATCCGGTAAAAACGGCTACCATATCATATTCCGGAATAATAACGACTGATTGCCCGCCAAAGCCACGGCAACACCAGGCATATTTTGTTTTATCGGGCCCATACGGTATCAACCACCATTTATATCCATATTTCATAGTTTGATTAATAGAAGCAGATGGAGCGACAGATGCTTTAACCCAATCAGCCGTTACAAGCTGCCTGCCATTCCAGTTTCCCTCTCTTAAATACAGGTAGCCAATTTTGGCAATGTCTGATGCTTTCAAATACAAACCACCTTCCGTATCTGCAAGACCGGTGGGTGTACGTTTCCAATAATGCTGGTCAATACCAAGAGGTTTGAAAAGATTTTCAACAGCATATTCTTCAATATCTTTTCCGGTTGCCTTTCTAAAGACGTATGAAAGTAATTGCGTACCACCGCTGCTGTATGTAAATTTTTGCCCCGGCTCGGCTACCATGGGCTTGTCTATAACATATTGTACCCAATCAAATAAACCTTCCATTTTAAAACAATCATTATTTGGGTCTTCAACTGAATTCCATTCTTCCCATTCAAATCCACCTGTCATGGTAAGCAGGTGGCGGATGGCCATTCTTCTTTTGCGGGCATCAATATTTTTTACTTGAGTAGTGTCAAAAAAACTGAGCACCGTTGTAGATAAATCCGGAAATTCATTTCGGGCAACAGCAGTCCCTATAACGGCAGATACTACCGATTTGGTAACAGATTGCAGGCTGTGCAGTTGGCTGCCATGATAATAAGGATGCCACCAGGCATTGTAATAGTTATAGGGGCCACCCAACGGAAAATGGTTTAACCCGCCTTCCTTTTTGGCCTGCTCACCATACAGCTTATCATAGCCGTGCTGATATTTTTTTTGATAGACAATACTTCCATGCCGGGTAACCAGCATTTCATCTACATTCCCGAATTTTCCATCGGCAATTTCGATATCAAATGCCTGCAGCACATTTGCATTCATTTTCTGCAATGCAGGTGTGGAAACCGGCCATTCTTTTAAGGGCCATAGATTTTGTGCACTTACCTTTTGTTGGCAGAATAAAAAAACGAAAACAATACAGACAGTATTTCTTATCTGCATACATTCTTTTTATTTATCCCAGATTTTAATCACATCTTCCCCACTACCCAGCAGCGGGTCATTATCCGGCAAAGGCACTGCTGCAATATTTTTATCCGCCTGCGGCCTGTCGCCGGGTGCTGCCCTTAAAATATCTACCGGCATACCTTTGGGATAAGCACCTACCACACCCAGGTTGTTATCTCCTAAATTTTTATGCCCCACACCGGCGGGTATTACAATAATATCACCGGCGGTTACTTTTACCAGCTTTCCCTTATCGCCACCCAGTAAAACATTTACCTCACCGCTGTAAATACCCAGCACTTCATGTGCAATGCTGTGGTAATGCTGAAAAGTGAATACCCCATTGCGCCAGGAGTTGTGCCAGTTGTTGGAAAGAAATTTTTGCTCCAGCCATACAGCGCCTTCTTCTCCTCTTTGCGTAAATGCATTTTTGTAAAGCAGTAACGGGTATTTACTGTTGGGCACAATGCCATCATCTTTAAAATAATGCAACTCCGGCTGTAAAAATGTTGATGCACTTAACCATTTGGCGCTGCCAAAGAGGGCAGCCGTTAGAGCTAAAAATTTTTTTCTATTCATAACAAAAATTGTTTTTTAACCTGAGTGGTCGGTATATATATACCATTTGCCTTTTATTTTTTTTCATTAAAATGAAATAGCTGCCATCTAATATTGCAGTTCAACAGACACTGTATTATTTTTTACAGGTTTAATTTTAGTTAATAATCATTTTGATTCTTATTATAATTGACCTGGTAATCTTTAGCAACAGTTATTGCTGGCATGTTTAAAACTGAATTATCCAATTTTTTATTTAATGCTTTTGAAATAAATTCCTTAATTATAAGGCAGGCAGAAAAATAAATTTCAATAGCTTCATCTGTTGTCCTTAAGCCTCCTGCTCGTTTATCTTCCATTCCAGCCAATTTCAAATAGACAGGCCAATTCTGAAAATCAAAATGAGTAGCTTTAGGTATGCCAATATTTAATCTTTTTGCATTAATTAATGAATCAGTAAAAGACAAATTGAAAACAGGAGGTTTTGTTTTATAAAAATTCAACTGTGGACATTTGGCTAAATATGGGTTTGCACTTGCTTCTTTAAGAAGCTTTATGCCATTTGCAACAGTATTGGCACCATCAAGGCTGACAACCGCTTTGATATTATTGGCTTCATTTAATGATAATGAAAATGCTGTGAGTCCGCCAAAACTGTGACCTACTGCAATTACATTAGCAATATCTGCACTTTTAATATATTGCCGGATATGATGTAAGACAAATTCAAAATCGCTTTTCTGTAACTCTAAATCCTCTCTGGTTAAGGTAAGCCTGGGTTTGTCAAAACTCCTGCCGATTTGCGGAACTGTTATAACAATATAACCCTGACTGGCCAGGTACTCACAGAGAATTGTATTCTCCTGCTGGTAATCATTTAATCCCAAACAATATAAAATAACCGGGTATCTGCCATTTCTGGTTGCTGCGTTTGCAATACTATAAGTTGACTTTTGCTTAAGATCCTCAACTAATTTTAAACTATCCGGAGCAAAATATTGCCGGTTTAAAGTTGAAATTTCATTATTGTTCAACAACCGAAAATACCTGTTATATGTAGTATCAGATGGCCCTTGCGAAAAATAATCTCCAAAATTCATTGTCTTTTGCCCTTTCACTGATTTTGCCGGATACCAAACCATTAGCCGGAGAGGTCGCCCGGTATTCGGTTCTGAAAAGAATGGTCTTGCATTATCAGTACAATAAATAGTTTTATACCCTACACTAAAATTCATCTTCAATTGAAAATTACCAAGTGTATCAGTTGAAAAAGATTCCTTACTAATTACCAATAAACATAAAATCATTACTGTTTTCATACAATATATTTTACTAAGTGACATAATTTTATTACCCGGAATGGTCGGTGTATATATACCATTTACCTTTTACTTTTTTCATTAAGCTGGAATAGCGGCCATCTATCTTTTTACCATCGGGGTAACTAACATGAAAATAACCGGTTACATAATTAAACTTACTCGATAGTTTTTCAAACTGTTCCCCATCCAGTTTCAGTGTTCCCATTTTTTCTTTAGGCCAGTATTTTTTGTAAAAGGCAAGGATGTTTGCCTTGCCGTAAGCTGCCCCTTTGCTTAATATCATCCGGGTAGAATCTTCCGGTGCATAGAGGTTAACATAGCCTTCAATATCGCCGCTGCTCCAGGTTCTCTCTTCCTCCCGGAAAACAGCCAGCATTTTTTTTATGTCTTTTGACTGGCTAAAGCCTGCCAATGGCAGCATGTTAAGGATAAACAGCAGACAGCATATTATACTTACGGTTGTTGTTTTTTGTTTACTAATAGTCATATAGTTTGGTTTTTATTTTTTAAGTTCCAAAATCCCATCAATCCTTTCCAGCACATCCTGGTAATGGTATTTGGTGGTATTGTCTTTTACCAATGGCAATGCTGCTTTAATATCGCTCCTTAAACTTCGTAATGCTCCTTTTAAAGCAGATAATACATCAGACTTTGCCACATCCATTTGCCCTACTAAATATTTACTAAAATACCTTCTTGGATTATCAACGTTTAAGGCGGGAGGGAAACTTACCGTAGCGGGGGTTTTAATAATAGCAGCTATTTTTTCTACAAATATCTTTTGAAAATTACGCTGATACCAATCAGGAGATTTCTTAGCATACAAATCAGCCCAGGTATTTTTCCTTACATCAGTAACAAATTCGTCCAGTGTATAAGTACTGCTGCCCTGTTGTGCCATATTATCAATAAACCGGGCAAACCTTCCTGTATTAAAAAGGTTATTCATGATATTATCCTGCATGGACCGGGCTTCATCCACCACCTGGTCATGATTAAATTGTTTCAGTATTTTAAAATCGTACAACCAGGCAGGCGTTGCAAAAAAATGTTTTTGTAAAAAGGCCATTGCTTCCTGCTGAATAGCTTTGGGAACAGGAACAATTACATCAGCGCCATCCTGGTCCATCGTACGGGGCGTTTCATAAAAGCCACCGATATTTGCAGCCGCATGGTTAACATACCTTATAAATTGTGTTCTTAACTCATTGTACACTTCATCCACCTGTCCATATTCTTCCCCATTTTCTTTTAACCATTGTGGCAGATTGGGTAAAATGCGTTTCAAATTTTTAATGCCATAGTCACCTGCTTTCATGGCATTATCACCCAGGTCTTCGTTTTGTGCACGGGGGTCGGGGTATCCCGGGTGTATGGCGGGGCTATGTTGCCGCAGGTAAAGCAATCGTTTGTTTTTCATTTTTTCTTTAACCCACTCATTTACAATTGCCTTTTCTTCATATTCATTTTTATCTAAAACAGGTTTATACCCAAATTCAATGGCCCAGTCATCATAATCATTAACCCTTGGGAATAATCCTTTGGTACTAATATTATCTTCGGGTTGTGCCACATAGTTAAACCTGGCATAGTCCATAATGGATGGAGTATGACCATTGGCTTCCACCCAGGCTTTATCTCTAAGTTTCTCTACCGGTGCTGTTGATGACGAACCAAAATTGTGGAGCAAGCCAAGTGTGTGCCCTATTTCATGCGATGCAACAAAACGAATCAACTCTCCCATTAATTCATCATCAAATTTTACATTTCTGGCACGGGGATCGGACAGGGAAGCCTGAATGAGATACCAGTTTCTGAGTACCTGCATGATGTTATGATACCAGCCAATATGGCTTTGAATCACTTCACCACTTCGGGGGTCATACGTTTGAGGGCCATAAGCATTGGCGATATCTGAAGCAAAATAGCGTATCATACTAAAGCGTACATCTTCAGGGCTTACAGTAGGATCATTTTCCGGAAAATCTTTTGCCAGGATGGCATTTTTAAACCCTGCTTTTTCAAATGCTTTGCTCCAGTCTTCAATACCCAGCTTTAAATATTTGCGCCATTTTAGCGGCGTAGCTGGATCTATATAATAAACAATTGGTTTTATTGGCTCAACCAGTTCGCCCCTTTTCATTTTAGGTATATCTTCTGGCCTGGGTTCAAGCCGCCATTTTCTGATAAAGGTTTCACTCTCGGTGCGTTGTGCATCCAATGCATAATTATTATAGCCATTGCTGAAATAGCCAACCCTTTCATCTGCAAACCTTCTTTTCATGGGTATTTTTGGAAGCATTACCAACGATGTATTTAATTCAAGTGTTATAATCCCTACATTAGCAGCATCGGGAATATTTGGACCCGGATTTTGTGAAGCAGCAGGTGCAGGGGGGGCAGATGCAAATGTTTTGGTAGTGCGTATTTCTGTATTTAAAGGAAATGACTTTATATAGTTAATAAAGCTTCTTTCGGGTATTAGCGCCGCAAGTAAGTTGCCCCTTTTGAATGACTGTGAAACGGAAAAAACCGGGCTTTCTCCTTTGATGTAATCTGTAACATCCAGCACCACGCCTGTGGAATCTTTTGAAAATGCCTTTATATCGAACGAACCAACAATAGCTTCGGAATTAGACGATTTTACAGCAAGGCTGATTGGGCTTTCCTCTGTTGATACATTAAAGTAGGTAACTGACCGTAATAACACTTTATTGTCGGGCCCCTTCTCCCAACGCAAGGTCTGCCGGTTGCTTTCTTCGCCACCATAGCCAATGCCATTACTTGTTTTGGCGGTACGTACTATTACCATCCACTCCCTGCCAATCAATGAATCGGCAATTTCAAAATAATATTTATCCTCTACTTTGTGTACTGTAAAAAACCCATCATCGGTTTTTGCTTTATCGGTTATTACGTCTTTATAAGGTTTGGGGCCAGGCTTGGTATCGGCGGGTTTTCCGTTATTGGTTTGTTGTGGAGCCGTTAATGGTTTGGTATCCTGTGAAAAAGAATAGAAAACCAATGACAGCGCAATAACAAGGATAGATATTTTTTTCATATGCTTTATTTAGTTTTTAATAATTTAAAAAGTGCCGTCATTTTATATCCTGCGGCAAGCTTTCAGCAGTTAATGCCCACCCGTCATAATTTCAAGTGTTGATGTTTTTGAAAAAGGTTTATTTAAAAAATCTGATACAACTTTATTAAAGAGATCAGGTTTGTCATAAGAGCCAAAGTGCGTTGCACCCGGCATTACAAAAAGATTTGAATTTTTAATAGTATAAAATATCTTTAAAGAATGTTCAAGCCTTATAGCGTCTCTGTCGCCGGTGATGAGAAGTACAGGACAGGTAATTTTTTGCAGTTCTTTCTCACTGATGTTGGGCTGATAAATCATTAAATTGTAAAGCCGTATTTTATAAAAATCTTTAGATGTTTTTACTGTACCCGTTATCAATTCATTAATTTCATTAAATACGGCTTTATTTCCCGGAAAAATATTTGCACCAAATGTTACAAGCCTGGCTATTTTGTCTGGGTGATGTATTGCAAGCAAAAGCCCTAAAATCCCTCCATCACTTTGTCCCGAAACAAAAGCGCTGTCAATTTTTAAGGAGTCTAATAAAACATTAATATCATGAGCCATTTGCACATAGGTTAGTTCCTTTGAAACTGTGTCAATTGATTTTCCGTGCCCCCTGCTGTCAATTGCGATTACTTTAAAATACTTTTTATAATAGTCAATTTTATCCCCAGCACTTCCTATAGAACCTCCATTTCCATGAAGAAATATTAACGGTTTCCCTTCCCCGTAAATTTCATAATAGAGTCTTATGCCATTAACATTCTTAAATTTCCCTGCTTCTTTGTTGTTGCCATATTGTACAGAAGTTTGTCCTTGTCCTTTTAAATTACCAAGGGCTACAAACAGAAAAAATATTTGCACAATTGTTCTTTTCAAATAAGGCATAAATTCATTTTAAATTAAACATGGAGTTGCTGAACTTCAGTTATTTTACTCCAGGTCTGGTTTCTTAATTATCGGCCTCCTTTAAAATACCACCTGCTTGAAAACCGGTTGCCATTTTAGTTTTTAAAATATGCAGTCGTTTTAAGCCCGACGGCAATTTTTACATTCACAAGAGACTGTATTTACAGATTATAAATCGGTTTACGTTATCAACAGAAAAGGTTTTGCTTACTCCTCTATAACTCTAAAGACTGCATTTGCTCTTTCCGTTAATGCCTTTTGCCATTTGTTAGTTGTTTTTTCTCTTGGGTCAGCTTTTTCGGCTTCAGCTTTAATTTCCTCAGCCACTAGGCTGCCCGGTTCCAGGTAAAACAAAATCATTTCATGTTTTTTGTCTGTATCAACAGCTCTGACATAACGATTCATCATCCAGTCTGCCTCAACCTCAAGGCCCTTGGATTTAAATAATTCTGATAATTCTTTTATTTTAAATAATTCAAAATCCTTTCCAAAGAAAATTTGATGTAAATACTCCTGCTTTCCGATTGTTGCCATTCGGAAACGGGGATAGTTAAACTTCAATTTATTTTGAGGTAAAAAATATTCAAAATGTGTGATGAAAATTCTACTTAGTTTGCCATTTTTTATCTCTCCGAAAATATATTCCTCTGCTACACCTATAGTATCTACGTTAAAGGATACCGAGCCTATAAAACTTAAAGCACTATCCACTTCAATTTTAATTTTCGGGTTTTGATTGGAAATTACAATTTGCTTTAATTGTCTTCCAGTTTTTTGTGCATTTAATATACTGTTCAAAGTCATTGTAAAAAATAGAATTGCGACAAACCTTTTCATGATTTTTGTTTTTTTATGATTAAAAATATTGTTGTTTACTATTCATTATAAGATATTTTAAAAAATATTTTCTAATAAATCTCATACAATTCGTATCAAAATTGGCCGCCGTTTATAGTCCGGCGGCACGACTTTACTAAACACTCACCGTTTAAAACAATAAAGGATTTTTTATAAATACTGTTCATTTAAAAAAACCATACTTATATAAATTCATTTTCACCAACTTTGTTTACAATAACCAAAATATGCCGCCGTTTAAAGCCCGGCGGCACGGCTGCTACCGCATCTTTACAGATTATGATATACCCTCACGTATTTTCATAATCAATTGCCACCAGCCCTTCTTCTTTCTTCATCCGATGAAGTGGTTCTTTTTCTTGCGGCCTGTACTTTATTATTTCCAAACCTGTAAGTGAAACTCATTGTAGCCACCCTGGTATCCCTGTACACATTCATATCCTCCCGGTAATCGGCAAAGCGGCTATATAGCCTGGGCCAGGTTTTATATAAGATATCTGTTACAGCAAAGCGAAGGGTGCCTTTACTTTTCAAAACTGTTTTTTGCATCCCGGCAGCAATTCCATAAATGGCTCTGTCATTCAGCACGCCATTATTACTGCCATTACTAAAGTTTAGGTTTAACTCGGCTGCCCAACCATTTGGCAACGTAAATGAATTGTTGGAAGAAAGAATTGCATTAAAGTAGGATGAGTTGATATTTGTTTGTGCAATGAACCCATTCAGCGTGTTATATACCAGGTTGACATTATTAATACTGTTCCACCATTTGGTAATTTTTACTGGTGCACTAATGGTGAGCCC
>JANOGE010000260.1:0-2013 GCA_031414035.1 Chitinophagaceae bacterium | reverse complement strand
GACGTTCGCAAAGTTCAATCAGGGAACTTCTGACGGGGGCGGCCGTGCATGCACTAAAGCTTAATAGTAGTACTTGCCTCTGCAAAACGATCGCTTGGGTAAACGTTCGCATAAATTCAACGGATTGGTTGCATATAACGGGTGTATTGATGTTATTAGGCGATGTCAATAAAAAATATCTACATTGATCTTCAATACTTTAGTGTTATACATTTTGTATTGTTTATTGCGCCAATGACATTTATGATATTTTTTAATATGTGAGATTTACTTTTTTAAATATGGTAGTGCCATCCCTCAGTCACATAACTTGTTAGCCTATTTTTATTAAATCTTAAATTAATGCTTTATTTGGTAAAAACATAAATTAATTACTATTGCTTACCAGTCTATCTGTTCATTATTCCATAAATCATCAAAGGGACTTATAATATTAACCAGTTGTTTTTTACTTACATGCAGGTATCGCTCTGTAGTTTTTATATTAAAATGACCTAGCAGATCTTTAATATATTTGATATCAGTTCCCTTATCCAGCAGGTGTGTTGCAAAACTGTGCCGCAAACTATGCACACCTACCTCTTTTTTTATACCTGCTTTATTTTTGGCATTGGTAAATACCTGTTGTACAGTTCTGGTTGGGTATGCACCCATAGTTTGCTCCGATTCAAATAAATATTTGATGGGCACCGGCTTATATTCCTTCAAATATTTTCTTAAAATATCCAGCAAAACCGGACTCAAATTTACATAACGGTCTTTTTTACCCTTTGCACAGGCAATAAATATCTGCATGCGTTTACTGTCTATATCCGCAATTTTTAAGTGTACAATTTCACTTACCCGCAACCCGGCACTGTAAGCTGTAAAAAGCATGGCTTTGTGTTTTTTATTAATCAGTGCATTGAAAAGTTTTCGTATCTCCTCCTCATTCAATAGTTTAGGTAAAAGGGTTGGCTTCTTGGGCCTTGGTATATCCCAAAAAAATTTCTCCCTGCCCAATACCTGTTCAAAATAAAATTTCAGGGCATTTAATCTGCTGTGGGCAGTGTTATCACTAATGCCCTGCTTTTCCATGGCAAATACCATGTATCGTTTTAAATCGGCAACAGTTAAGCTATCTACCGGTTTGTTTTTAAGAAGCTGCAATAGCTGCATAAACTCATTACGGTAGGTTTTTATGGTAGAGGAACTGTAAGATTTAAGCTTTAATGTTTCAATAAAATCCTGTAATGCCTGTAAATTTTCGTTGCTTAATTGCAAAGCAGCAGTTTCAACAGCAGGTTTTATTATTATAGCTGCTGTTTGTTTTTGATCTGCCTGTTTTTTTTCAGGTAAAGTAGTTTGTACTTTTATTTTCTTTTCTAAGTACGCTTTAAGTAATGTATGGTCTACACTAGCGTTTTCTTTTAAATCATGTAATAATAAGCTATATGCAACTTCAGTAAGCGGCACATACCAGCAGGTATTGGTCTGGCTCCATTTTACATCGGGCTGCCTGCGGATGATTTTTTCTAATGAAGTGCTTTTGGCAAAAAAAATGCCAATACATTCCTGGTTACGATGGAATAATACTTTTAGAGTTACGGATTCCATTTCTAAATTTAAAAAATTAGTTTGATATTTTTTAAAGTTTTTTAAAGTAAAATTTGCGGCAGGTTTAAAACAACCGGGAAAGATGTTTGAAGCATACTTAAAATATAATGTTGCCGGTTGATGTGTAAGGTTACTTCTCCTTCTCCACCCTCGTTGGCGTATCCTTCCCGCTCACAATAGTCTTACTGCTTAACGCAATGGCCTTAATGATCTCGGCCATATTTTTCATATCAAGTGTTGCTATCTCATCGCTTTGCTTATGGTAATTGGGTTCATTATTTGGCGCCTCTTCCATTTTTGATGTGGAAATGGTATGTGCCGGCACACCCAATGCCGCAAGGGTGGCATTATCGCTGCGGTAAAATAAATTTTGTTTGGGATAAGGATCGGGCTCAAAACGGAATTTTGAACCGCTGA
>JANOGE010000259.1:0-16232 GCA_031414035.1 Chitinophagaceae bacterium | reverse complement strand
AGTAAACATGATGAGGGAAATAGCAAATACACGGCTACCAAAAGGCCATGGCGATTGGTTTATTTCGAAATGTTAGAAAACAGAACAGAAGCTTTAAAAAGGGAAAAGGCCATTAAAAAAATGAAGAGCAAAGTTTACATAGAGACTTTAATAAAAAACCGTTTAGGGCAGGATGGCTAAAGGAGTCCCGATGCATCGGGAGAAAGCGTGTATTGGGGAAACTCTATTGTCCCGATATATCGGGACGAATCCCTCAGTCTTCGCTGGTTTGGAGAATCAATTTTTATTCCAATACTTTTTCCATTTGTGTACTTCGGGATCCTTTTATCAATATATCAGTATGCTGAAATTTTTGAAGCTGATACCATTCTTGAGCCTGTACTGAGTTATCAAAATTCAAAAACGGGTGTTTTACTTTATTAAAATCTCCACCAACCAGCACCACATTTTTCCACTTATAAGTATTGATAAGATCAATTAAAGACTGATGCTCCTGTACACTTTCGGGTCCCAATTCCATCATATTCCCTAGGATAAGTACTTTATCAGTACCCTCACTGTCTTTTACGGAAAGGGCTGACATTTTTGCAAAGTTTTCTATTGCCGCTTTCATACTGCTGGGATTTGCATTATAGGCATCTAAAATGATCCTGTTACTGCCTTTTTCAATTAATTGTGACCGGCTGTTGGATGGTATATAATTTTCTAAAGCGGATCTTATTTTTTCAACTTCTACATTAAAATACTTACCTATGGCAACTGCTAATAATACATTCGGAAGGTTATATTCACCCACCATCTTTGTATTTATTGTTTCTAAATCGGCCCCTTTAGTTATTGAAACTTCCAGAAATCTGGTACTGTTTTTTATTTTTCCGGTAATTGATGCGCCTTGTGTACCATAGGTTATAATTTCGGTAATGCCAGCACTCATTTTTTGTAAATAATCGTAGTCCCACATTACAAAAGCAGATCCGTTATTGGCCTTTAAATAATCATATAATTCACCTTTGCCTTTTCGTATCCCTTCCTCACCTCCAAATCCTTCCAGGTGGGCTTTTCCGCAGTTTGTAATAACTCCATGTGTTGGCATGGTATACGTACAATAGCCTTCTATTTCTTTTTGGTGATTGGCTCCCATTTCAATTATAGCAATCTCTGCATCCGGTTTAATTTTTAGAAGGGTTAACGGAATACCAATATGATTATTCAGGTTCCCTTCTGTTGAATATGTTTTATAGGTAGTTGATAAAACGGCATGGATTAATTCTTTTGATGTGGTTTTACCATTGCTGCCTGTTACAGCAATAAAAGGAATCCATTTTTGACCAGGGATCAGAGCAAACTGTCTCCGGTGGTATCCGGCTAATTCCTGTAATGTATTTAATACATCCTCTACTTTTATAGTTCTGTCATTCCATTCTTTTATTTCTTCATCAACAATGGCATAAGCAGCACCACCCGCTATGGCCTGGTTTGCAAAATGATTACCATTGAAATTTGGCCCTTTTAAAGCAAAAAATAAATCACCCTCTTTTATCTTCCTTGTATCAGTCTGTATGGAGGGGTATTTCAGGTATAGATCATATAACTGTTGTATTTGCATATGCCAAAATTAACAGGAAGTACGGAATAAAAGGTACAAAAAAACCTCTCAACAGAAGGAGAGGTCTTTTAATAACTTAAAGGATTATTATTTCTTTTTGCCTTTACGGGAGTTTTGTTTACGGGTTCCAAAAATGTTACCTTCTTTAAAGCCGGGTCCTTCAGGAGGGCCTAAATAAGTTTGTGCACAACGGAAACCAACAGTACTGGCAGACTGATCTTCTTCCATAAACCGGCGGGTCCCAGGAGATAACCAATAGGGCCTGTCATTCCAGCTACCACCTTTAATGACCCTTGAACGATCACTGATTAAGGAAGAAATGCCATAACCATATGTTACACCACTGGAAGAATCTCCATCCAGATAATTAATTACGTCATTTTTTTGGTAATTAGACCGGTTTTTTACTTCTTCATCCGAGATATCCACTTTTTTTAAACGGCCCATACTGTCTCTTTCATATTCTCCGCCGGAATTTTTATAATATTTCTGAAATTTATTACCACGGAAGTAGTTAAAATCTTCTCCATCAGTAGGGGTCATTGGCCTGTATACATCTCCAACCCACTCGCTTACATTACCACTCATATTATATAAACCAAATGCATTGGGGTAGAAAGATTTAATATTTCCTGGTATTGCAGCACGGTCATTCAATCCACCGGCTACTCCCATATTATCACCACTTCCACGTTTAAAGTTGGCTAAAAATTTCCCCTGCCAGCCACCACGCCGGTTATCACGTAAGCCGTTTGGATTATTACTCCATGAATATATTTGCTGGTTAGAAAATAATTCTTCTCCACTTTTGCCTTCTTTTTTACGCGGAGATGGGTTTTGGGCCAACATGCCATAAGCAGCATATTCCCATTCTGCTTCTGTAGGAAGACGGTATCCCATATTCAAAATTCCATCATCCATACGTACTGTAGATCTGGGTTTACCGTTTACGTCTTTCAGAACAGATTTTTTTGGTTTATTTCTTCCCTGGATCATATCAGGAGCCATTAAATAAGTTTCGGTGTTAAAAGAACCTTCCGCTCCGGCACCTTTCATTTCTCTTTTAATGGCATCTTTTTTCAAATAACCTTTACTCTGCAGGTTAAGTTCATTTACCCTGTCCGTTCTCCAAATACAAAAATCATGTGCCTGACGCCAGCTAACCCCAACAACAGGGTAATAATTATAAGAGGGGAAACGGAAGTAATACTCCACATATGGCTCATTATAAGCTAATTCTTCACGCCATACCAGTGTATCAGGTAAAGCCTTGTTTAGTATATTGGTATCATTGGAAAATGTATTCTCAAGCCAATATAAATATTCACGATAGTGAACATTGGATACTTCTGTTTCATCTATAAAAAAAGAAGGTACAGTTATACGGCGTGGAATATTATTCCAGTCTCCCATAACATCTTCATCTTTAGCACCCATTACAAATGAGCCACCCTGAACAAATACCAATCCGGGTCCGGCTTTTGGGTACTTAACTTTAGAAACATGAAAATTACCCATGTTCTTATCATCATAATTCCAGCCGGTGGCTGACGATTTGCCGCTTTTTTTAGATCCGCTTTTTTTACAGGCCGTTAAAGAAATAGCCGCAATCATCAGGATCAACACATTTTTACCGGAAAATAGTTTATTCATATTCATTCGTTTATCGAATTGTTTAACGAAAGGTTTTCTTTATTATTGTCTATGAGGTTATACTGGCTGCGAATATAAATACTTTAAGCGATATGGAAATAATTAAACGTATTTTTTTAAGTTAAAAACCCAATTATGGAAAATAATTCCGATTTACGGGGTTTTTAGTGATTTTCTATATGTTCAAACAAAGTTTAAAAACAGAACCCGTTTATTAGTCTCATCCAGGATTATGAACCTGTAATAAAAAATATAGGGTTAATATAATCTTTAAATTATACCAAAAAACCCAGTTATTACAGCTTTAGCTTTGCCAATAATTGGATTTTGTTTTGCCATGTTAAATTTTAATGACAATACTTCTTTAAGACGGCTATACCTTTTTTTGAATAATTACTGAAAGGAGATACGGCATCAAGGCAGCGTTTTGAAAATCGGCTTTAAAAAAAATGAACAACCCTGTTAAAAAATGGCGTAACTGATAAATAATGGATCCTGAAATCCTTTATTTTCGATAGTCTAAGAGAACAGCAGGCTGATTAAATAATCCTGATTTATCAGATTGGGAATGAAAAATTTTAATAATTTTTTTTGGTTAATATAAACAAGAGTTTTAATCTTGCATTCAATAAAGAGTAAAGGATAATAAATATCGAATTGTTTATTTCAATAAAAATTGATCTGTTTCTTACTAAAGTTATATTTTTGGCAACAGTTTTTAACGATGAAATAATGTGCTCATTTTTTGAAATGAACGTTTCGGCAATAAACTGCAACTCAAATCGTTATTGAGAATTGGAAAGAAAGAAAACAGGTAAAAAGTGAAATTTAACCCTTAAAACTGGTCAATTAATGGAATTTCCCCGTTCATGGGTATTTTCTGATGTAAAAGCCACTATCTTTGAAAAGAGTTCTTTTTCGATTTTTTAACAAGATTTTATAATTTAGTTGTTCATTTCAATAAATCTATTATTTTTACAACAGATTACAACCATTAAACTTAACGCTTATAGAGGTAAGTCTACCTAACCAAGACAAAATCAAACGCATGAAAAAAGTAACTTTGAAACTAACTGCCTTAGTTATGTTACTGGGAGGAACAATAACTGTATCTTATGCCCAGAGCCAAATAAACGTCGTAACATCTGCTGTTCCGTTTTTACGTATTACACCCGATACCCGCAGTGCAGGTATGGGAGATGTCGGTATTGCAATGTCGCCAGATGCCAACGCCAACTATGCCAACATTGCCAGAACACCGTTTGCAACCAGCAAATTTGGGGTAGCTGTGAACTATTCTCCTTGGTTAAGGGACTTATCCGTTAATGATGTGTTTTTAGCTTCTTTAGCAGGGTTTTACAAAATTGATGATCAACAGGCTATATCTGCTTCTTTAAGATATTTTAAACTTGGCCAGATACAATTTACTGATCAAAATGGCAATGACCTTCAGTTATATAATCCAAGGGAAATGGCTGTTGATCTGGGTTATTCCAGGAAGTTATCCAATAAAAATTCCTTAGGAATCGCAATCAGATACATTAATTCAAATTTGGCCAGTGGTACTTTTAATACAGGTACGTATAAGGCTGGATCTTCGGTTGCAGGGGATATTCACTTTTATCACCATGGTGCCAAAGAAAATGGACAAGGTTTGAACTGGGGTGTAACCCTAAGTAATTTAGGTTCTAAGATCTCTTATTCAAGTGATGCCACTCAAAAAGATTTTATTCCTGCAAACATAGGTTTAGGTTTGGCTTATACCAAGGTGTTTGATGAGGCAAATAAAATTACATTTGGTTTGGATCTAAATAAACTATTGGTACCAACACCTCCTGTTTTGCAGAGTGGAACGGATAGCGCTACATTAGCTAATAATTCCGCAGCTTTACTTAAATACCGTAACACTGGTGTTGCCAGCAGCTGGATCAAATCATTTGGTGGTGAAGGTGGCGGTGTTGGCGGATTCAGTGAAGAGATTCAGGAAATAAATCTTTCTGTAGGGGCTGAATACTTTTATAATAACCAATTTGGTTTCAGGGCCGGTTATTTTTACGAAAATGCCAACAAGGGAAACAGAAAATATTTTACAGTAGGAGCAACAATAAAATATAATATTGCCGCTTTAAACTTCGCTTATGTTTTTGCAAACGGAAGTGGAACAAACCGTAATCCTTTATCAAATACGTATCGTTTTGGTTTAGTATTTGAAATGGGAGGTGCAAAATAAAAATGTTTTTTTTATGTAAAAAAGCGTCAGGCCCCGGGCCCGGCGCTTTTTTGTTTTTAGAATCAATCAAAATGCGGATATTTACAGAATAAATCAATAAATGGCATACAGAATTGGTTCAGGTGTTGATTTTCACCAGTTAACAGAAGGCCGTGAATTATGGTTAGGAGGTGTTAAAATACCGCATACCAAAGGTGCTTTGGGTCATAGTGATGCTGATGTTTTGCTGCATGCCATTTGTGATGCCTTACTCGGCGCTTTGGCCCTTGGAGATATTGGTGTTCATTTTCCTGATACCGATGCGGCTTTTAAAAATATTGACAGTAAAATATTGCTTAAAAAATGTATTGATCTGGTTACTGAAAAAGGCTACAAAGTAATCAATATTGACAGTACCCTTTGTCTGCAGTCCCCTAAAATAAAGCCATATGTTTTGCAGATGCAACAAACCATTGCGGCCATCGCAAAAATTACATTGGACGATATTTCAATAAAGGCAACCACTACAGAACACTTAGGATTTGTTGGCCGGGAAGAAGGATTGAAAGCTTACGCAACGGTTTTACTTGGATTAATATAAAATAAAAGCAAATCAACACCCGGATTTTTAGAAACCGGGTTTAATTTTAGTCAAACAACGGATATAAGATTTAGCCCTGCAATATATTTGCCGGCAGATTTTATATAAATGGGGAGAGTGATTATTAACAGCAAGCGCATTTCTAAAGCAACGGTTGGTACTTATTTAAGGAAAAGATATGACCAATGGGGTTTATTTATGTAAACTGAAATAAATTGACTGTTATAGAAAGAAGAAATATTTACAGGTTGCCGAATTACTTAGTTGAAACAGGTATTGTTAAAAAACCTTTTCTTGCTTAATTTCCTTTCTACATTATTAACTTTGCCGCTATGTATACAGTACAGGTTAATATTGTAAATACTTCATCAAATCCATTACCGGAATATGCAACACCCGGATCTGCCGGAATGGATATCAGAGCTAATCTTAATGAACCCTTAACGTTGAAACCTTTAGAACGTAAATTAATATCTACCGGTTTGTTTATTGAATTACCCGGTGGCTATGAAGCTCAGATAAGACCAAGAAGCGGAATGGCTTTAAAACAGGGAATTACCTGTTTAAATTCACCGGGGACAGTTGATGCTGATTACCGTGGGGAATTAAAAATTATCCTGATAAATCTCAGTAATATCCCCCAGGCGGTAAATCACGGGGACCGGATAGCACAGATGGTTATTGCAAGAACAGAAAAAGCAGCATTGAATTTAGTGCCACAGCTAAATGAATCATTAAGAGGAGATGGCGGTTTTGGTCATACCGGTATTAAATAACAAAATATAACCAGCAAAAAGTAATGAAGTACATAATTCCGCTCTGTATTTTTTCTATTCTGATCCTTTCACTTTTTAGTTGTAAAACGGTAAAAAAAATTAATAAAGCCATTTCCCCAAAGGATACCACATCAGTTCTTATGGCTGAACAATCAAGAAAAGATTCTTTATTGATGATAAAGAGGACCATAGATAATTTAAACAGGAATTATATAGATTTTAAGACCTTTAATGCCAAAATAAAAGTAGAATACCAGGATAGTAAGGGCAAGCAACCTGATGTTACCGCTATTGTAAAGATTATAAAAGACAGTGCCATCTGGATCTCACTTACTGCTACTTTCCTTAATTTTGAAATTTACCGTACACTTATTACCAGAGACAGTGTTATATTACTGAATAAACAGCTGAAGGAGGTACAATACCGGTCACTGGATTATTTACAGGAAGTTACAGAGATACCATTTGATTATAAAACCCTGCAGGATCTGTTGGTTGGAAATCCGGTATTCACCGATAGTAATATTGTGTATTATAAAAAAACAGAGAACCAGGTCCTTTTTTCGATGGCCGGAAAATTTTTTAAAAACTTTTTTACCCTTTCTGCCGATAATTATTCTTTACAGCATAGTAAACTCGATGACATGGATATTGGCAGAAACCGGACAGCTGACCTGACGTATGGCGATTATGAAAATAAAAACGGTTTTAATTTTTCCACCTACAGGGAAATTACAGTTTCGGAAAAAAATAAACTGGATATCCAGATGAATTTTAAACAATATGAGTTTAACAAAGTATTATCAGTTTCATTTAACATACCTAAAAATTATACCCGGAAGTAAACGTTAACTGAAATGATACACAGCCTTTTGGTTACCAACGGGCTTATAGTAACCGTTTGAATTGTATTTTTGAGTAACTTCTAATTACCGATCATGTTTAAATTGATTTTCTATATTTCTGTTTTTTCTTTTTTTCATATAAAAGCAATGGCACAGCAGGAAACCCGTGAGGAACTGGAGAGACAGCGTGTACAACTTAAAAAAGAAATGGAGCAAACTCAGAAAATGCTAAATACGAACAAAGCAAAAACAAAAGAAAACCTGGTTCAATGGAAATTGATTAATGATAAGGTAAACCTTCAAAACAGGATAATAGATAATATCAGTAAAGACATCAATTTACTGGATAATAATATCTATACTAATCAACGGGATATAAACCGGTATAATAAATTACTCGATACGTTGAAAGAAGAGTATGCAAAAAGTATGGCTTATGCCTATAAGAACAGGGGCAGTTATAATTTTTTGAACTTTATTTTTTCTGCGGCAAGTTTTAATGATGCTATAAGACGTATTGCCTATCTGAAATATTACAGATCTTACCGGGAGAAACAGGGTGAAAATATTTTAAGAACACAGGAACTGCGTAAACAGCGAATTGATGAATTGGGAGGCATTAAAGAAAAGAAAAATGTTGTACTGCAAAGTAAAGATAAAGAAATGACCACCCTGGAAACACAGAAGCAGGAGAAAGACCGGATCATGAGTGAATTGAAGAAACAGGGAAAACAATTGAATACACAGTTAACGGCTTACAAAAAGCAAATAAAAAAAGTAGATAATGCAATTAATGCAGCTATTAAAAGGGCGTTGACAGATGCAACTAAATCTGCTTTAAAAAAAGCCAAGGATGATGAAACAAAAAGACTTGCACTGGCAAAAGAAAATTTGAATACAAATCCAGCCGTTACCGGCACTAAACCTGTTACGCCAGCCATTAAAAAACCGGAAACTAAAAAAACTCCGGAAAGTGTTTTGCTGAATGAAGGGAATATTGAATTAAATGAGAATTTTGTTAAAAATAAAGGTGCCCTTCCCTGGCCGGTTGATAAAGGGGTAACCATAATGCATTATGGTAAAAATCAACTGCCAAGCGGCAGCACTATTGATATTACCGGAGTTACCATAGCAACGGATATTGGCAGCAATGTTAAATCTGTTTTTGACGGAGTGGTATCGGTCATTGTATTTGTAGAAGATATGCAGGTAGTTATTATTCAGCATGGTAAATATTTCAGTACCTATAGTAATTTGGGAAGTGTTACTGTACAACGCGGCCAAAATATAAAAACAGGACAGGTAATAGGTAAGGCGGCTGCTAACCTGGATGGTATAGGTGCTATAGACTTTTTTATCAATGATGAAAAAAGTAATATTGATCCAGAAAGGTGGTTGAAAAGATAACTTTAGATCACACGTTTATATAAGGCTTCATATAAAGGCACAATATGCTCTATATCGAATTTTTTTGCCTGTGCCAAAGCATTTGCTTTAAATGTTTTTAAAGTAGCATCATCTTTTAATATGTGCAGTGCATTTTTACTCATATCCTTTACGTCTCCAACATTGCTCATATAACCACTGTAACCATTTATATTTATTTCGGGTAAACCACCGGCATTGGTTGATATTACCGGTACTGCTGCAGCCATGGCTTCCAATGCCGCCAATCCAAAACTTTCATATTCACTGGTTAGTAAAAACAGGTCTGCAATGGGTAAAATATCTTCCATCTGCTCCTGTTTGCCTAAAAATTTAATGCTGTCATGTGATTTACATTTCCGGGCATTGTCTTCAATATGTGTCCTTTCGGGCCCATCACCCAATAATAATAAGGTGGCTGGCATCTTTTCCTGAATAAGTAAAAATGCGGCAACTACATCTTCTACCCTTTTTACTTTTCTAAAGTTTGAGGCATGTACAATTATTTTTTCACCCTTGGGAGAAATCAATTTTCTGAAAGCATCAACCGGTTTTCTGTGAAAACGCTTAACATCCACAAAATTGTGAATCACTTCAATTTCTTTGTCTATTTTAAAATTCTTATATGTTTCTTCTTTCAGATTTTCCGAAACGGCAGTAAGTATATCACTTTCATTCATTGAAAAAGTGACTACGGGGCTGTACGTTTTATCCCGGCCTACCAGGGTTATATCTGTACCATGTAAAGTTGTTATAACAGGAATCCGTTTCCCCTGCTTGGCTAAAATTTGTTTTGCCATATAGGCCGCTGCTGCATGTGGAATGGCATAATGTACGTGTAATAATTCTACATTATTATTGGTGATAACATCCACCATGGTACTGGCCAATGCAGTTTCATAAGGCGGATAATCAAAAAGCGGATAGGTAGGTACCCTGACTTCATGATAAAATATATTGGCATGAAATCCACTAAGTCTGACCGGCTGCTGGTATGTTATGAAATGAATATTATGCCCCTTATCGGCAAGCGCTTTACCAAGTTCAGTTGCCAGCACACCGCTACCTCCAAAAGTGGGGTAACATACAATACCTATATTCATGAGAAAATTATTTTAGTAAATGTAGACTAATCTGCAATTTACCAAATTATTTTTCACAGTTATTTCCGTTCATGTATTGCATTAAATCAGTAAGTTTGTTTTCTTAACAACAGATATGTATAAAACATTTTTTTTCATTATCGTCTTAACTTTTTTTTTATCGGGCCTTGTTACAGCCCAAAAAGATGATTCTGTTACCATCAGAAAAATTTCTAATGAAATTCTTACCAATGGGACAGCGTATGAAAATCTGCGTTACCTGTGCAAGGAGGTGGGCCCCCGTTTAAGCGGCTCACCGCAGGCACAAAAAGCGGTGGAAGCTACTTTTAAGATGCTGAAAGATGCCGGAGCTGATACGGTTTACCTGCAACCCTGTATGGTGCCCAGGTGGGTAAGAGGTGAAAAAGAACAGGGATTCATTCAACTGGAAGGCGGAAAAAAATATCAGCTGCACCTGTGTGCACTGGGTAATTCTGAGGGTACGGGTACAAAGGGTATTACTGCTCCGGTAATTGAAATTAAAAATTTTTCTGAATTGGAGAGCCTGGGTTATGCCGGAATAAAAGGAAAGATTGTATTTTATAATTTTCCGATGAACCCAACCTATGTAAGATCATTTATGGCATATGGAGAAAGTGGGGTATATCGTACAAGGGGGCCGGCCAGGGCAGCAAAATATGGGGCTCTTGGCGTTATGGTTCGTTCTTTGGCCAGTAATCTTGATGATTATCCGCATACCGGGGCTACTTTATACAATGATTCTTTTCCAAAAATACCTGCCCTTGCCATTAGCACAAACGACGCAGAATGGTTAAGCAGTCAGTTAAAAAATAAAATGGTAATATCAGCGTATTTACGATCAACCAGTACAATGCTGTCTGATGTTTCATCCTTTAATGTAGTAGGAGAGATATGGGGCTCTGATTTTCCGGATGAGTTTATTACGGTTGGGGGCCATTTGGATAGCTGGGATCTGGCAGAAGGTGCGCAGGATGATGGCGCTGGTTGTATGCAAAGTATAGAAGTTTTGAGAGCCCTGAAGGCACTCGGCTTAAGATCAAAGCGAACCATAAGGGCTGTCATGTTTATGAATGAGGAAAATGGCGGACGTGGCGCTGCCAAATACCTGGAAATGGCCAAAGCTAAAAATGAAAAGCACATTTTTGCTTTAGAAAGTGATGCAGGAGGTTTTACACCCCGTGGGTTTGGTTTGGATATGAGCAATGAAAAAAGAATAAAAGTAATGAACTGGAAAAATTTATTCTATGATTATGGAGTATATGATATATCTGCCGGTGGTGGTGGGGCTGATATAGGGCCTTTAAAACTGATTGGTGCAGCTTTGGCCGGCCTTAGCCCGGATAGTCAGCGATATTTTGATTTACACCATGCCGCAACAGATACTTTTGAAGCCGTTAGTAAAAGAGAGTTGCACCTTGGTGCGGTGAATATGACTGCATTGATCTATTTGGTTGATAAGTATGGATTATAACTAACTTGCAAAAAAATAATTATGAACGACATAAAGTCATCTCCACCTGAGATAAAGCAGCCAAAAAAGAAAAGCGGGTTCCGGAAATTTTTACGTTGGTTTGTATTTATACTGATCGTTGTATCAACATTGGTTGGCTACTGGAAATATTTTTACACATATAGCGACGGATACCGCAGCGGCCTTCTGCAGAAGCTTTCCCACAAGGGGAATATTTTTAAAACCTACGAAGGTGAACTGGTACAACGAAGCATAGTTTCAACCGGTAATGTTGGTATTGCATCAGAAAAATTTTTCTTTTCAGTGTCCAATGATAGTGTGGCTAAGGCAATGTTGAATTTTGAAGGGAAAAATGTACGCCTGCATTATAAGCAGAAGAACGGGACCTTGCCCTGGCGGGGAGAGAGTGAATATATAGTGGATGGGGTTGAAGTGGATAAAGGACCTTAACAGATCATGCCAGTAATAAAAATATGACCGGCTTCTTGTGAAAGTCGGTTTTTTCTTTTCTCCACTCTGCTACCGTCTTTGTTTTTATGTATTCTCTTTCTGACGTTAGTTCTGCAGCAATGCATAGCCTGGTAGAAGGCTTACATGTTTTCAGCAGGGTCTCCAGTAACTGGTTATTACGGTATGGTGTTTCAATAAATATCTGGGTACTGTTTTTCTTTTGCGAAGAGGTTTCAAGTGTTGAAATGGCTTTATTACGTTCAAAAGAATCAATAGGTAAGTAACCCAAAAATTCAAACTGTTGGCCGTTCATACCGCTGGCCATCAGGGCCAGCAGAATAGAACTTGGTCCCACCAATGGTTTTACAATGGCATCCATTTCCTGTGCGGCCCCTATTAAAATCTGGCCAGGGTCGGCAATACCCGGGCAACCGGATTCACTGATGATGGCTATATTCTTACCTTCTTTTATTTTTTGTCTGAACACATCCAGTACTTCATTTTCTGCCTTATGTATAGTAAACCATTCGTAGTTATCAATGACAATTTCTTTGCAGATGCTTTTTAAAAAACGGCGGGCTGTTCGTTCATTTTCAGCAAATATAGAAGTACACAATTTCAGAGCATCAATGATGTAGGTTGGAATAGTCTGGATAGCCAGTTCATCTAAAACAGAAGGGATAAGATAAACCTGTGATCTCATATTATACATTAATTTTGCCCGTTGAAGTGTCACCCGTTTTTCTGGTATTGTACAAACTTATTGTAGCCGCTATTACCGCATAACTGGGTGCCAGTATCCAACCCAGCAAAGGAAGCAAATGCATTAAATAGAAAATAATTCCATTTCCAATGGCCAGTCCTTTATGCTGTCCAATAAAAGCTATACTTTGTGCCGTAGTTAATTTATTACGTTCACAACTGTAATCCAACATGGAAAAACCAAGATAGTAACATTCCACCAGTAATGCCAGTAATGGGGTTATCCAACCCAATACAGGAATAAAGGACAAGATGAGAATGGATACCGTATATACCGTTTGCCAAAGCATATTCCTCAATGCCAGTCGTATACCACGTAAAATATCCCTAAGTAATTGATTAAAATTAAACGGAAAATCTTTGCCCTCCATAATAGACTCTGTTTTTTCACTTAAATAGGCAAATAAGGGCGAGCCAATAATCAGGAATATATATTTAAAGAGTGAAAAGTAAAATAACAACAAAACCAGGTGCAGGATCAGCTGGCCGAAAATGAGCAAAAAACTTAGCCAGCTGTTTTGCATTTTTTCCAGCCAGTCTTTCACACCTGTTTTTAGCAGCATGAATTCAATAGCGCTGCTGCTCGATATCCAGAATAAATATATGCCCAAACAAAACAAAATGGCATAAATAAAGCCTGGTATAAGGATCCATTTCCATAAACGGTGCTTTACGATAAAGCGGTGTGTATGATAATAAGCCTGTATGGAAGTAATGATCTCTTTAAGCATGAATTATTTCATTTGGCTATTGGTTGTATTATGTATTTTAGCTTTAAAGTTAATAATATAATGAAGAAGTTACCGATCGAATTTTATAACAGGCATGATGTGGTCAGCATTGCGAAGGGATTGATTGGAAAAATCATCGTCACCAAATTTGACGGTGTTGTCACTTCCGGGCGGATCGTTGAAACAGAAGCCTATATCGGTCTCCAGGACAGGGCTTCCCATTCTTTTGGCGGCAGGCGAACGGCAAGGAACGAACACATGTATGAAAAAGCAGGCACCGCTTATGTTTATATCTGTTACGGCATACATCATTTATTTAACGTGGTTACCAATAAAAAAAACATTCCGGATGCCATATTGATAAGGGCTGTTGAACCTCTGCAGGGAGTTGATATCATGCTTGGCAGAACAGGTAAAAGAATATTGGATAACACTTTAACCAAAGGGCCGGGTAATGCGGCAAAGGCCTTAGGTATTTCAAAAAATCATTCGGGCATAAACCTGGTGAAGGATGAAATTTTTATTGCCTCCGATAACCATACCGTTAATACTACATGCATTGGCATAAGCAAACGCATTGGTGTTGAGCGTTCGGGGGAGGCCGCTTTATTACCCTACCGCTTTTATGTAAAAGGAAATCCGTTTGTAAGCAGTTATCCCAATAAATAACATATTAAAAAACTCCCGTACAGCCCCAGGCTGCACGGGAGTTTAATGATGGTATACGGTTACCGTAATTATTTTATAGCCACCTTACCTGTTTTAATTTTATTTCCATTGGCCTCTCTCAATACAATAAAATAAACACCACCGCCATTGCGGCGCATGTCTACCTGGTGTAACTGATAAGCCTGGGTAACCGGGTATACTTTATTGTGAACCCTTTGGCCATAACTGTTATAAATGGTTATACTTTGCGTTGTGGGGCTCGTTAATGAAGCTCCTGCAGTATAATAAGACACTTTGAAAAGTCCATTATTAGGGCTGGGGAATACAAACAGGTTGGTGCTTGGTGTTGCCGTTATTTCTTTCTCTAAAGACTTGCAGATGCCGCTTGCACTGCTAACGTCAACCCGGTATCTACCCAGCTCATTAACCGTGGCAATAATAGAATTTCCGGTAGCCGCTAATAAAACATCATTTAAATACCAGGCAAAACTTAAGCCCGGTGCAGGTGTTACATTCACCGTTAATGTAGTTTGCTGACCGGCTAATAATGCTGTTGGTGAAGCTGTTATTACCGGTTGAGGTGTAACATTCAATACCGCATTGCTTGAATTTACTGCTCCGCAAGGTGCTGTACCCGTCACCACTGTTCTGTATAAGTTGCCATTCATTGCTGCAGTAATGCCCGTTAAGGTCAGTGTATTTGTAGCAGCACCACCATAAATTCCGCCATTGATAACATTGGCCCAGTTAGCTCCGCCATTGGTACTTTCCTGCCATTGATAGGTTGGTAAGGTACCTGTTGCATCGGTTGTAAAAATGGCAAAGCCCGTAGCACAAATATTTGTAGTTGCAGCCGGTTGGGTTATAATATTGACCGGTGTATTAACCTGTATGGTTGCTGCATTACTGTTGGCAGCAGGTGTACAGGTTCCGTTAACAACACAACGGTAAAAAGATCCGCTCATAACCGCCGTAACACCTGTAATGGTTAACCCGTTTGTTGTTGCCCCGCTGTACACTCCGCCATTCGCAATATCAGACCAGGGGCCGGTTGCACCGGTGGTACTTAACTGCCATTTATAGGTTAATGCTGTTCCGTTAGCCGCAACCGTATAGGTAATGTTGTTACCAACACATAGTGCCGGTGGTGTTGAGGGATGTGCAGTAATGGCCGGTGCCGTTTGTACCGTTAATACTGCCCCGGCTGAATTTGCTGCGCCACAGGGTGCAGCACCGTTTACCACAGCACGGTATTGATTATTATTCATACCCGCTGTAACACCGGTTAAAGTTAAGATGGCCGTTGTGGCACCGCTGTAAACACCTCCATTGGTAATATTAGCCCAGCTTCCGCCACCATTGGTACTTTCCTGCCATTGATAGGAAGGGGTAGTTCCTGTGGCCCCAACCGTAAAGCTGGTTTGTAAACCGGCACATAAGGTTGATGCAGATGGTTGAGAAGAAATGGTTATTGGCGTATTTACTGTTAATGATCCACAAGCTGAATTGGCCACCGGTGCACAGGTTCCGCCAACAACACAACGGTACCCATACCCATTCATTGCTGCTGATGCCGGGTTAACCGTTAATGTAGCAGTGGTAACACCTGAATAAGGCGCACCGTTTGCCAGGTTGACCCATGGGCCAGAACAACCGGTTACACTTAGTTGCCATTGATAAGTAAGGTTTGTACCGGTAGCCGTAACACTGAAGCTGCCTGAACTGCCCGTACATAAAGTTGAATTTGCAGGAGGGCTGGTAATGGCCGGTGCTGTTTGTACCGTTAATAAAGCGGCACCTGAATTTGTTGAACCGCATGTTACACTGGCTACACAACGGTATTGATAGTTATCCATGGTTGCCAGTACACCCGTTAAGGTTAAGGTTGCTGTAGTGGCACCGCTGTAAAC
>JANOGE010000258.1:0-4718 GCA_031414035.1 Chitinophagaceae bacterium | reverse complement strand
CAGGTAAACGGTAAGCGTTGGGCGTGTTACATTGGTTACAAAAAACCTTCCATTACCACCAGAAGATTTTGCTGAACTTTCATTGTCTTCAACAGGTAATGAAAAAGGAGCCGTGCCTGTGTATAATGTAATTACCTGCTGCGCTTTACATGACAGGTTAAAAATAACCGGCAAAAAAATCAATATTTTTTTCAGCAACATAAAAAATGGTTTTGCTATGATGTATAGCATTAAAAAAATGACATAAATACTTTTGCCCGTTTTAATGTAGCTGTTATTGATTAACAGGTGTACGAATAAAGATTCCGGGAATAGGGCTTGGCGTTGATGTATTCCTGTCTATCTCACTTTGAGGATACAAAAACCTTTGCGGCAATTGTGTGCCGGTATTTGGCAATACAGGTACCCGAACAAGCGTTTCGTTCTGTGTCCTTCTCATATCATTGAAGCCTTCAATCTGCCCAAAGAAACTTACATAACGTTCTTCTAAAATTTCTCTTAGCAAAGCCTGATCGGGGGTTAAAGATGATGCAGGCGGGATTGTTGACAAAGTGAAAAATGTACTTCCAACATTCGCTGAAGCAAATTTTCCAACGGATGCAAATTTTCTCCAGATAATTAACCTCACAGAAAACCTGTTACTGGTTAATGGTACAGAAGTAATTAATCCTACTGATAAAGGTAAAGTACTGCTCATCGCTTCCCCGGCACTTCCACTGGGAGTGAGGTAAGTAAAAGTTGCCCAATTATCGGTTGAATAGGCAACTGCTGCATGTAAAGTTCCTGCACCGGTTACCGTTACCGGCAAAGAAATATTCTGCATGGCAAAAGTTGAGCCTGCGGCAGTTGTAATATTGTATTGAACATAACGCGTTGTGTTATTAAACGTAATGCCTGTAAAGGTTGTGTTTACTGTTGTGGTAGTTCCTTCAGCTGCCCAGTTGGGGTTGGTTGTTGTGCTGTCGCCATTTGCATTGCCTGTTAATTTCATACCCAAACTTCTGTAAACAGGTGCTGAATAACCAATAGTTGTTGCATTTGCCGGTGTAATGGAAGCGGCACCCGGCCCGGTAACTATACCGGTTGCATTGGCAGTCAAAGGATAAGTAATAAAAGGATTGTTTGAATTCTCAAGCCCACCGGTACCAAAATCAGCAGCTACATAAGGATCATACCTGTACGTTCCGGCAACGGCATACGTACTGCTAAGATGTGCGCCGGTATTAAGCCAGGCACGGTAAGTGTTTAACCGGTTAAGCCCTGCAGTAAACCCATTTAATCTGTAATCACATTCCATTTGTATCAGCAGATTTTCTCCAAAGGTGATTAAAGGAAATGCCGTGGTTTTATGAAAAGCACCTCCAACATTATTATAATTAATATCAGTTCCGCTTCTGTATAAATACCGGTACCTGCCTGTTTCATTTGTTTTGGGGTTACCTCTGTATTTTGCTCCTGCGGGGTTAATGATGGAAACAGCATAGGTTCCTGCAGCATTCATAAATCCGGGCCTTTCATCAACCATAAACTGTGAATACAGGTTTGAGCCATTTGCATTATCAATATGCGTCATCACCATATTGCTTGCCGCATTACTAATACCATTTTGAGAAGCGGCCAATGCCAATGCATATTGCTTTGTTTGTAAATAATACCTGGCTTTTAAAGTATAAGCTGCCTGCCTCCATTTACATTATCGCCCTGGTAAATAATATCCTGTGCGGCAAAACTTATAAATGATGCAGAATTCAGGTTGTTGATTGCACTGTCAAGCAATACCTGCAAAGAATCATATAATTTGGCCTGTGGCTCAAAAGCAGGATTAGGATAACGTTCATCATACACCTGGCTGTACGGAATATCGCCCCACAAAGCCAATGCTGTACCGGCGGCATGTGCTTCTATAACCTGTGCTACGCCTGCTAACCTGCGGTTATTTACTTCAAAAGATTTTTGCCTCATTAAGCGGCAATTTTTTATGGTAGCTGCAAAAACCTGGCTCCAGGTATCATTGTAATCGTTAGCGATCACATTGTACAACTGGTAGCTGTTGTATTGAAAAAGCTGGCCCGAAAAATAACCGCTCCACATGCCCGACTTTCTGGCAAGTTCACCCTCTTGTACAAGTACATTGGAAAGCTCAACTCCTGTTAGCATAGTTGCAGCTGTTGCGTCCTGCGGATTGTTTGGATCTATATTGATCCCTTCCACCATTTTCTTACAGGATAAAAAAGAGATGGAAATAAGTACGATTATAAATGCGATTTTATTTTTCATATAAAAGCAGTTTAATAAATTAGAAGTTGAGTTTTATGGTAAACAGGTATGATCTTGAACCCGGATTATTAAAATAAACAATACCCCTGCCCGAGCCGGAACCTTCAAGATTACTATCCGGATCAATCGTTTTAAGCTTACTGTTAACCCATAGATTACGGCCACTGATTTCAAAATTTACAGAACTTAACCGGGTAAATTTTGGAAGGTGTTTCCTGGTAATACGATAAGATAATGTCAGTTCACGAAGCCTGGTCCAGGTAGCATCTGTAATAAATGGCTCCAGTACATTTCCAAAAAAACCACCCAGGCCATTATACCAGCTTTGGTCCAGAGCTACAAATCCACCGCCAAAATTTCTGATATTACCCCTGAATGGGGTGCCTGCCAATATCGTTGCACCACTGGCGGTTTTAAGATCTGTAGTGCCTATTGATTCATTACCGGTTGTATTGCTAACACCATAATCAAGAAGAACAGCCTCGGTTGCATCAACAATATCTCCGCCCTGTGAATGTTCAAACAATGCGTACAGTTTAAAATTTTTATACTCAATATTAAATCCTAAACCGCTTCTCCAATCGGGATTCGGATCGCCCAAAACTTTTTGTTCTACTTCAGATAAAGGAAATCCATTGGCGTTCAACACATAGCCGCCTTTTGCATCTTTTTGAAAACCGATACCCCATAGGGCACCCAGCGGATAGCCTTCAACAGCTCTGGAAGAAACACCATTAAGGCCACCCAATAAAATAGATGCAGAGCCATTTAAGTCTGTAACTATATTGCGGTTCTTTGTCCAGTTCCAGTCAACGCTTACCAACCAGTCCTTCTTTTTATATATTTCGTAAGACAGGTCTAATTCCAATCCTTTGTTTTTAATGGAACCGGCATTGGCATATAGCGTATTGTACCCCGATGAAGGCGCCTGTGGTATATCCAGTAAAGCATCGGTAGTTTTATTGGAATAATAAGTAATGCCTAATGAAAGTTTATTATTCAAAAACCTTAAGTCTGTACCTATTTCAAATTCCTTTTTCTTTTCGGGCCTTAAATAAGGATTGCCTTTTGACCGGCTTTGAACATAAGTGCCGGTACCAAAAAGACTGCCATCAAGATTTGGGTCAAGCAACTCGGTCCAGTTGGGTACAAAGAAATTGGTTGATGTTCTGTAGGCCGTAGGTTGAATACCAACCACTCCATAAGAAGCTCTCAGTTTTCCAAATGAAAATATTTTTGAACCGGCCAAAAATGGTAATTGTGAAAATTGCCAGGCCAGATCAGCCGATGGATAGAAAAAGCTATTGTCAGAAAGTTCTCCAAAAGTGGATGCTGCTTCCAGCCGGCCTGTAAGGTTAATAAAAAGCTGACTATATAATTCTGTACCGATGGTTGCATACCCGGCATTCGTCCTGGTTTTTTCAAAGCGGTCTGTAATGGTTCTGTTTGCAATTAGTGTATTATCAATATCCCTTGGGCCATCCGGTATAATAAAGCTTGTGCCCGTAGCACTTAACAGTCCTTCATTTGAACTGTTGTAATTAAATCCGGCCAGGAAATTTGTTTTTATATTTTCTCCAAAATCTTTCTTTGCCCTGATGATTAAGTCAAGGTTGAATTGTGTTTGATTGAACTCATCCCTGCTGTAAAGGCCCGAAGCTGCATTGATGGTGTAATAGGGTAAATAGGTAATTTCATTTTCTGTAAAATAATCCAGGCCCGCCCTTAAAGTTACATCCAGCCATTTATTGGGTGTGATGAATAATTCGGAACTGTTAATAAACCGGTTAACATTATTGCTGTTATCCTGTTTATAAATGGTCCATAACGGATTACTGAAACCCGGGGTTGTTGTACCCAGATAACTTCTGTAAGCCCTTTGCCTGTTGGGAACAAAAGCGGCAGTAGGAGACGAATAATAACTTCCTGCATAATCTGTATTATCAAAATCAGATGGGGTACGTAGCAAGCCGAGCATTGCACCACCGCTGCTTGCGCCCCTTCGTACCCTGTCTGAGTTGGTTAATACATAGGAACCTTTATTAGAAACTTTCAGCCATTGATTCATTTGCCTGGAAACATTAATGCGGAAAGTTGTTCTTCTGTAATTACTGTTGTTTCGGATAACACCTTGCTGGTTCATATCGCCAATGCTCATGAAATAATTAGACTTTGCATCTCCGCCACTTACTGATAATGATGTATTGAGGTAATGTCCTGTACGGAAAATACTATTATAATTTTTGTCTAAAAATGTCTCTTTATTATTTTTCGTGGTTATGGGATAATAAACAGTACCTGTTGGATAACCCACAAAATAATCAGCGGCCGTGTTTACTGCATCTGCACCACCGGCCCTGTTTGCTATTTTATCGCCCCAGCTTCTTGCATTATTAGCTGCCCAAACACCTCCTGTACCCTGCCCGTAGGATGATTGCAGG
>JANOGE010000257.1:0-4448 GCA_031414035.1 Chitinophagaceae bacterium | reverse complement strand
AACCAACACTTCGCCATGATGAACAAGCAAAGGTTTTATAGAATTGGCAATAATGGAGTGTTTATAAGTGCTCAATAATACTTCATTTGCAACCTTAATGTCTTCCTCTTTTTCTACCGTTATCTTTGGAAAAAGGTTAATGGCAGTAAACTCCAGGTGCCCCTCTAGCAGTTGTATCTGCCCGATCGCATTACAGGTAAAATGGGTTACCATCAGCTGTTTCTTTTCTGCAACAGCCAGGTAAGTTGTCATCAGGCTGCTGCTGAGCGAACATAGGAATAAATGTTCGGGGCTCCACATGTCCGGTATACCACCTGAAAACTCAGGAGGTGTGGCTACTTCAATCATCCCTTTTACATCATTTGCCTTGATGATTCCTTTTCTACCCTCTGTCCGGTTTAACTGTACCTCAAAGTAATATTGGTGTTTATCTGTTTTTAAAATCATACCAGATCATTTATGGGAGATAAAAATGGGCATTTTAATATCGTGTATCACAGCATTTGCAAAACTGCGTTTGAATAACTGTGAAAATAAAGACCTGGAAAAGGATCCCATAATAATATAGCTGTCGGGTTGATTTTTGATCCAGTTTACAAATTCATTCCTGTTACTCAATGTCAAAGTAGTAATTTTTAAGTTAGGATAATGTCTTGAAATCAATTCAGCGATCATACTGTATTCGGGCAGTTCTTCTTTATGATCTGCTACTGACAACAGGATGCTTTCCTTTTTACACAATTCCGGAAAAATATATGAAAACTGTTTAATGGCAAATACGGATGATTCATTACCATCGTAGGTGAGAATGGTCTGTACAGGTTCTTTATAACTTTCGGGTATCAACAATACCGGGCATTCCGATTTTTTAAGTACCTCTTCCAGGTAAAAATTAGGCTGCATTTTCTGAACATTTTCATAGAATAGATCACTGCTCACCAGTAGTGCATCAGCAAAGCGTGTTTCCTCTATCAAAGTTGATATGGCCATCAGGTTAGTGTCTTTATGAATCCGGTATTCAATACCTTCAGTAATACATGCCTGTTCAAATACATTAACATTCCTGCTTACGATCACATCATCTGCATTCTGTTCAAACCATTCGGGCATCATGGCAATACCCTCCATTCCTGTAAAGGCAAGTACTTTTGAATAATCAACCGGGCTAAGGAATACCCCGGCAAGCAACACTTTATTTGTATTATTAATGCTTTTAATGAATTCAAAAGCCCCATGGGGGAAATGCTTCCCGTCAAGTGCCAGAATTAATTTTTTCATGTTACTCATTTTTATGATTAGTAATAAGTAAAAATACTTTTCGCAGTAATTTGAGTTACTGATATGCAGCAGGGGTCTTAATGATTAATGTCATAAAAACCTTTCAGAAATTCCCGCTATTCATTTAATTAGCGATACCTGAATATTTTTTAAACTAAATTATTATAATATGATTGCAATCATAAAGTAATAACTGAGCGGTGCCTAGATTTATATATTAAAACTTACAATGAAAAAATAAACAATTATGATGAACAAGATAAAAATCTCAACAGCAGTCCTTTTACTTTTTGCTATGGCATGTAATTCAGGCGGGCAGGAATCAGGCAATACCCCAGTATCAACCGACAATGCGGCAACAACAGGCCAATCAGGTGTTAAGGATGACCTCTCTGCAAAAAATGTAGTACAGGTAGCGGTTGGCAGTAAAGATCATACCACATTGGTAACTGCAGTAAAGGCTGCAGAACTGGTTGATGTGTTAAGCAATGCCGGGCCTTTTACCGTTTTTGCACCAACCAATACCGCATTTGACAAATTACCAGCGGGAACAGTGGAAGGGCTGTTAAAACCTGAACAGAAAGAGGCGCTGGCCGATATTTTGCAATATCATGTTTCGGTAGGCGTATTTAAGCCGGAAATGTTTCAGGACGGCCAGGTGATCGGACAGGTGAATGGTGGAAATATAACCATAACTAAAAAAGCAGACGGGATTTATGTAAATGGTACTGCAAAAATTGTAGCCTCCATCCCGGCATCAAATGGCATTATACATGTTATTGATGGTGTATTATTACCTCCTGCAAAATAAATTTATATTAATAAAGCCCTATTAAAAGAGGCTGTCTCAAAAGTATGTCATGTTGAGCTTGTTGAAACATATTTGAGTATAAAACGTATGTTCAAATGACTTCGACAAGCTCAGTCTGACAGCAATGTTTGACTTTTGAGACAGCCTCTTTTTTTTAGAATATTTTATCAGCAGATGAAGTTTCATTAAGTATTTTAATTTGCATCACTGCTGATATGCTCTTTGCCCTTTGTTTGGCAAGCTCTGCATTTTCGCCGGCAAATAATTCATTAACCGAAGTACTGAATAACAGGTTCCATCTTATGAAATGCTCTTTGCTCAGGGGAAACAGGCGGTTTACATGCTTGTGCAGTTCCATTGGGTTACCGGTATAAGAGCCGGTATAAAAAAGCATGTTCTCAAAATAACTATACATAATGGGTAAATGTTTCTCCCAGTTTACGTTGGCAATATCAGTAAAAATAAAACCGAGTAGCTCATCCTTTTTAATTTTACTGTAAAACTCATCAACCAGTATTTCTATATCTTTTCTTGACGTAATATCTTTTTTCATCATTAATTTTTTAATGTAACAGGTTATGGATCTCCTGCAACATCTCTTCGCTGCAATGCTGTTGCAGTAATGGAAATAAGATCCTTTCTTCTTTACGGATATGGTTTTCCAAAGCAATCCCTAAAGTATCCATGGCACTTTCCTTATCTGTTGCAGTTTCAAGTGCTTGAAATAAATCAGTTAATTCTCTATGGTCAGTTTTAATTTCTTCGGCAAGTGTATTTATTTCGGTATGAGAATCCTTTGCAAATTCCAGCAATGTTTCTTCCTGAACAAAATGTTTTTTGATATGTACCTCAAATTGTTGCTGGGCATATTTTACCTTATCCTTTGCATTAACAGGCATATCGCGGTATACAGGAGCATTTTTCTTAAGTAATTGAGCAAGTAATAATGAACTGTGATGATCTCTTGATAAGGGCGCTATGGCTTCATGTCTTTTCATGTGTTTACATTTATTGATTTTTGCCACATGGAATTCGCTAATAAACATTTCGTTTGGTTTAACTTTTGTTATGGCTCATTTCATAATTACAAATCTTTATGGTTGAATTTTCTTAAGGACAACCAGGTTGGTATAACAATCCAGGTAACCAATACACAAAAGGAAATGATCAATCCCGTTTGTGTGCCAAAGAAATCTTTAAAGATGGCTCCGGTATAGCCCATCAGTGCCGACACATCCATTTTCAATAAGATCAGGATCCTGCTCAGATCGATCGGGTTAAAAGCGGTAACGCCTACCATCATTTTCTCCAGGGGATAATCTGCAAATTGAAACAGGATAAATAAAACCAACCCGTCAAAAATGATGGAAAAATATAGCCACAATAAGATAACCACCCCGATCCCTTTTGCCTTATCCCTTGCCATTACGGCTGCCAACATGGCGATAGCAACAAATATTACCGATAACAGCAGTCCCGTTCCCAACATCATAAAACCCGTTGGCGTAGACTCGTATAAAAGGATCGGCAAACCGGCTCCAATTAAAAATGCAAATGCCATTGATGCTGCAAGGCCCGAAAAAAGACTGAGCCAGATCGTTTTTCTTTTTAATGGCTGGCTAACCAGTAATTCCAGGAATTCGGAACTGTTGTATACATAGATAGCAGAAAATAAAAGGCTGACGAGTGGTACAATAATTAAAATAATATTCAATAAACTCAATAAGCCCTTTGCCGAATTATCTTCCAGGTTAAAAATGCTGAGTGAAATCAACAACAGAAATAAGGTATACGCCAGCATAATTTTATTACGCAGGATATCTATAATTACGTATTTGATGATTTTTTTCATTTAATATATTTTATTTATACGCTGTCAGCCTGAGCCTGTCGAAGGCGGTGTTATTCAGTCAAAATATTTGCGCCGATTCAACCCGCTTTCGACAGGCTCAGGCAGACAGTAATATGATTTAAACAATCTTTTACCTTCCCAGCATAACATTGGCAATAGCTTTAGATAATTTCTCCTCCCCCGTTTCTTCCTGTAAACTGGTAATACTTTTATGAAAGCAAAGCCTTCCTTCCTGCATATAAATAACCTGGGTGACCAGATCATCCAGCTCACTTAAAACATGCGAGGTAATTAACACCAGTTTCCCTTTATTTTTTTCAGCAATAATTTTATCTTTTAAAATTTCTGAAGAAACCGGATCAAGGCCGGCTGTAGGTTCATCCAGTATCAAAACCTCAGGATTAAAAAGAAAAGCCAATGCTGCACTCACTTTTTGCCGGGTTCCACCCGATAGTGTCCTCATACGTTTGGATACTATTTCCTTCAACCCAAATTGATTGATCAGGT
>JANOGE010000256.1:0-1602 GCA_031414035.1 Chitinophagaceae bacterium | reverse complement strand
TATCCATAAAACATATTGCATATCGGCTCAACAGGACCTGTTTCAGGCTAATATTGTATTGATAAATGAACATGCTGATAAAAAGTTGCTGGCCATTGAGCCTTCTTACGAAAAAATCCCTCCGGGTATTTTACGCAGAATGGGTAAATCAATAAGAATGGGTGTTGGCGCTGCATTGCCATTGATCAGCGAAACAGATCCAATAAATGGGATCATTATGGGCTCGGCCAATGCAGGGATGGAAGAATGCGTAAAATTTCTGAATCAGATTGTTCAATATGAAGAAGGCCAGCTTACCCCCGGAAATTTTGTACAAAGCACCGGAAATGTTATTGCAGGTCAGCTGGGTTTAATTACCAAAAATAAAGGTTATAATATAACGCATGTGCATGCCGGGCTTGCTTTTGAAAATGCGGTGATTGATGCATTGATGCAACTCAACACAAACCCCTCTAACAGATACCTGATTGGCGGGGTTGATGAAATTTCTCTTTTTCATTACCATATTGAAACGCTGGCAGGTACTTACAAAAAAGAAGAAATCTCAAATAGAAATTTGTATGAAGGAGATAGTCCGGGTTTTGTAGTGGGCGAAGGAGTAGCCATGTTTGTTGTAAGCAGTGAAGCTGCAGGTTCAATTGCAAAAGTTGCCGCCATCAGCACCATACATAGCACAGATATTGAATTGGTGAAAGCACAATTAAAAATATTTCTGCAAAACAACCCGGAAGCAGGAACGGAAGTTGATCTTTTTCTCTCCGGCGAAAATGGCGATAACCGTACTTTACCATTTTATACAGCCTGCGAAAACTTGCTTGATGATATTACAGCCGTAGTTCGTTATAAACATATGGTTGGTGATTTTCCTACAGCGTCTGCTTTAGGGCTTTGGTATGCCTGCCAGTTTTTACAACAGCAACAAGTACCAGAGCAAATGTTTAAAAAGAAAACTGTAGTAACTAATTTTCGAAATATTTTGTTGTACAATAATTTTAAAGGCTTGCAGCATAGTTTTATTTTAATTTCCGAATATTAGTCTGCATGGATTTTGTATAATATTTAACCGGCATCAATTGCCCTGCCCTTCAGGGCGGGGATTAAAATTAGACATAGTTGTTTGTGTTTGGGCTTTAGCCAAACAGCTTTACCTTGGCTAAAGACTGAAACATATCTTCAATTAATTCAACCGCCCTGAAGGCCGGTGCAATTCATATGAAGGCAAACAAATAGAAATATTTTGAGATGATTTTTTTAATAAGTAATTTAATTTTCAAATATAAAAACCAACCAGTATCCTTTGAGGTTTCAAATTGAAACCTCAAAGGATAAAACGATTTCCTGCCGATTTTATGTAAAAGATTATCATGGCTGAATAAAATATATGCGGTCACAATCGGTTACCGCATACAAAGAGCAGTTTTAAAAAAAAGAGAAATGAAAAAAAGGTGGAGTACGCTGTTTTACATTGTAATTGTTGCCGGGTTGGGCTTTGCTATTTACTGGATAGCCAAACAGGGTAATAGCTTACAAAGTCCGTCGTTAAATGCTCAGCAGGCACAGGCTGCAAAAAATACAAATGCAGTCAATAATTTTCAAATCTTT
>JANOGE010000255.1:0-13544 GCA_031414035.1 Chitinophagaceae bacterium | reverse complement strand
CAGCGCTGGAAAATGTGATCAATGGCGACAATGCACCAAGGATAAAAGCAAAGATCATTGGTGAGGCTGCTAACGGGCCATGTACCCCAGAAGCAGATGAAATATTTACACAAAAAGGAATTTTGTGTGTACCGGATATGTATCTGAATGCGGGCGGTGTAACTGTGAGCTATTTTGAATGGCTGAAAAATCTGAGCCACGTACGCTATGGCCGTATGGAGAAAAGATTTACTGAAAACCTGAACTCACATATATTGGGACAGATAGAAGAACTGAGTGGCAAGAAAGTAAGTGCAACGGAAAGGGATTTTATCATGCACGGTCCCGACGAAGTTGACCTGGTGCATAGTGGACTGGAAGAAACGATGATTGCTGCTACCAGAGAGATCATGGACATCTGGAAAAGTAACCCGGAGATACCAGATATGCGTACTGCAGCTTATGTAAGTGCCATCAATAAAGTGGCCAACAGCTATGTGGAATTGGGAATATTCCCTTAAATATATTTTTGCCCATTTGTAAATCCCATCCCGCTAAAAGGGATGGGATTTATTTTTACAGCGTACGGATAAAAATTATTTTTTATTATTTTTTGCTACGTCCATTTGTTCAGTAACCTGTCCATGTATGTTTACATGGAAAGCCAGGGTTTTACCTGATTTCCTGCCGGTGATCTCAAATTTCAAAATGGCATCACCCAAATCATCAGTGTTCAGTAAAAATTGTTTTGTAAAGATTTCGCCTTTCACATCGGCATTATAAAGCTCAATACCTTCCTGATCGGTAATAGTAATGATGAAAACATTTTCTGCTTTTGAACCGGAAAAGTTTAGCTGAATAAGCGGCTGGTTTTTATACGTTCCTGCATATTTCAATTCTACCGGCAGAGCCGGAGTACCTGAAGTAGTATCGGCTGCAATGGCCTGTGTAAAACCGAGGACTGAAAAAATAACGATGGCGATAATGTTCTTAATCTGTTTCATAAAGTTTGATTTAATGGTTATAAAATGGCTCATTAAGCAAACAGCCGGATTTACATATAGCCCGAATGGTTAAAAGTGGCGGAACAGATCCGCAGTGATGGCAATTGACAGGGTGTTAATTGCTGTTGATGATGTGAAACTAGAATGTTTTTTTTGCAGGGGCAAACCAACATACACCCAAAATTGATTTCTCCAACAGCAATAATAGAGGCTGTAATGCAGGTTAATAAAGGATTTGAGAACATTAATGGTATTACAGCCAAAATTGATTTATCTGTAAAATTCAGCCATTACTTAACGTTTAGTTCACATTGAATTAGTTGCAGGTACTGTAAATTGAAGTGTGTCCTCTTTATGGCTTCCCCGGGTAAAATAAAAATGTAATCTAATTTTTCAATGTAGAAACTGAAGTTTATGATCGATAAATAAATGAATAACTTTAGTAAAGTTTCAAACTTTTCTAAAGTTTGTAAAAGTGGGTTCTATCAGGTCCCATAGATTGCCATACAGGTCTTCAAAAACAGCAACGGTTCCATAAGCATCTGTTGAAGGAGGGCGTACAAAATTTATTTTCTTCTCCAGCATATCATTATAGTCCCGCCAGAAATCATCAGTATATAAAAATAAAAATACCCTGCCGCCGGTTTGATCACCCACCCGGCTTTTTTGTTTGTCATCGGCAGCACGGGCCAATAATAAACAACATTGTCCATCACCCTTTGGCTTTACCATTACCCAGCGTTTGGTTTCACTTAGCTTAGTATCTTCAATAAGGGTGAAGTTTAATTTTTCGGTATAGAATTCTATGGCTTCTTCATAATCGTTTACTACAAGGGCTATATGGGCTATATGCTGCTTCATTGATTGAAAGTAGTGATTAAGAAACGTATTTACAATTTGATGATATCATTGTTAGCAGCAATGTTAAACCCATTTTGGATTACCCGTTCTGCCTGCCTGCTTTTTTTGTTCAATACCGGGTTAGTATGATTGAAATGAATAAAATAGATCTTCTTTTTTTCACCGGCATCCATGTCTTTGAACAGCTTCATACTTTCAATGATAAAGGGATGAGGAATTTCTGAAATATCCCGGTTATTAATTTCTTCTGCATCATAAAACGTACCATCAATAAATGCATAGTCCACTTTGGCAATGGCTTCAATAATATTCGATTTCCATTTTCCCCATTTATCAATATCCGGAATAAAAAGGACTTTTTTATTGGGGCCGGTTATGAGGTAACCAACGGTTTCAGAAAATTCATCACGGTGGGGAACGGTAAATGGGGTTATTTTAAGATTGGGTGTAAGCTGTATTTCACTTTCATTATACATTCCTTCGATCAGAATATTTTTGTTGATAACAAGTTGGCTCCAGGGTCCATTCTGCTCTAAAAATAGTTTCATCCGGGGCATGGCATATACCGGAACATGGTTTGAATTCATGGCTTCTTTACCCAGGAACATTAAACCTGTATAATGCCCGATATGTGCATGTGTTAAAAAAATACCATCGGGTGTTTCTTTTCCGGTGGTGGAAGAATTCCCGGATAATATTCTCATTTGAGACGGCATATCGGGGGTGGCTTCAAAAAGATATTTTTTATTGTTTTTAGGATCAATTAATCCGATTGAAACCACTTTCCTGTTTTTGTCGGGATGCAGGAACAGGTATTTACAGCAATCTTTTTTACAGCCTATCTGTGGTGAACCGGCATCCTGAAGGGTACCAAGTATCATCAACGATGTTTCGGTTAAAGCAGGTGATGTATCCATTTCTTTTCCCGGCCCGGTTGATTGTTTACCGGGGATGAGGAATGATAAGGTAAAAAAAAGGTATAAAAATTTCATCGATAACAGGAATAATATGGTTAAAGTAACGATTTATTATTTGAACACGAATATCAAAGTATGACAGTTAGTAAAGGGCTGTTTACAATAAACAACCGGAAATTATGATCGGGCCTGTTGATCACATCATTATGTTCTTTCAGGCTGTATATAAAAAGTATATTGATCGTTTTCAGCATCGCTACAGTCAATTTATTTTCTTCAGTATTGATGAAAGGAATATTTTTTTCACGAAGCACCTGCATCATTTTTTCAGACACTTCATCTGTGCCGCCTCCTTTGTTGGTATACAGGTTAATGAACCGGTGAGATGTATCTGCCTGTATCCATTTCGTGAATTTATCAACCTGGCTGTACAGACCATCAAATAAAATAATTTGCTTTACCTCCATCCCGCCATTCTGTAATATATATGCCATCACCCGGAAAGCTCCGCTATGGCCAGCCAGTAGTATATTACCTGTACCTGTTCTTTTACTAATGATTTTTTCTTTCTTCAATATATCAAGCACATCATTCAGCAGATGTTTAAAAATATCTTTCTGCTCCAGTTTGCCTCCATAACTATCCGGTGCATTCTTTGTTGTTTCCGGTAATATTAGAATGGCATTACGTTTTGATGCAAGAAATTGTTTTATCAATTCAAAATATTCAGCCGCACTGTCTATATTATTTCTCCAGCCATGAAACCAAAATATGACATCTACCTTTTTTTTTACTATTAATTGAGGTGGAATTATAATAAGTACACTGTTGTCATTATAATGTTCAGCAGCAGTATATACTACATGGTCATAACTATGTCCGTTTGTCCTGCCCGTATCGGGGAATGATGTATAGGCAGAACTGATGCGGATGATCTTAGGATCATTAGCTGTTTGTGCAAATGTTTGTGTTGCAAGAATTGTAAAAGTAACAAGCAATAATTTATTCATACAGGTTCACTGTGTTGTGTGATGTAATAAAGTAACGAATTTATATTGTAAAGTTGTTAACTGCCCTTAACAAATTGTGGCCCGGTATATGCCTGCTTTGTTTTATGAAAAATGAAAAACCGTAATAATAAAAATTATCCTTTCCACTTTCGGGTGTAGAAATTCCTAAAACAATAATTATATGAGATGTTCCGAAGATGCAAATATCATCCCGGCAATCATCTCATGCTCCTGAGCGATCTGCAAAAATTAATCCGCCTGGCCGGATCAATAATTTATTTCTGAGAAATTGTTTTGCCTGTTTAATATTTAATAACCTATAAATTAATCGATCATGAAAAGTTTAAAATTAAAAAGAACAATTGCTGTTTTAGCAATTCTAATTTTTGCATTCAGTGCCTGTAAAAAAGAAGAAATGACAAAACCCGTGGCTGATTACGGACCCATGGGTGAAATAACAGTCCCGGTTGATTCAGCTTCTATGGATGATCCTGCCGAATTAGTTTCACTGGTAAGTAAACCTTTAGGTACTTACTACATCAGTGCTTCCGGCAGCAACACAACCGGTGATGGCACTATCGGTAAACCCTGGAAAACGCTGTACAAAGCAACTGCAAATGTTACTGCAGCAGGTAGTATTATTCATGTGAATGCAGGAACTTATACCGAAACAAGGCAAAGCAACCTTGCTAAAGGTGTAAGTATTGAAGGAGATGGCAGTGCCACTACCATTATAAGAAGTACAGTATCCGGGCAATGGTCATTATTCCTGTCTCTTGATTCTCCTCAGGATGTGAATGGTGATCAGCATATTTCAGGTATAACCATTGATGGACGGTACGTCAGTGAGTCTAACAATAAAACCTGGATAGGTATATGGGTCACAGGCCGCAGCAATGTTGTTATCCATGATACTAAGATCATTAATTTCAGGGACAGGGGAGTGATCTTTGATGGTAATGATGCTACCGACCCAATCACTGACCCGGGCCACTATGCAACCGGTAATAAATTTTACAACAATACGGTTTTAAATTCTGCCGCAGGTACCGGTAATTATGGCGGAGGGCTTTTAAATATAGGTGGACAAATGGGTATGGAGATCTATAACAATACGATGATACAGGATCAACGTGTTGCTTTTAAAAATGGATGGCCGATCAAATACTGGGATAACGGATGGCTGAAAGGAGTAAAGATCTATAACAACACGCTTAAAAAAGCACCCTACCAGGGTAACTATCCCGGGCAGAACGGTGATTGGGATTTTGCCATTGAGTTTTTTAATATTCAGGGTTTAGAGATCTATAATAACACTATCCAGGGAAGCATTGATCTAAATTACAATAAAAAAGGTTCTTATGCCCACAGTGTATGGATACATCATAACACATTGAATCATGCAACAGCCAATGCTAATTTTGAAAGTGGTATCATCCTTGAATTCAGAACGGAGTCTGCGCTGATCGAGAATAATGTGTTTAACAACGTATCAAGCGGTGTTCAGTTTAATACCCGTACGATAAGTAACAACGGAGGTTATCCAAACCCGGGAGGAGGAACACCTGCCGGTGGATTCAGCCAGTTAAAAGATAATATCATCCGGAGTAACCTGTTCTCCAATATTTACCAGGGCAATGGAAGCGGTACGGCTGCAGGGGTTACAGTAATTAGTGAAAGTGGTAATGATCCCCAGATACAGAATATGGATATTTACAACAACACGTTTGTTGCCAAATCAGGTAAAGCGCCATGGATAGGTCTTGATTTCACTTCAGGTGAGAACGGTACGGCCACCGGTGTTAATATCCGTAATAATATTGTAACCGGATTCCAGGACTCCTGGTTAAGGGGCAGTTCTGCCACTCACATGACCGGTGTAATGGTTACAAATAATGATGCGTTTGGCAACGGCAGCAGTAATTTACCCAATTGGCCGGGAGGGAATCCTGCCAGTTACACGTATAATAATCATATAATCGGAAATCCTTTATTTGTATCGGCAACTGATTTCAGATTACAGTCTTCATCACCGTCTGTGAATACAGGGGTTAATGTTGGAATTCCTTATTTGGGTTCAGCTCCCGACAGGGGCTATGCTGAACAGTAAAAATTAAATACAGGATGGTATAAATAAAGAGCCTTGAAAGGGGCTCTTTATTTTTAGTTTAAAATTTTTCTGTTTTTTTTCTGCATACCTGCAAGGCAACAACTTTTTCGGGAAAAACAAAAAATGAGTAAAATGATAAAAAATAATACGGGGTAGGCTTATGGCTGAAATAGAATACCAGGCAGATTGCTCCAGAAAGTTTGCTTACGAAAATATAAAGCTGGGTTATTTATTATTATTCAGATGGTGCATTATGAAAAGTACACTGTTGTCTTTATAATGTTCGGCAGCGGTATATAATACATTATCATAGCTTTGCCCGCTTGCCCTTCCGGTATCAGGAAAGGAAATGTATGAGATGTAATCCGAAAGATCTTTGTTTCATTTTCTTTTTAGCAAATGCCTGTGTTCCAAAAATTGTTAAAGCAGCAAAACAGTAATTTATTCATGGATATTTATTTCTGTTCAGTTTTAGGATACAATAGCCTGAACGCATTAAAAACTGCCTGGTGTGATATAGTGGCATGGTCTTCCTGCGGTAAATAATCAAAATAGACATGAACGGTTTTACTTTTAGAGTGCTGAAGTTTTTCTGTCAGTAAATTTGCATCTACTTCCATTACGTGTGGTGTTGTACCCGGTCCGATACCTTCTTTTCCTGAAGCAATATAAATACCCGTCTCTTGTATAAAATGGTCCTGTAAAATATCAGATGATTGTTTTAATAATGAACCGTTGTCCCACCACAGGCTGGGACTGATAATGATATATTTGCTGAACAGTAAAGGTTTCTTTAATAAAATCTCTGTTGCTAAAAGCCCTCCAAGCGATTGCCCGATAATAGTTTTTGATGGAGCTGTTTTATATTTCTTCTCAATAAAGGGTTGCAATTCATTTTCAATAAAGGCAATGAATTTATCAGAGTGGCCGGTGGTTGGATAATTTTTCTTATCCGCTTCAATGGTTGTAAGATAAGTGAAGTCTCTTCTCCTGTCCACATTGGCAATACCAACCAGAATCGATTTTGGAACACGGTTGATCCAGGAAAAATTATTGAACTGGATAAGGCCTGCAATATGTATAAAGTCTTCATCATCCGAACCATCCAGTAAATAGATGACAGGATATTTTGCAGAATCGTTTTTATTGTATCCTTCCGGAAGATAAATATTAAGAATCCTTTTTTCAGCTAAATGTTTGGATTGGATCTCTTCAATAACACCCAGCACAAATGGTTTTCTGTTATCCGGCTGGGCAATTGCTGCCGGTATAAAAAAACTCAGTATAAAAAATAAAGTTATTGTTTTCATTAATGCGGGGTTTGTTGTGTGTTGAAATGATGTACCCTTAAAGGAAATTTATTTAAAACGGAAAACGTATTTATATTGGCACAGATATGCCAATACACGTTTAGCATTACTTCATATCTGTGCCAGTAGGTTGGTATAAATAAAGGGTCTTGAAAGGGGCTCTTTATTTTTTTAACCCAAACACAGTTATATGTGGTACATCAGCTTTGTAAATTAGTATTCAAATTATATTGATAAAATTTTACGTCTACAGGCATAATAGGAAATTCCTCCGGCAATAGAACTTTGTTAATTTCTTTGAATCCGTTTTTTTCATAAAAACGCTGTGCGGCCAGAAACTTTTCAGTGGTGCCTAATAATATTTTATCGAATCCTTTTTCTCCGGCCCGTTTGATCAGGGTATTAAGCAGCGCCTGCCCCACACCAAAACTACTGCCTCTGAATTCTTTTTTTACAAACATTTTTCTTAGTGCACCGCAATGATTGCCGATGTCGAGTAATGCAATGGAGCCAACAACCTTATCATCAATCAGCACAATCCAGAAATTTCCATTCCCTTTTTGATAAAAGGTAGAGATATTTTCCAGGTCGGGCTGTGCATTGATGTCAATGGCCATATCAAATTCGGTTTGCTGGATCGTTAATATAAGATCAACAACCTGTTGTTGGTATATTTCAGAATAGGGTTGTATTTCCATTTTTTACAAAGTGAATTTAATATCATGAGTTTGGGAATTTTTCTGCACTATAGTCAGGTTTGATGATGTGTATACAGGAGTTATTATTAAAGGAAATTTTATTTAAAAAAGCTGCCGTATTTCCGGGGCCTCTGGTTGTAATATTTTTCTTTTCCCCGGCCGGGGAGAAGATTTGTCTATCTAAAATAGCTTATTGATTTTTTCAATACGCTGTATTTAGAATTACTCCAGTTTACCGAACCTTTCAGTAACCAGGAGAATCCGAAAGGCAATAAAGCTGTTGTTTCAAAAATAAAAGTAGAATATGGAAAATCAATACGGTCATATATTGCAATGGCGGCTATGCAAACAATACTGGCGATGATAATGTAACCGCAAAATTTATATATCCTGTTTCTTCTCTTTTTCTTGGCATCAATGGGTTCACCAAGGTCTGAATCCTGGAATATCCGCATACAAAAGAAGACAAAGCAGATAAAAAGTCCGGCGGCAAATCCATAGTGTATCCAGCCGATATACACCGGGTCCACCAATGCTGTCTTTAATTCTATGAACTGGCAATCACAGCCGGGCGGGTTAACAAGGCCCTTCATATTTGTAGGAAACATGGCCACACCAAATGCACACACACCGGCAAAGTTTGATATCCCGTTCTCATGTTTATAACTGCTGGTGCCCCGGTAGGTAATAAGAAACCCGCCCAATACACAGAGGGTGCCAACAAACACAATGTGCATGATACTGAAATAATAATGGCTGATGGATGGCTGCAGGCTGCTGCAATTGCCAATGAAGAATGTGCCGATGGCTAAAGTGAACGGAAGCAGGATACCCAATATGCCGATGAGTTGGCGTAGCAATAAGTACGACATGACAGCATCGGCATTTTGCTGGTTGTTGATGCCTGCCTGTCCGGCAGGAAGGTTTGAGTTAACTGACATGATCTTTGTTTTAGCTGGTTATTTGATAACAAAATACACAAAACAAAAGGCCGGTCATACTATTTTTTAAAGTAGTTATAAAATAGTGATGTGTTGGTTGGTGAGCCACCAGTCAGGACGAGTCATAACTATTAAAAATACACAACTCTATGTTTATTTAAATGTTGATAGTAAAAGTCAGAACGGAGATTTGGGCTGATTGAAAAATAAAATGGATTTTGTTCACTATTCAATGTAGTTGTGTTAATCTGCCCAAATAATACTTCAGACAAACTACGCTTTGATAAAAGAACAAAAATGAACTAAACGTACAAGGGAGTGACACAACGATGATGCCATGAAAAACAAATGTTAGCAACAAAAAAATTGCTTTGTAGTATGAGATTGCTTTGTGCCTCGCAATGACGTTGACCTTAAATAACCTCCGCCATATCCGGTATATCAACCGCTTTATAAGCGCCGGCGTCTAATTTCTTTTTTGTTTCTTCAAATGCATGTAAGGTTTCATCAATGTCCTTGTCGCTGTGTGCGGCAGTAGGTATTAGCCGGTAAATAATATCGCCCTTGGGTATTACGGGATATACCACAATACTGCAGAAGATATGATAGTTCTCCCGCAGGTCCATCACCATCTGTGTGGCTTCAGGTACATCACCTTTCATATAAATGGGGGTAACGGGGCTGTTGGTTTGGCCAATGTCAAAACCTCTTTCTTTTAAACCGCTTTGCAGCCGTTGCACATTGTGCCATAATTTTTCCCTCAGTTCCGGCATGGTCTTTACCATGTCCATACGTTTCAGCATACCTTCCACGATCATCAATGGTAAACTCTTTGCAAAGATCTGTGAGCGGGTATTGTAACGTAAATATTTCAACACATTTTTTGGCCCGCTGATGAAAGCTCCAATGCTTCCCATGCTTTTTACAAAAGTGGAAAAATAAAGGTCAATATCTGCCTGGCAGCCCTGTGCTTCATCGGCACCGGCGCCGGTTGGCCCCATATAACCAAAACCATGTGCATCATCAATTAAAATACGGAACTCGTACCTGCCTGACGGCGAGGCAGGTTTCTTTTTCAGTGCACATATTTCTTTTAATATTCCCTGCTCGCCATCCATTCCAAAAACACCTTCGGTGATGAGTAAAATGCCACCACCGTTTTTTGCAGCTAATTCAGTTGCCCGCTGCAATTGTTTTTCACAGTCTTCAATATCATTATGTTTAAAAGCGTAACGGTTTCCCATGTGCAGCCTTACGCCATCTACTATACAGGCATGCGCTTCGGCATCATAAACAATTACATCCCGGCGGTTCACCAATGCATCAATACAACTCATGATACCCTGGTAACCGAAATTCAGGAGCATCGTATCTTCACGGCTTACGAATTCGCTGATCACTTTCTCCAGCGCTTCATGCATGGAAGTGTTGCCACTCATCATCCTTGCACCCATGGGGTTACCCATGCCGTATTTTGCAGCGGCGTCTGTATCTGCTTTTCTAACATCGGGATGATTGACCAAACCCAAATAATTATTCAGGCTCCATACGATCATTTCTTTTCCGCGGAATTTCATTCTTGGCCCCAGTTCGCCTTCTAATTTCGGAAAGGTGAAATACCCGTGGGCCCTGTCCATATGCTGGCCGATGGGACCACCATCTTTTACTAATTTTTCAAAAACATCCATAAATGAAATTTTGAATTATAAATGCTGAACATGGAATGATAACCTCATCCGCAGTTACTGTGTCAAAATTAAGGTTTTGGTGGCAAAACACATAACATTGACGTAACATTGGGCCAGAAACAATGACACATACTTAATAATTATCTTTGCTTAAACAGTTTTATATGCAACGTAACTATTTTCTTATCCTTTCTTTTTTATTGATTATTTCCTGCTCCTTAACAGCACAAACGGCCAACAAGGCCCTGCTGACAAAACCCAAATTAGTAGTAGGAATTGTTGTTGACCAGATGCGATGGGATTATTTATACCGTTTCAAAGATATGTATAGTGAAGGTGGTTTTAAGCGTATGCTGAAAGAGGGTTTCAGTTCTGAAAATAATTTCATCCCTTTTGTGCCTACTTATACTGCTGTGGGGCATACCACTATTTACACCGGAAGTATTCCTGCCATCAGCGGTATAGTTGGTAATAACTGGTTTGATAAAACCACGGGTCAGGGGGTTTATTGTACAGATGATTCAACTGTTTCAACTGTTGGCAACAATGGTAAAGCAGGTAAGATGAGTCCTGCTAATATGTGGGTAACATCTATTACCGATGAACTGAGACTGAGTAATAATTTTAAAAGTAAAGTGATAGGCATTGCCTTAAAAGACCGGGGTGCTATTTTACCGGCCGGCCACAGCGCCAATGCAGCGTATTGGTACGATGCAGGTAAATGGATAACCAGTACACATTACATGAATGTATTGCCAATATGGGTAGAACAATTTAATGAAAAAAACCTGCCCGGAAAATATATGCGCAAAGACTGGACTACTTTATTGCCACTTGCTAAATATGATTTAAGCACAGCAGATGATAAGGAATATGAAAATAAAATCAAAGGCGATACCGGTGGCGTAACATTTCCTCACAAACTTTCTTCAATCCCCGACAGCATTAAATATGAATCATTCCGGTCAACACCATTTGCCAATACCTTCACTTTTGACTTTGCAAAAGCAGCAATAGAAAATGAGAAGTTGGGTAGTAATACGGTTACTGATTTCCTGGCAGTAAGCATTTCTTCCACCGATTATATTGGCCATTCATTTGGGCCTAATTCAATTGAGATAGAAGATACTTATCTGCGACTTGATAAGGACATTGCCGATTTTTTGCAATACCTGGATGTAAAACTTGGCAAAGGGAATTATATTGTTTTTTTATCGGCCGATCATGGGGTGGCACATGTTCCTGCTTTTTTGGCCGAGCATAAAATACCGGGCGGTAATTTTGAAGATGCTGATTTAAGGAAAGAACTGAACCAGATGATAGAAACAGATTTTGGTGTAACAAAAGCTGTGCAAAGTCTGCAGAACTACCAGGTTTATCTTAATAGTGATGCATTGGAAATGCAGGGTAAGGATGTAGCAGCGGTTAAAAAAGCAATCATAAAAGTATTACAGGCTAAGCCATTTATCATTAATGCATTTGAAACGGATAAACTTGGGACAGCTACTTTATCTGAACCACAAAAAGCCATGCTGGTCAATGGATATAATGTTAAACGGAGTGGTGACATTCAGTTCACCCTGAAACCCGGTTATTTTGACGGAGGCAAGAAAGGAACCACACATGGTTTATGGAATCCTTATGATGCACATATTCCCTGCGTATTTTTTGGATGGGGCGTAAAGCAAGGTAAAACAAACAGGGAAACGTACATGACTGACATTGCGCCAACCATTGCCGCCCTGTTACAGATACAAATGCCCAATGGGTGTGTGGGCAAGGTGATAACTGAAGTAATTAAGTAAGCCCTCATCCCCCTTTCCCCTTCTCCCGAAGACGCTTCGACTTCGCTCAGCAGGGGCGGTGCGGCAAAAATATCCAGACAACTTATCTTCCAAATAATCATTAACTATATCTTCATCAATATTACAGGGAGTATTTTACTTGAGCAAAACATGATCTTCGCAATAATCTCCTTCATTTTCCTCTCACCCTGGGGGAGAGGATAGGAGTGGGGCTTTTACTGCTTGATAAACTTAGTCTCGGCAATCCGTTCATTATTGCTGATAAGTACCACAATATAATTTCCATTGGCCAGGGCTGAAACATCTGTGTTAATCATATTTTTTCCAGTAAAGACAGGGAAAATTAATGATCTGACCTCTCTTCCGTCTGCATTATAAATTTTACAAAGGATGGAAGCATTTTCAGAAACGGTAAGGGAAATATTCAAATGACTGAAAACCGGGTTGGGGTTTATCCTGATTGTTTTTACAATAGATTGATTGAACAGCACAGGAATGATATCAGAGTATTTGAATTTGCCATCTTTATCAAATTGTTTCAGCCTGTAAAAATTTATTCCTTTAACCGGCGATAAATGTGCAAAATCATAATCGGTAGGTAAAGAGCTGTTTTGATATTTGCTGTAAACCATGCCTGCTTTTTGAAAATGCCGGCCATCAGGGGAATGTTCAATTTCAAAATGGTCGGCATTAATTTCCTGGGCCGTGGTCCAGTTTAAACTGATCACCTCATTTTGCTGTATGCCTGTAAAACTGGTCAGTTCTATCGGTACAATAACAGCATTTCTATAAACCCAGATCGGGGCTGTCCAGATAATATCGCCACCCACCTGGGTTATTTTTGCAAAATAATAATACATGATCTCAACCAAAGAGGCATGCGAATAACTCAGCGTATTAGTTCCTGTATTTGAAGTTAATAAAGTGGCATCGACACCGCTTCCGGCTATACCGTAAAAAATTTCAATTATATTGATATTGTCATTTGGGTCACCGGGCGCATCAGGATCAGTTACCGTAACGGATAGGGATGAATTATTAGGCGTAATAAAATGACTGCCCATAAAATTCCCATTGATGGTAAAATTTACCTGGGCATTCCAGTCATCTGAAGCATAAAAGCGGTTGGCTTTAAATGCAGCCATAATACTGTCCCTGTTTAAAGAAGCAGCCAATATAACGGTTCGTGATGGATTGGTTCTGCCAAAAGTGGTATTGTGA
>JANOGE010000254.1:0-5408 GCA_031414035.1 Chitinophagaceae bacterium | reverse complement strand
TCATTTGTTTTATTGGGGTCAGTATTTAAGGCTTTAAAAGCATCATAGTCAATAAAAGTAACCACTTCAATGGTATGGTGCTTTCCATTAAAACTCAGGGGGTCTTTTAATGAAGAACAACTGATAAACAGCGAATCGAATTCATCTGTTTCCAGAATGGATTCCTTGGTGAGGCCCTCATAAATGCCATCCAGATCTTTATCGGGCATAAACCAGATATTACCGGAGTCAAGCCCGGCTTTACGTACATCCATATCAACTGCAATAAAAAACATAAGTGATGTAACCGAATAACGGGTAGCTTCCAGTTTTTTAAGTAATTTACTGCTTAAGTTTTCGTGGCCAACCATTTTATAGGTTGCTGCAGGGTCGGCATTGGATATTATTCTTTTTGCCCGGAGGATTTCTCCGTTTTGCAATTCAACGCCGATCGTTTTTAATTTTTTTTCTCCCTCTACTAAGATCTTTTTCACTGCCTGGCCGGTTTTAATTTCACCACCCTGGCTTTTAATGGCATTGGTCATGGCTTTTACAATGGCAGCGCCGCCACCCATTGGATAAAATCCACCATTAAAATAGTGATCCATTAATGCGCAATGAAAAGGAAAACTTGCTTTAGATGGCGGAAGACCATGATCGCCACATTGTATATTGAGTACAGATTTTAATACCGGGTCTTTTATATGCCAGCCTATCACCCTTTTTAATCTAAATAAACCATATTTGCCCAAATGCCTGGTACGGTAGGCAATGGTAACATTATCCCAAAAGCCATTCATTTTAGGGATGAGGAATAATTGCTTACTTACTGTCTTAACCAGTTTAAGGTATTTTTTTATCCCTTTTTTTTCTTTCGGAAATTTTATTGAGAGTGATTCTGATAATCGGTCTATTCCTGCAGGCATATCAATTCGTTCATCGCCGATCCAGCAGTGCTCGTAAGCATCTTTATTCATCCTGAAAAAAACAAGTTCATTAGCAATACCCAGGCCCTCGTATAAATTACAGGTAGATTCTCCTTTATCCATTCCTCCAATATAATGTACACCAGGGCTGAAACGATGCCCGTCAATATAAAAACTATGACACCAGCCACCCGGTACATAGTGCTGTTCTAAAACAGCTACTTTTTGTCCGGTACGGGCAAGACATAGTGCGGCAGCAAGTCCGCCTGCACCGGATCCTATTATTATAGTATCAAAATCCTTCATCATATTTACCGGCGTCCAAGATAGTTCTTTTACTAAAACAAAATTAGAGTAACAAAAGGAAGAGACAGTAGTTTTCAGTCCTTTTCCCTTTATTAAATAAATGTAGCCCATTCCTTTAATGGTAATCCTTTGCTGACGATTTGATCATTTTATGCCTGTTTTTACTAATAATCCGGCTTTAAAATCATCGAAAAAATAATTATGGCACGATTTTGGGTTTGATGTTGATGTGCCTGACGAAAGGCATTATTTAATTAATTCAAATTTTAAATCTCAATATTATGACAGAATCAAATTTTCCAACTCCATCAGCACAGGCAGTACCGGCTAAAAGTTACAAAAATGCTATCATAGGCGTTCTAGCTGCAGGTCTAATAGCTGTTTCGGGGTATTTAATTTATGCTAAATCTCAAAGTTCACAAACCATTCAGCAACAGGAAACACAAATTGCAAAAGTCAGTGCTGAAAAAAGTGATGTACAAAACAGTTTTGATGCATCCCTTGCCCGTCTCGATTCAATGACAACCACAAATACCGCTTTAGAAAACCAATTAGTTGAAAAGAACAATGAAATTACCAAAGTAAAAACAGAGATCCGCAGTATTTTAAATAAGAAAAATGCCACTGCTTCTGAATTAAGCAGGGCAAAAACTTTAATTGCATCATTAAATGAAAAGATCTCTTCAATGGAACAGGAAGTAGCAAGGTTAACGACGGAAAACCAGACTTTATCCAGTGATAAAGCAGTACTGACCCAGGAAAAGGAAAAATTAAACCAGGATCTGACTGCTACAACCACAATTAAAAAGGACCTTGAAAAACAGGTAGATATAGCCTCTACATTGAATGCTTCCAACATTGTAATAACCCCGATCAATATAAAAAATAACGGGAAAGAAAAAATTTCAACAACAGCAAAGCGTGTAGATAAATTTCTTGTGAGTTTTGATGTTGATAATCGTATTGCCCAACCCGGAACAATTGATGTATATGTATTGGTTATTGGCCCTGATGGAAAGGCTATCAATACAGGAACAGAAACCTTTGCGACCCGTGAAGAAGGAGAAAAAGCATTTACGGCCAGGGTACCGGTAGCATTAGAAACTGCAAAAAAGAAGAATGTAGAATTTGCATTTATCCCCGGAGCAAATTTTCAGCAGGGAAATTATACCATTCAGATCTATCAAAATGGATTTTTGATCGGACAGGGTATACGTGAATTAAAAAAGGGTGGTTTATTCAGTTAATAAAAGAATACCTCTCTATATATAATAACAATATCCATGTAAAAGGAAAAAAGACAATTGAATCTTAACAATTCAATTGTCTTTTTTGTTAAAAAAATTTCCAGGCTTTCTGAGATCACAGAAGGCCCCTTTTATTTATTCAATAGTTGTTTTTCCAGATTTATACATACCCCTATCTACCGGGGGAAATATAGCACCCTAAGGGTAATCCCTTTTTTTGTTACTGTAATTCGCAAGGCTATTAAATCCATATTGAAAATAATTTCATTAATCAACATCAGGTTAAATCTATTATTTATTTAATTTGCTCTTTTATGTTATGAAGAAGAATATCAGATCCATTGCGATTATTGGTGGGGGGCCCTCGGGTTGCTCCCTTGGCACCTTATTAACAAGAAAAGGGTACCAGGTTGGGATCTTTTACCTCGAAAAACGCCCGGAAATAATTGTTGGCGAATCCCTGGTACCTGCCATTATTCCTTTTTTACGTGAGCTTGGCGTGGAAGAGGATGTAAAAACATACAGTACTTATAAGCCCGGAGCTTCGGTATGGGTAAGCAAGGATGAGGTGGCCTCCTCTCCTTTTAGTTTCGGGGGCGGGGGTCTGCCGCCCTATGCCTATAATGTACCCAGGACAAAATTTGATAAAACCATTTTTGACCTTGCCGTTCGGGAAGGCGTTACTTTTTTCAACCATGTTGCTAAACTGCAACGGGTTGACAATACAGATGAAATAAAATTAAGTGAAGAAACGATTGCAACTATCCAGGATTTCTTTAACGGGCAACCCGATCTGATAGTAGATGCCTCAGGCCGCTCCCGTGCCATTTCACGCCTGTTGAATATCCCCACTAAAGAGGGGTACAGAAAAGATGTAGCTTTATTCGCACACCTGGTTGATGCGGAAAAAATTGAACCTTATAATATCCATCTACACCGGCTGCAACGGGGGTGGACATGGAGAATACCCCTGCCGGACAGAATATCTGTAGGCGTGGTAATAGATCCTATTCACTTAAAAGAATACGGTACAACCAAAGAAGAACAATACGACAACCTATTAAAGTCGGATGAAGTATTATATAAGTTTACCCGAAATGCAAGGAGGGAAACCGGGGTAGTGCAATACAATAATTACCAGTTGATCTCTCAACAAATGTATGGCAGCAACTGGCTGTTAACCGGCGATGCAGGTGGATTCCTGGACCCCATTTTTTCCTCTGGATTATTTCTTGCCATTAAAGGCTCTTTTGCAGCTGCCAGGGCCATTGAAACAGGGACAGATGTTGCATTTAAAAAATACCAGAAAGACCAGTTATATGAATTAAAGATCTGGCAAAAACTGGTAGATACCTGGTACAGTGGTCGTTTGTTTACCCTGTTTAAAGTTGGGCAGGATCGTATGGATACAGCTTTTGGAAGATTTGTAGGTCCGCATATGCAGAAACATTTAACGCGTATTTTCTCCGGAGAGGCGGTATATAAAAATTACAGTCGTGGATTTTTAACCTTTGTTTTGGGACCAATGATCAAATGGATGAAAATTGGCCGACTTCATAACCGTAATGTAAAAGAACTGGAAATAAAGTAGGCTAGCCTATTCCCATTCAAATATGACCTTTTTAAGCTAATAAGGCATAGCCATGAGCGGCAAAAAACGGGCTAGAACCCTTGACCCTGAGTTTGGTATTCGCCAACTGTCAGACTATCAACTGAGCTACTGCCGCTAATCTATTTTACGGCTGTTTATACATTTTCTATCAACTTTTCCTCAAAATTTTACAGAGTTTGGCGTTTATATGTTTTTACTGCTACCGTTCATCAATATATTTTACCACTCGTCAAAATGGGGTAATGTTAGACAAATTGCTTTATAAAGATGCAATGCAATGCCAGTAAGGATTTTATAGTAAAGCATAGTAATGATTGCTACCTATTACTAAAACATACTAAGTACTTTGTATTGTATAGTACTAAAATTTTTATATCTTTGTGTTATCAAAGTAAGCGAAGCGACAAAAGCAAGGTTTACTAAAAACTATTAAAACAAATAAAAAATAAAATCATGAAAAAGCAATCACAAAACACAATCGCCCCACTAAGCCAGAAAGAAGTTGAAACTTTAGCCCAGGTAGTAAAAGAAACCCTTGCTGTTAGTTTTAACAAGCCAAAAATTTTCAGCGCTGCAGACCTGTGGAATATTCAGCGTAGAGGCAGGACAATGCTGCAAAGAAGGCAACTGGCTTACTAAGCCATACATATAAAACAACCATTCTGACTACCACACAGGCAGTCTATTAAACGAATAAAAATAAAGTCATGAAAAAGCAATCAGAAAACAGGTTTAATCATCTAAACGACGAATCTGTAAAAAATTTAACCACCGTAGTAAACGAAACCATTGCTATTGTATTTAACAGGCCTAAAACTTTCAGTACGGCCGATCTTTGGAATATTCAACGCAGGAACAGGACCATGATACAGAGAAGATCATGTATTTAAAACACTTGTAAATTATAAAAGTATAGCCTGCTTTTTTTACTCTTCTTAAATATATATGCCCCTCTTTGTAAAAGCCTGGTTAATAACCGGGCTTTTTTGGCGATTGTACCTCATCCTTTAAGGTTTTATTAAATATTTACTCCTATTGAAAACAAGATCAAAAAAGGCCCTCAATTCGTTAGTTTATTTTTTTACAAAAGGTAAAAAGCCCTATTTTTGCAACCCCAAAAGGGTATACTCCTCCTTAGCTCAGTTGGTTAGAGCATCTGACTGTTAATCAGAGGGTCATCCGTTCAAGTCGGATAGGGGGAGCATAGAACAACAAAAAAAGCACTTACAGATTAAAATTTGTAAGTGCTTTTTTTATTTATTTTTTCATTTGAGATTAGTCCGTAAAAACTTCCGACTGGGAACTCACCTGTAATTTTACAACATTCCTAAACAAAAA
>JANOGE010000253.1:0-5599 GCA_031414035.1 Chitinophagaceae bacterium | reverse complement strand
AATAGGCGGTGGAGGAAATTAAAAAGTTAATTACTGAATATTTAAAGCCGTTCCGCCTAAGGCGGCGACGGCTTTTTTGTCATGATCTGGTAAAGATATGCTGCACCCGGTTTTCCTTTTAACGCTACTTTAACTGGTTTTTGTATTTTCTTAACAGCAGCATAAAAAAAAACTTTGGATATTTGTGTTATAAAAATTAAACAATAAAGATTTTCTCATAAGCAGTTAGTTTTGGTAACCGGCCCCTGTTTCTACAGGGGCCTTTTTTTTCAGATTTCTATTAAATAAGTTTAAATTAATCTTTAGATATATTAAAAAGACTGTCAATAAAATCCTGTTTATCAAAAACCAGCAGGTCTTCGGCCTTTTCGCCAACACCAATAAATTTTACCGGAATTTTAAATTGATTGGCAATAGCCAATACCACACCCCCTTTGGCAGTACCATCCAGTTTTGTTATGGTTAAGGCAGTAACATCCGTAGCTGCCATAAAATGTTTGGCCTGTTCCAGCGCATTTTGGCCGGTACTTCCATCAAGCACCAGCATCACTTCATGCGGTGCATCCGGAATTACTTTTTGTATGACCCTTTTAATTTTGGTCAACTCATCCATCAGGTAGGCTTTATTGTGCAGCCGGCCGGCCGTATCAATAATAATAACATCCACATTTTTGGCAACACCACTGTTCACGGTATCAAAGGCAACCGCAGCCGGGTCGCTGCCCATATCTTTTTTTACAATGGGAACACCCGCACGTTCACTCCAGATGGTTAACTGGTCAACAGCCGCTGCACGAAAAGTATCAGCAGCTCCCAACAAAACAGATTTACCCGCCAGTTTAAAATTATGCGCCAGCTTACCAATCGTTGTTGTTTTTCCAACACCGTTAACGCCTACCACCAAAATAATGTGTGGTTTATGCCCGGAGGGTAATTCATAATTTTCATAACTGCTGTCCTGCGGAGCACTTACTAAAATATTTTGAACTTCTTCTTTGAGAATTTTATTCAGTTCCGACGTATTGAGGTATTTATCCCTGGCAACACGCTTTTCGATCTGTTCAATAATTTTAACGGTAGTTTCAATTCCCACATCCGCACTAACCAATGCATCTTCAAGGTCATCAAGCACTTCTTCATCAACCGTACTTTTACCGGCAATGGCTTTTGTTATTTTGCTGAAAAATCCTTCCCTGGTTTTTTCCAATCCCTGGTTCAGTGATTCCTGTTGCTGTTTTTTGCCGAATAATTTATCGAATAATCCCATGGTTGATTTTTGTTGCTTGATGCTGGATGCTGGATACTTGATTCTGGATACTTGATCCTTGATACTGGATGTTGAAACACAAAAAGTATTTAAATTATTGAGCCCCATCCAGTATCAAGTATCCAGTATCTGCCTTCAGGTTTTCCGGCCTCCCGAAAATTAAGAAAGCTTTCCGATAAATCGAAAAGCTTTAAATATTATTTTATTGCCACAAAAAAAATTAGCTGGCTAAGAAGTCCTTGATCTTGTCTTTATGTACAATAGCTTCCTTAAAAGTATATGCTCCGGATTTAGGGCTGCGTAATGTACGTATAACTTTTGTCCAGTTCTTTGCATCTGCTGCTGCTTTCTGGTCTTTGGTCTTTATCGCGGTTTTAGCTGCTTTTGCCATGATTGTTTAATTTGAGAATGTGAAAATGTATTCACTAATTAGCATGTTAACTAATTAGCAAATAAGCTAATTGGTTTATTTAATTTCTTTATGAACCGTCACCTTCTTTAAAATGGGGTTAAGTTTTTTTAACTCCAGACGCTCAGGTGTGTTCTTTTTGTTTTTAGTGGTGATATAACGGCTGGTGCCGGGTAACCCACTTGTTTTATGCTCGGTACACTCCAGAATTACCTGTACCCTGTTTCCTTTCTTTGCCATTTTGTAATTTATTTATATTATAATCACCTGCTCCATCCTACTCCATTTAACAGGCCAGGAGAGGCTTTAAATTTTTTCACCGGCAGCACGTAATTGTTTCACCACTGCAAATAACCCGTTTTTATTAATAGTTCTTATCGCTTCTGAAGAAACCTTTAGTGTAACCCACTTATCTTCTTCAGCAAGGAAATAACGCTTTTTCTGCAGATTTGGTAAAAACCTGCGCTTCGTCTTGATATTAGAATGCGAAACCTTATTTCCGGTGATCGGCTTCTTTCCTGTAACCTGACATACTCTGGCCATACTACTATTTTTTGGACGGCAAAGGTAAGGTTTAATATTAATACCAGGTGTTTGAAACAGAAGAATTTTTGATTTTTTACTGAAATCTACCCACAGTCATCGTTAAATTGTTAATAAATCTACCTTTAGATACAACAAATGATGAAAAAAATTTACCTCTTTCTCCTGATACTGCTGCCTGTGCTGGTTATAAGAGCAACCGGTGTTCCACCCCTTAAACTAAAACGGGGAATGATAATAACCGGATCTGTGCAGATTATGACCGGAATCTACCGGCTGAACGGATACGACTCCCTGAACCGGCCCGTCATTTTAATTACCGGTGATAATATTACAGTAGATTTTAATAAAGCCGTTCTGCAGGGCAGCATACATAAACAATTGCCCAACGAATTTTATGGCCTTGCACTCTTAATAAAAGGGAATAATATCACCCTTAAAAATGCCAGGATAAGTGGCTATAAAGTTGCCGTGAGGGCAGACGGATGTAAAAACCTGGTAATAGAAAATTCCGATTTCAGTTATAATTACCGTCAGCAGTTACATAGTACCTGGCAGCATGAAGATGTAAGTGACTGGATGAGTTTTCACCATAATGAAAATGATGAATGGCTGAGATATGGTGCAGGTATCTATCTTAAAGATTGCAACAAAACGATCATACGGAATAATATCATCACCGGCGGGCAATCTGCCTTAATGATGATGAGGTGCAATGATGGATCAATAACGGACAATGACTTTTCCTTCAACTCTGCCATTGGTATCGGAATGTACCGCAGCAGCCGGAACAATATTTTACATAACAAACTGGATTTTAATGTACGGGGCTACAGCCATGGATTTTATAACCGTGGACAGGATAGTGCCGGCATTTTGGTCTTTGAACAATGTAATGAAAATGTGTTTGCATATAACAGTGTTACGCATGGCGGAGATGGTTTCTTTTTGTGGGCCGGACAAACTACGATGGACACAGGCGCAGGAGGTTGTAATGATAATCTTATTGAACAAAATGATTTTTCATATGCCCCAACCAATGGCGTGGAAGTGACATTCAGCAGTAATGGTATTTTCAAAAATATAATCAGGAATTGTGATAACGGGATTTGGGGTGGGTATAGTTATAATACGGAGATCAATAATAATAAAATCATCGGTAACAAGGCAGGAATAGCTTTTGAACACGGACAGGAAAACGAAATAACAGACAACCTGTTTGACAGTAACATCACAGCGGTAAAATTATGGGCAAGAAAAACACAACCTTCAGATTGGGGATATGCACAAAAAAGAGATACCCGGAGCAGGAATTATCTCATTTTTGGAAATGAATTTTTTAATAATAATGTTGGCCTTGATGTGGCACTTACCGACACCATTCATTACGTGTCGAATAAAAGAAAGAATAATAAACAATTTTACAAATTATCGGAAAATGTCACAAATATTGATACGTCTGATTTATTTTTTACGATCACACAACCTGATAGTTCATTCCAGCCTGTAAAAGTTACCCAATTCAAAGAGCCCGGAACAATCCGGCTGCCAAGCGGCGAAAAAATTTCCACTACAATACCCGAACTCAATTTTCAAGGAAGCAGAAATAATATCCGCATAACCGAATGGGGCCCCTACGATTTCCGGTACCCGATCCTGTTTTTAAAAAAGATCGACAGCAACCATATTTATTATTTTGAAGTACTTGGCCCCAAAGGGAAATGGAAGATCAAAAACCTGCCTGCCGGACAGGCAGGTTCAAAAGATGTACAGCACATCAGCATGACCGAAGGAAGCTTTCCATCTGAATTAACTTTTCAAAAGACCGGAACAGATGTACAACTGGAATTGGCATACACAGGCGAAGCATTTACTGACCAGTTTGGCAAAAAACAATCTGCCAATAAATCGCATAGCTTTTCATTCCGGGATTTTCAGCCGGATATTAACTGGCACGTGAACTGGTACAGCTGGGATGCAGCCCATGATCCCAATAAAAATTATGAGCATTTTAAAACAGTATATAACAACAAACCGGTAAAATCTGAACAGACTAAAAAAATTGATTATACCTGGTGGGGAGAAATTGGCAAACAGCTGCCGGCTGATTCTTTTGCCATCGTTGTCACCGGAACAGTGGACGTGGAAATGGGTTTATACGAACTACGTGTAACCGCCGATGACCTGGTAAAAGTTTTTGTAGATGATAAACCGGTGATCGATTTTTGGGACGTTTCCAAATACAAATATGATGAAGACACCTATCACCATGCTGCTGTGCAATTAAATGGAAAACATACCATCCGAATCGAGCAGGTGGAAAATAACGGTTATGCCACATTGATCTTTAAATTAATTCCCCTAAATAATAAATTATGACGACACATTCAGTTACCACGATATTTACTAAAAACATGACCTTTACGGCAAATAGTAACGGTCATGAAATAGTGATGGATACCACCGCCGTTGATGGCGGTGAAGATTCGGGTCCAAGCCCCAAACGCCTGATGCTGGCTTCACTGTCAGGTTGTACCGGTATGGACATTGTACCCCTGCTGAACAAGATGAAAGTCACTTTTAGCCATTTCAGCATTGATATTGATGCCAATGTAACAGAAGAACATCCAAAGATCTACAACCGGGTAAAGATCACGTACAAAATAAAAGTATCTCCTTCAGATCGCTCAAAAATGGAAAAAGCCGTTTCACTTTCTCAGGATAAATATTGCGGGGTGAGCGCTATGTTCAGGGCCTTTGCAAAACTGGAAACAGAGATTGTATACCTGGATTAATTTATTTTAATCGACCCTGTTCCTTTGCGATCCGGAACATTTGTAATACAACTGCCAGTAAGATGAGCAACACGCCAAAATAAAAGGCCCGGTTCAGGTTCTCATTCTCTTTAAAAAAGATAAAGGCAAGGATGATACCATAAACCGGCTCCAGGTTATATGTTAGGTTAGCGGTAAAGGCCGTTATTTTTTTTAAAGCATTCAACTGAAGGTCGAAACTTAAAACCGTACACAACCAGGCTAATACGAACAGCCATAACCAGTCGGTGGTAGTTGGCAAATAATAGCCCGCAGGAAATTGCAATACATACAAGGGCACTAAAAAGGTTAAAGCGATAAGGCCACCGCCCAACTCATACAGCGTAAGGATTTTAGGAGAATACGTAACCAGCAGGATCTTATTATAAATGGGAAATAATGCACTACCCATGGCTGATATGATGCCAAAGATGACACCCACCTTAAATTGGGGATGAAAATCGAAAATGATATAAATACCGGTTATGGCCAGCAGCCCCAGCCCTACTTCGGTTAAAGATATCTTTCTTTTTAAGATCAGTGGTTCTAAAAAAGCCGTAAAAAAGC
>JANOGE010000252.1:0-10650 GCA_031414035.1 Chitinophagaceae bacterium | reverse complement strand
GACTCCCAACTCCCGACTTATAACTCAAGCGAGGCCCATGTGGCGGAATTGGTAGACGCAGTAGACTCAAAATCTGCCGTTCGCAAGGGCGTGAAGGTTCGATTCCTTTCGTGGGCACCAGGCAAAACCTTCTCAATTTTTGAGGAGGTTTTTATAATTAACGCTCCTTAACAATATGCTTTTCAATCATATTATTTTAACTTGGGCCTGATCTAAAAAACTGTGCTTCAATAAGCTATTATTTTTATGGCAAGACCCCTGTTATCAACATTACTGCTGTTATTTTATTTCATGGCCATAGCCTCAGGGCAAACCCAAACACCTCCTAATATCATACTCATCATCGCCGATGACCTGGGTTACAGCGACCTTGCTTCTTACGGAAATAAAAATATTAAAACACCGAATATAGATGCGCTTGGAACCCAGGGCACCCGCTTTACACAGGCATACGTAACCTCGCCGATCTGTGCGCCATCCCGCATGGGCATCATCACCGGCCGCTATCAGCAACGCTTTGGCGCTGAGTTTATGCTGTACGATAAATTTGACAAATCAGTAAAGAAAAAAATAACCCGGCATTTTTTTTCATTAAAAAAGAAACCCGTTGGCATTGCCACCTTAAAACCTGATTTTTTTTTAGACCACTCAGTTTATGTAACCGATCTTCCGGCAACTGAAATAACTATTGCCGAAATGCTGAAGCAACAAGGCTACGCAACCGGTTATGTGGGAAAATGGAACCTGAGTTCCTCGCCAACTGTTTTTCCGGATATGCATGGATTTGATTATGCTTATTATTTTGATGGAGCCCTCAGCCGGTATGTGGATGACCCGGTTGATACCAGCCAAAACATCAACATGCATTTGCCCTGGGCCTTTTCTGAAATTCCTGCCTGGGCACCAAGGCATGGTTCTACTGCTATAAAAGAAGGAAGAATTATTGTAAAAGATAGTGGTTATCTTACTTTTTCGCTGGCCGAAAAGGGCATCCATTTTATTGAGCAGCAAAAAGAAAAGCCCTTCTTTCTTACACTCTCTTTCAATGCACCGCACGATCCATTCCAGGTACCCAAAAGCTACTACAACCGCATACAAACCGAAACAGATTCTGTAAGACGTGTTTACAGTGGTATGATCGAAGCGTTGGATGACGCTGTTGGCACTGTGCTTCAAAAGCTGGAGCAGGAAGGATTGACTGATAACAGCCTTATTTTTTTTATCAGCGACAATGGTGGTGCCACTTACACCCGTGCCACTGATAATGCACCATTGCGTGGTGGCAAAGCGACACATTTTGATGGTGGTATTTCTGTTCCATTCCTTATTAAATATCCAAATGGATTGCAAGCCCGGCAAGCATACAATCACCCGGTTACATCGCTTGATATATATGGCACCATTGCAGCAGTAAGTGGAGCTGCATTGGCCACTGACAGGCTTTATGACGGTGTTAACCTGCTACCCTTTCTTACAAATGATTCGTTATTACCACACCGGGATTTTTTCTGGCGAAGCGGTTTTTCAAAAGCATTTCGCCGGGGCGACTGGAAATTATATGTGAATGAAAAGAATAAAATTACTTACCTGTTTAACCTTGCAGAAGATCGTGCAGAAAAAATAGATCTGTTTAATAACCGGCCTGACAAAGTAAAAGAGTTACAGGATGCATTAAAAGAATGGGAACAAAATAATTCAGTACTGCCCTTGTGGCCCAGTGCAGCCGATGTACTAATAGAAGTAAACGGGAAGTGGTTTCGATTTCCGAGTTGAGAATTTATTTGCTTTTAAAACACCTGAACCCGTTTTGCATCAAATCCTAATCAGATGATGTTAAATGTTATCCTTAACATAGCACGAAAGCAGGTAAACAAGAAAGAATATTGAACATGAATAAGAATATTAATGAAAAATTCTTTCAGTTGATCCATAGCTCAGAAACCTAAAGCCCCCCAAATAACATCGGGTACTTTGCCAGGATATCTTTATTAAAATATTTCTTCACCACATTCTTAAAATCTTCCAGCATACGCACATTGCCCAGGTTCTTGTCGCTTTGCCAGTAGGCCAGTTCCACCATACGTTTGTCTAAGGCAATATCGAGGTTTTTAATGGCTTCAGTGTATTGTTTGCCCACACTGTGCGCCGCGCCTAAATTATAATAACCCCAGGGGTCGTTGGGCAGGTACGCTATTTGATTTTTAAACATGTCAATGGCCTCTGGTATTTTTTTCTGCTGTAACAGGCTGTAACCATATCGTTCTATAATTTCTTTTTCGTTTTTATTTATCTGCCAGGCTTTATTATAAAAGTATTCGCTGCTGTCGTACCTGGCTAACTGGTTGTAATAAACATCGGCAGTGCCTTTATAACCATTCCATTCATTTGGTAAAAGTGAATTGTATTTTTTAAATGCTGTGATGGCTTCTATACTTTTTATTTTGCCGGCATATATTACTCCAAGGTTAAAATATACATTGGCATTATCGGGTTGTAATACGGTTACTTTTATAAAATCAGCCAGTGCGCCATCAACATCATTAAGATTAAACCGGGCATTACCCCTGTTAAGAAAGGCTGCAGCTAAAGAGGGTTCCCGTTCAATGGCTTTGCTGAAATCTTTAACGGCTGCTGCATAATCTTTCAACATATTTTTGGCATTGCCCCTGCCCAAATAACCACCGGCATTGTCAGGTTGCAGTTCAATACATTTTTCATAGTCTTTAATAGCTGCATCATAATTTTTAGAGGCATATTGTAAAACAGCACGGTTCTTATACGCCATAAAATAAGAAGGGTCGGTTTCAATTGCTTTGGTATAATCCTGCAAAGCTGCAGTAGCATTATTAAGCCGGTAATATACCAGCCCCCTGTCGTTATAGGCATTGGAATAAGCAGGATTCAATACAATGGCTTTAGTATGATCTTTTATGGCGCCATCATAATCTTTGAGTGCATATTTTGTAAGTCCGCGAATGTGCAGTGCCTTTTCATTTTTAGGATCCAGTTCAATGGCTTTGTTAAGATCATGCAGGGCTCCTGCATAATCTTTTGCCTTAAATTTTATGAGTCCTTCATTATTAAATTGTGTAGTGTTTTGTGCCTGAACGGTTATTAAACAAACAAAGAAGGCAATTAACAACAGCAACCTTTTCCTCCTTTTCATAAAGTATCTGATTAAGCAATATTTAAAATCGCATGTTTAAGATACAATAATTTCTCTTTCTGTCCTTCCACAACCCGTTTTAGTTGATTACAAACCAATCGGAAAGCTCCAGAAAAGTAAACTAAAATCCCTGAATAACAGATCACCGGACTTTTACCTCTTTAATTCCGGGTAAACGGTTATCCTAAGTCTTGAGTATTAAAAAATATTTTGCTATATTGTGGATAATTGCCATTTTATGTGGATAAACTCTTAAATTGTTTATTTTTTAGAAAGGCTTTTTTGAAATTATAATTTATTATCACATAAATGAAATTTTTATAAATTATTGCCGTTGTAGAGTAGATCAGGTTTCTATATTAGATCCAGTTATCCAATTTCGATAAAAACTATTCCAAAATCTGATGTTAGCTAAATTTAAAACCAGGCATTGCTTAGTTGTTATTATCACAACTATTGTCTTTAGTTTAAGTGGCAAAGGGCAGCTTACAGCTAATTTCTCAGCCACACCCACTTCAGGATGTTCACCGCAAATTATAAGTTTCACCGACCTTTCTACCGGCAACCCTACCCAATGGAGATGGGACCTGGGTAATGGTACCATATCCTTTTTACAAAATCCATCGGGCACTTATTTTACACCCGGGCTATATACAATAAAACTTTTTATCCTGGATGCTGCAGGTAATGCCGACTCTTTAACAAAAACACAATACATTTCTATTTTTGCTATACCCGTAGTTAACTTTTCTGCAACCCCTACCGCAGGTTGTATTCCTTTACCTGTTCAATTTACAGACCTGAGCACGTCGGCCAATTCGGCAATAATCGACTGGCTATGGGACTTTGGTGACGGTAATACGGGTAATACTCAAAACCCGGCACATACCTATACTTCGGCCGGAAACTTTAATGTAACCCTCAGAGTAACGAATGCATCGGGTTGTTCCAAAACGCTGACCAAAAATAATTTTATACAGGCAGGCAGCGGTGTTACGGCTAACTTTACTAATACTTTACAAACAGTCTGCAGTCTTCCTGTAACAATAAATTTTACAAATACTTCATCAGGGGCCGGCACATTAAGTTATGCATGGGATTTTGGTGACGGCGGAACGTCCAACCAGCAAAATCCATCTCATACCTATAATTCAGTTGGAAGTTTCACGGTAACACTGATTGTTGTGAGCAGTACTGGTTGCAGCAACACCATTGTAAAATCCAATGCCGTTGTTATTAGTTTTGTGCAGGCTTCATTTACCGGTCCTTTTACTATTTGTGAAGACAGCCCTGTCAGTTTTACCAATACCACTACTCCTGCTCCCTCATCTGTTTTATGGAGTTTTGGTGATGCCACCACTTCAACCGCTCTTAATCCAACAAAAATTTATGCCAGCCCGGGCCTTTATGTGGTAAAACTGGTTTCTTATTTAGGGGCCTGTTCCGATTCGGTAGCACAGTTCATTGATGTTTTACCAAAACCTGCCGTTTTATTTTCTGCTGTAAACAGGATCGCATGTGCACCTCCTTTAACAGTCAATTTTATTAATTCAAGCACACCGGGTGCCGTTTATGCCTGGGATTTCGGCGATGGAGGGACTTCTTCACTGCCAAACCCTTCTCATACTTATACTGCGTATGGTTCATTTCATGTAAAACTCAGGGTAACCAACCTGGCTGGATGCAGCGATTCTATTACACTTAATAATTATGTTCAGATAGAACCTCCGTTGGCAAACATAAACGGTTTACCACAAAGTGGTTGTGCACCACTAACCTGGACCTTTTCTTCCAGTGTAGTTTCTCCCGACCCTATAGTAAGTTATTTCTGGGACCTGGGGGATGGCAATACGTCTACTTTACCAAATCCAACAAATACATATACCGCTGGTACATACGATATAACATTGATCGTTACCACTGCAGGAGGCTGTACGGATACGGTATTTATAAGGTCCGGAATTATTGCCTCTACTAAACCAACGGCTAATTTTATTGCAACACCAAGAGACGCCTGTGCACATGTTGATATATTTTTTACCGACCTGTCAACGGGTAATGCAACCCGGTGGTTATGGGATTTTGGCGATGGAGCTACCTCAACAAATCAAAATCCTGCCCACCATTACGATGATACCGGATATTTTACGGTTCGTTTAATAGTATGGAATAATAATTGTCCGGATACGATCACTTTTATCGATTATATACATATAAGTCCCCCCATTGCAAGTTTTTCTTCCAGTTCTATTTGTGCTTCGCCAAAAACAATAACATTCACCGATCAATCTATCGGACCCGATGTATGGCAATGGGATTTTGGTGACGGATCTACTTCCACTTTACAGAATACTGTACATACCTATGCTGATACCGGAACATATATTGTACAATTGCTGGTTATTAATAATACTACCGGATGTTCAGACCTGGCTACGCATGTGATAAGAGTCATCGACGAAATGGCAGATTTTAATGCCACAGATACGGTGATCTGCCGGAACAGTTCTACCACATTTACAGCTTTAGGTAATACACCCGGAACCATTGCTACTTATCAATGGGACTTTGGAGATGGCCTTACCGGCAGCGGTTCCAGTATTACACATACTTACGTGAATGCAGGATTATATACCGTAAAATTGATCATTACTGATATTGCCGGTTGCATAGATTCACTGGTAAAATTTCAATACATAAGGATTGATGGACCAACTGCCGCATTTACCATTCCAAATGGAGGCAACTGTTTAAATAACCTGGTCACTTTTATTGATAATTCTTTAACGGATGGGATACACCCCATACTTACCTGGATATGGAATTATGGAGATGGCGCCAGAGACACCCTTTCATCTCCTCCTTTTACACATTTGTATTCTACTCCAGGTAATTATAATGTTACATTAAAAACCATTGATGCAATTGGTTGCACAGACAGCACCGCTAATAATCAAACCATCGTTATTTCCAGTCCTGTGGCTGGTTTCAACCGCTCGGATTCCATTGCCTGCCCTTTCTATAATATCAATTTTACCAATACCTCTATCGGGCCTAACCTAACATACCTGTGGGATTTTGGTGATGGCATCACAAGTAATGCTGCTGCCCCCGTTCATGCATATCCCATTGAGGCTTTATATGTGGTAACATTAAAAATAACCGATCAATATGGTTGTATTGATTCAATAAATAAAAACATACAGATTTCTGCGCCACATGCGGGCTTTACCATATCTGATTCAGTAAGTACCTGCCCGCCATTAATTGAAACTTTTACCAATACCTCAGTAAATGCTTATGCTTCTTCCTGGGATTTTGGAGACGGCAGTACGTCTACTGCTGCTAATCCCATACATATTTATAATAATCCGGGAATTTACATTGCCCGGTTATTTATTGCAGGGCCGGGCAATAACTGTTTTGATACCGTATTTAAACAAATAACTGTACGTGGGCCTATCGGAACATTTACCTATACCCCTCTGATAGGATGTAATCCGCTTACTGTAAACTTTACAGCAAGTACATTAGATAACCAATCCTTTATCTGGGATTTCAATGATGGCACTACCATAAATACAACGGATTCTGTTATTTCGTATACCTATACCTTACCGGGTGATTACATTCCCAGAATGATCATGATAGACCAGGGCGGATGCCAGGTGCCTATTCAGGGAATAGATACCATTCATGTAACCGGGGTGAAAGCTAATTTTGGTTATGATGGTGTAACGCTTTGCGATGCAGGCATCATACAGTTTACAGATTCATCAATATTAAATGATATCATGCCGGTTTACGCATGGGATTTTGGAGATGGCGGCAGTTCTTCTTTACAAAATCCTGCACATTATTATGCTAATGCAGGTATCTATTTTCCGCAGTTAATAGTAACTACTGCCAGCGGTTGCAGGGATACAGCTGTACTGCCCCTGCCGGTAAAAATAGTAGCTTCCCCACAGGCAGATTTTATTAATGCAACGAGTGGCTGTACAGTACTAACAGCATCGTTTAGCGGATCACTGAATGTACCGGATACCTCCGCGATCAGTTGGAACTGGTCCCTTGGAAACGGTAATACTTCGAATCTTCAGAATACGCCTATCCAAACGTATTCAATACCCCAGGTATATACTGTCAGGTTAATTGCCACCAACAGTACCGGTTGTAAGGATACAGTAGATAAAAATTTTGAAGTATACCCGATACCCGTAATTGATGCCGGGCCCTTTGTTCAGATATGCCGTGGTACCCCAACACAACTAATGGCATCCGGCGGCGCTACTTATGTCTGGAGCCCTTCCAACGGTTTAAATTGTACCAACTGCCCCAACCCTCTTGCTTCACCGGATTCTACAATAAGATATCATGTAACCGGGTCATCTGTTTTTGGCTGCAGCAATATTGACTCAGTTGACATACGTGTTATACAGCCTTTTGTAATGAATAATAAACATGATGATACGATTTGTGTTGGTAACTCGGTACAGTTATTTGCAACTGGTGCTAATTCTTATGTATGGTCTCCGGCAACAGGGTTAAACAGTACGGTGAGTGCCACACCCAATGCAAGCCCATCGGCAACCACTACATACCGTGTTATAGGAAGTGATGCTTACGGATGTTTTAAAGATACCGGCTTTACAACCATCAAAGTATATCCTCTTCCGTTGGTAAATGCCGGAAACGATATTACGATGAAGAATGGCGGCCAGCCGGTATTGATAACACCTACATTATCTGCAGATGTTTCCTGGACCTATTGGCTGCCGGCACCGGGTATAATTGGTAACAACCCGCCTTCCCTTAGTGTGCAACCAAAGGAAACGACAACCTATACCATTGAAGTAAGGAATAATGGCGGTTGCAGATCACTGGACAGGATAACGGTATTTGTCATCTGTGATGGCAGCAATGTTTTTATACCAAATACTTTTTCACCCAACGGTGACGGAGCCAATGATATATTTTATCCAAGAGGATCCGGCCTGTTCCAGATCAAACATTTACGGATCTTCAACAGGTGGGGTGAAGTCGTTTTTGAAAAAGTAAATTTTTCACCCAATGACGCAAGTGCAGGTTGGGACGGAAATGTTAACGGTAAGAAATTAACCAGTGATGTATTTGTATACACGGCAGAAATTCTATGTGATAACAATACACCGCTTATTTTAAAAGGCAATGTGGCATTAATCAGGTAAAATGAATTTTAATTTTATGAATACGGATCATTTACATAATGGATCGAATGTTTCAAAAATAATCAATATGAAGAGACCTATACCAAATATCAGGTATTTACCTTTTTTTATTTTGCTGTTACTTACAGTATCCGTAAAATCACAGGACATACATTTTTCCCAGTTTTTTGAAACCCCTTTATTAAGAAACCCTTCCCTGGCCGGCATCTTTGCCGGGGATATAAGGGTTCAATCTGTTTACCGGAGTCAATGGAACAGTGTTACAGATGCCTACCGGACAGGATCATTTAATATTGAGTATAAAAGATCTATAGGAAAAGCAGATGATTTTTTAACGATTGGCGGACAAGTTCTTTATGATAAAGCAGGAACCATTGCTCTTACATCTATTCACATTTTACCGGTTTTGAATTATCATAAATCATTAAGTACAGACAGGAATATGTACCTGTCGCTTGGATTTATGGGAGGCCTTGTTCAAAGAAGTATTGACCAAAGTAAAATTACCACGAACAGTCAGTACAATGGTACCAACTATGATCCGAACCTTGGAAACGGGGAAAATTTTAATAAAACGGCTTACTCGTATTTAGATGCAAGCGTAGGTATGAGTTTTAATACCCAGCTTGGAGCCAATGTAAATAACAATGTGTATTTTGGCCTGGCCTATCACCACTTAAATAAAGCACCTAAAATTTCTTTTTACGGAAATCCTGATATTGAAATGGTACCCAAATGGGCAGGTTCTATAGGCGTAAAACTGAATTTGGGGGAAGAATCATACTTTACGCTTTACGGTGATTACAGCAAACAGGGGAATTATCAGGAAACTATTGCAGGTATGCTTTACAGCTATAAGTTAGGTGATGTTGAAGATCCTAAATATATTTTGCATGCAGGCGCATTTGTACGGTTAAAAGATGCCCTGATCCCGGTTGTGAAACTGGATATTAATCATATTGCCATTTCGGTAAGCTATGATGCCAATACATCACTTTTAAGAAGTGCCAGTTTAGGACGTGGCGGATTTGAATTTGCCCTGAGTTATCAGAACTTCAGAAATAACAATAACAGTACAAAAGAGGCAGTAAGATGTCCTGTTTTTTAAAATGCTTTACCCGCCGTTAAAAATAAAGACTCCAATATCCCTGCTTTTCTCCTGATCGTTTCTTTGCCCACACTTAAGTAATACGAAGTATAATAATGAAATTTAAAATCCGCTTATGATCTACATACGGACTGTTTGAGCGGGAAGAAATAGATTATATTTGAAATGGAAGAACTGGAATCCGGGGTTAAGACAACTTCTCTTCATAAACATCCTTCATGCGAATTGCAATTGTTACCAATACACTTGCCGGCAGCGGAAAAGCGGTTAAACTATCCTATACAATCCGCGATCTGTTACTTCAACGAAAAATTACCGCACAGATCTTTACAGAAACTGAATGGCATAGCAACATTATTAATTTTGACCAGGTTTGGATCACAGGAGGCGATGGTACATTGAATTATTTTGTAAACCAATTTAATGACATTAAAAAACCTCTTTGCATTTTTAACGGAGGTACCGGCAATGATTTTCATGCCCTGTTATATGGAAAAATAAATTTAACAGACCAGGTTGAACTGGTATTAAGATCAAAGCCCAGGCCAATGGATGCCGGAAAATGCAATGAACGGTATTTTCTAAACGGTGTAGGGATAGGGTTTGATGGCGCCGTGGCAAAAAGTTTAACAGGCAAAAATAAATACGCCGGTAAAACTTCTTTTTTGATCTCCATCTTAAAACATATTTTTTTATATAAAGAACAATGGTATTCCATTACTTCAGAAGAAAGAACCATAGAGAACAGCTTTTTTATGATAAGCATTGCCAACGGAACCAGATATGGAGGCGGATTTTATGTGGCACCACTTGCACAGCCGGATGATGGTTTATTGGATGTTAACCTGGTTAAAAAATTATCCCCTTTAAAACGGCTCCGCTATTTACCGGTTATTGAAAAAGGAAAACACCTGTCCCTCCATTTTATTGATTATTTTAATACCAAAAAAATAATCATTACCAGCAACAGAATAATACAGGCTCACCTCGATGGGGAATATTCAGAAAGTAAGGATTTAACTATTGAAATTCTACCGGGACATTTTAATTTTATTTATTAATACGGGGCATTGCAGCAGATAACCATACGGTTAATACTACATGCATTGGCATAAGCAAACGCATTGGTGTTGAGCGTTCGGGGGAGGCCGCTTTATTACCCTACCGCT
>JANOGE010000251.1:0-3386 GCA_031414035.1 Chitinophagaceae bacterium | reverse complement strand
TAAGGCCAAAGGTTTTTGAGAAATACAGGGTATTGTCGTTGGCTAGTCCGGCTGTCTTAATAGTAACTGCGCTGCTTCGGCCATTGGCAATCTGGTTGCTAAACACTTCAGCTCCAAGTACATGGTATAGCAGTACGTTTGTTAAAAAACTGATCTGCCCTGCATCTGTGATTGCACTGATGTTGTTAGCAGTATTAAACGGTGCCGGCAACTGGGCAAAGGCATTGTTTGTGGGGGCAAATACAGTCAGGCTTGCTGCTGTATTAGACAAAGCACCGGCCAGTCCGGTTTTTAATACAGCAGCTTCCAATGCAGCAAAATTGGGATTGGCTACTACAATCTGCACAATATTTTGGTTGGTTCTTGCCAATGCCCCTTCATCTAAGTTAAGGGAACTGCCTTCATTGGCGGCGCTGGCGGCGGCTGTATTTTCCAGTACACGTGCCGCATTTAAGGCTTCCTGTTCTACATTTTCTACTGGGGCCGGCATGTTATTTACTTCAGTTTTCTTACAGGAAATGACTATTCCTGCAAGAAGGAATACCATAATTAGTGTTTTGAGGCTTCTGTGCCAGTTAAATGATGTTTGCATAATATTGATTTTAGTGTTTATGATTCCGGATAAACATTAAATAAAATACTTTTGTTCAGCCATAATACAAATATTTTTTTTTACTAACGACAGTGTTTACAATTATACTGCTTGTAGTTTAGCGAAATGATTAAGGGATCAATTGTGTTTAATATATCAGCCCGGTTAGGTTTCAGTTTCCGTTACATAAATTCCCGATACGATCAGGACAGGATTGAAGATGCATCAAGTGGTCCAATGAACCTTATGTTTGTATTTTAATTATTTGGGGAGGGAATACATGCGCCCGTTTGGTTTTTAAATCTTACTAAACGTATTTGTGTATTCGTAATAGTCATCATAACAAAGTTGATCTGTTCTGGCGGAGGCTGTTATACATGTCATGCATGATCTGCATATGTGGCGCAGTTAGTACTGCAAGTCCTAAAAAAATATATCCTGCAATGGCATTACTGCTTATAAACATAAAGCCCGTTAATCCAAAAATACCAATACCTGCAATGGCCAATGTGCTGTACAGCAATATCTGTTTGAGGATATTATTCTGAGAACAGAAGTTGTTGTTTTTTAAATACAGAATGATATTATTCAATGATAAAACCGAATGCCATACCACAAAATAGAATGTAAATCCAAGCAGCATGGGCAGGTTAAAAAGTATAAAGAGAATAACTGAAAAGCGAATGAGGAAAAGTCCTTTTTCGTTTTTGTCAGAATTACTGTTTTTTAAAAAATAGGCAAACGTGATGATAAAAAATAAAGTACCCGAAACAGTCATTATGGTATACCGGTGCATGCTTACCCAATTAATGAAAGCTGCATTTTCTTTACCCGATTGAAACATTTCGTACAGTGGCTTTACTTCGTCAAAATGATGCAACAGTATCACTGATAAGATCACTGATCCGTAGGAAATAACAAAAAGTTTCCCCAGCAGGGTGTTGGTATTAAATTGATGCAGATCGGTTTCTCCAAAATGATAGGCTGCAAACAATATAAATAAAATATTTCCTGCTATCGGTAAAAACCAGAGTATGGCGGCAAATAAAAACAACCTGCTTATATAAACCGCCAGAAACCTGAATTTTGAAAACGCTTTTTTACCTTCATCTGCATTTCGGTTGGCTACCAGCAAATCTGCTGCACCATGTGGTACACCCAGCAAAACAATACCTGCTATGAAAATTATGAATTGGGTATTCGTGTTAACGGCTATAATGTATTGCTGAAAAAAAAGCAGGCTACAACCAAGTACTAACAATACAATCCGTATCATCGTTTTATTGTTGAAATATTTTATAAAACAAAAAGTGTGATAATAACCTTATCACACTTTTTAAAAGTCAACTAAGCAGTAGCCGGAGATTTATCCGATTGTGCCAAAGCATAGATCACCAGTCCAAAACCAATTTTATTTATAGCATCGCCAATATTATAAACAATATCCATTGACAGGCCCTGCCATATCTTCATACCAAACAAGCCGCCTTCTGTACCTGCAATATAACCAACCGGATAGATGGCCCAACCTACGAGTACAAACCAGCCAAGTGTTCTAACTGCTTTTGCAACAGCAGGCCCTGCATTGTTTGCCAGCTTTGCCACATCTCCAAACCATACCAGGTAAACTATATAAAAGTAAGCTATACCACTGATCAAACCCCATATCCAGCTTTGGGTTTCCTTGCCATAAATAGCTTCCCCGATATATCCGGTAACCAGCATAACAACAGAAGCAAATATTAGTTGCCACATTAAAGCGATTTTTCCACCTGCTTTTTTTGTGATAAGATAAAATTCAACACACATTAAAGGCACAGTAAGAATCCAGTCAACATAACGGAAAAATACCGGCGACTCCCCTGTTTCCAGGTTGTAATCACGCATGTAATAATAATGTACAGCAGCAATAAAAGTTATCAGACCGGATATAAGAATGGAAGTTCTCCATTTCTTTTCAACGTTTGACATTTCAAAAAAGAAAAATACCGAAGCGGCCATCATTGCCATACATCCTACAAAAAATGTAAAAGCAACATAATTGTTGTTTGCGATCGGGAGTATTCCCAAAAAGTTAATTTGCATAGTTTTTTAATTAATAGTTAAATAAAAGTGTTTAGGTTTTCAAAGAATACTTTTAGTTTGTTTATTTATATATTAAAATAGTTAAACAGTATTTTGTTATTTAATGTTCAACTGTTTTAAAAGTATTCTATAAAAAAAATGGATTATTTTTTTTATAGGATATATCTGTTTAATTTTTCTGGTAAATTCAAGGTTTCTTTTGAACAATAAATTCAAACCTTTATATTTATTTGCTTTAACCGCAGTTGATGTTTCCATAGAAAGCATTACGTTTTGCTGATGTTGATCTTACACTATTAATTTAGAACCTTTCTCCTAGTGATTAGACCTGTCCTACGGAGTACTGAGCGAAGTAGAAGTATCACCTGCGACTGAAGTTTGATCTGATACAAATCTGATTTTATTGCTGGATCTTTTTGGTGGCTGTGGCGTGGTCATACGACCAGACGGCGGCGTGGGCTGGTGCGCCAGATGGCTTGCGGGTGTTTTATGTAACACCAACATCGGCGGAGCATTTGGGGAGGGAACACTTACGCCAGTGAGGGTAGAGCCGAAATAATTAATTGGCCATTATATTCTACAAATTTCTGGCAGGCAGCTACTCACTGCTTTTTTTATTATATGCATTTGCAGCACAATAGTTTAAGAAATATACCAGTCAGATTTTGTATTCCACCTGATATCCACAGTAAGGTTACCATATTGTTAC
>JANOGE010000250.1:0-4533 GCA_031414035.1 Chitinophagaceae bacterium | reverse complement strand
AACAGCCAGTTCATCATTGTTACACATAATAAAATGACCATGAGTGCCGTAGATGTTATCTATGGGGTTACCATGCAGGAAGCAGGGGTAAGCAAACTGGTACCGGTGGATTTCAGGAGTTTGAATTGAGATAGTATAGCTGATATTGGATACTTGATGCCGGATAGAACCTGATAATAGAAAAACTACTCAATACTTTATAGGGCATCCGGTATCTTTTCAATCACACGTCAATTAAAACAATCATCATGGAAACACCATCAATTATCATCACATTGTTATTAGGTGCCATAGCCGGTTGGCTCGGCGGATTAGTTTTTAAAGGCAGTGGACTTGGTTTAATAGGTAATATCGTTGTAGGTATCGTTGGTGGGTTTATCGGGTCTTGGTTGCTGCCAAAAATTGGCCTGAAGATAGATACGGGTACTTCCTGGATTAATTATGTTATAACAGCAGGAATTGGTGCGGTAGTGTTACTGGCTTTATTGAATATTATTTTCAGGGGAAACAGTAAATGATACTCAGAGCGTTAAGCCTAATGGTAAGCGCCTAATGGTAACCGATTAACTAAATTGATTGAGTCTGCGTCAAGCCCGGCTCTTTTTATTCTGCAAATGGAGTATTAATAATCCGGTAATTAAAATACCAGTTTCCCGATCCTTCCACCACCACCGGAAAAATAAACAGCTTTCCCTTTCTTTGCCTTGCGTACCGCATGAAAACTGTCTTTGCTGATCCAGTTCCAGTGTTGGCCTTCATCATTGCTGTAATCCACTCCATTCAGTCCGCAACTGACCCAGTTCTTTTTACCCAGGTATTCAACACAACTGCGATAACCATGTGGCCCTGCAACTGGCGCATTAAATGTGGCACCACCATCTGAAGTAATAACACAGTTTTTTGTGGTTGAATCTTTTGTTGTAAAATCGCCGCCAACAACTATTAATATTTTATTGTTTTTTACAGCAACAGAATTTGCACCGGTACTTTCTTTGCCCTGCAGTATGGGCAAATCAATCTTTTTATCCCTGATAAATAACCGGGCACGTAAACCACCACTTACAAAAACGGCTTCCTGTTTATTCAGCTTTCTTACATTGGTTCCGCTGCTGGCAAAAAAGGCTTCCCCTTTATCGGCTGTTGGAATATTTAATGCAGGAATACCCTGCCAGTTTTCTCCTCCATCAAATGTTCGTGCAATAAATATTTTATCCCCTAGAGGATCTCCAATAACGATCCCTGCTTGTTCATTCCAGAATTCCATGGCATCTAAAAACATCCCTTTGGTGGTATCTTTAAAAACGACTTTCCAGTTTTCTCCGCCATCGGTTGTTTTTAAAATATAAGCCGGATCAGCAATGCCCATGATCACCGCTGTTTTTGTATCAAAGGCTTCAATATCCCTGAAATCGGCTTTTTCAAAACCCTTTACGGTCATCCATGTCCAGGTTTCGCCGCCGTCAACCGATCTGCCAACCTTACCTGCACTGCCACTTACCCAAACCGTTTGATCATCCACCACACTAAGGCCTCTTAATGATGCTTTGGATGTGGAGTGAAGGAGTTTTATGGTTTGTGCATTTATAATAAACCCTGCAAGACAAAAGATGAGCACGACAATCCATTTTGAAAAAAGATATTTCATACGTTTTATTTTAAAGTATATCATGATTTTTACCGGTGATGGTATCAATACCTTCATGGTGATTCTTTGAAATTTCCTGTTTTCTCCGGATGAGTTTTAATGAAAGTTTTACCGCCACAATAAAAGAGACCACAGCCCCTCCAAAATAAAGCCAGGTATTACCTAAAAATATAAAGAAATCAAAAGTGCCATGAAAAAGCACCGGCCAGAAAATAGCCAGGATAAAATATTTTTTCCGGTTTGCTACATCAAATTTCGCTAACCCAATATGATACCCCATCAATACGGCAAATGTAGCATGTGCCGGTACCGATAAAAACATCCGGGTAATTCCTGTAGCGATTCCATGTTGTGTAACGTAACCTATATTTTCCAAAGTGGCAAAACCCATACCCACCATTACGGCATAAATTATTCCGTCAAAAGGGTCATCAAATGCTTTACGCTTAAACGCAAAGAACCGGATGGCCAGGAATTTACTTCCTTCTTCACCCAGCGCCACAATTAAATAAGCAAAAACAGCTGTAAAAAGAATGCCTTCCCCTATCCATCTTTCGATGGATTTGGTAAAAACAACTTGTATAACAATTGCAGGAATGGTGCTCAGCATACCCAGGACAAAACTAATCAGTAAAAGGCCTATTGGTTCTCTATTGTATTTGTCTTTAAAATAAATAAACAGACAGATGGCAATTCCGGGGGCAATGGCAAGGGCTAATAATCCCATAAACAAAATCAGTTTTTGTGTTACTTTTGAACAAGTTATCTATTTTTAATGATTGGCCAAACTAATTGAGCACACAGATGCGTGATAATAATTTACCATTAGACAATACTTTTACCCATTTTCAGCAAATAAAAAATTTACTGGCAAATGATCAGCACGTCTCCACAACAACAGAAGCCCGCCAACTGATTACAAAATGCCGGGTGTATTTAGATGATAAACTTGCCCATTCAAACAGCCTGTACTACGGTATAAACACCGGCTTTGGTTTTTTGCAAAATGTGCAGATCGATAAAGCACAGTTGCAGGAATTGCAAGGCAATTTAATAAAATCGCATGCCTGCGGCCTTGGAGAAGAAGTGCCAAAAGATATAGTAAAGCTGATGATCGCATTTAAAATAAAATCACTCTGCTATGGCCACTCTGGGGTACAGGTTGAAACCGTTGAACGGTTAATGGATATGTACAATTATGATGTATTGCCGGTAATCTATACACAGGGCTCGTTAGGTGCCTCCGGTGACCTGGCCCCGCTCAGTCATTTAAGTTTACCCTTACTTGGCCTGGGAAAAGTAAATCATGCCGGAAAACAAATACCGGCTGCAGATGCGCTGAAAAAATTCAACTGGAAACCCATTAATCTCAAAAGTAAGGAAGGCCTTGCATTGATTAATGGTACACAATTCATGACCGCATATGGATTATATAACCTTATTCAATGCGACCGGCTGATCAAGTGGGCGGGTATCATTTCGGCCATAAGTTTTGATGCATTTGATTGTACCACAGAACCGCTGCACGAAAATATTCATGCCATCCGGTCTCATCATGGCCAGTTAGAAGTGGCGGCAGGGATGAGGGAATTATTAACCGGAAGCCAGGTTGCCGTACAAAAAAAAGCACAGGTACAGGATCCGTATTCGTTCCGTTGCATACCCCAGGTACATGGTGCAACAAAAGATACGTTTGATTATGTGCTCGGTGTGTTTATTAAAGAGATCAATTCAGTAACTGATAATCCGAATATTTTTCCGGATGATGACCTAATACTGAGTGGTGGGAATTTTCACGGCCAGCCGCTGGCGTTAACCCTTGATTTTTTGGCCATCGCCATGAGTGAACTGGCCAGTATATCAGAAAGAAGAACGTATCAGCTCATCAGCGGTCAAAGAGGACTTCCTGCCTTCCTGGTAAAAAACCCGGGATTAAATTCGGGATTGATGATACCGCAATATACAGCAGCAGGCATTGTAAGTGAAAACAAACAATTATGTACCCCGTCTTCCGTTGATTCCATTCCATCCAGCAATAACCAGGAAGACCATGTAAGCATGGGTGCCAACGGGGCAACAAAATGTAAGAGGGTAGTAGATAATGTAGAAAAAGTGCTGGCGATAGAATTACTCACGGCGGTGCAGGCAATGGAATTCCGCAGACCACTGCGATCATCGGCCTCTCTCGAAAAAATAATAACGGCTTTCCGTAAAGAAGTAAGTTTTAATGAAGCAGACCGAATACTGCATGATGATATAATGAAAACCGTTGAATTTATCCGGGAATACAATTTGGAGATGTGATGATTTGAGATTTGGAGATGTAAGCCAATCGGGTAATTATAAAATCACCAAATCATCCAATCTTCGTACTGATCGCTACCACCGATTCCAATGCCAGTTTCGACATGTTATCCAAAGAGGTTTGCCGCTGATCTGCCGACATCCCTTCATGGGTTGGAATGATATCCGAAATGGTAACAATGGTGGCTGCCATTTTATTTAAGAATTGGGCATTGGCAAATAAGGCAAAGGCTTCCATTTCCACACACACACAATTATTTTTTGCAGCAAGTGGCGGAGTCCCCTTTTTGCTGCGGTAAAAAACATCGCTTGAATGTATATGAGATGCTTTAACCGCCATATTTAATTTTATTGCCGTTTCGTTGATGAGATCATACGCCATACCCTGGTGAACAATATGATCACCGGCAATACCAAAAGCTTCGCTGGCATAGGTTGATTCGCTGTAGGCTTTATCCACATTTATAACATCATAAACTTTGGTTGTGGTTTCGTATGCACCCGCTGTTCCAATACGGATGATGCATTCCACACCATATTCATTGTACAGTTCATACGAATAGATACCGATGGCGGAGAAAACT
>JANOGE010000249.1:0-1898 GCA_031414035.1 Chitinophagaceae bacterium | reverse complement strand
CAATTTCGCCATCGGGTGAAAGCAGTTTTATTTTTTCTGTTATTACCGGTTTTTTTGAATTGCAGGAGCAGGACAGGCTTCCACATGCTGCTGTTGCAACTGTAGCAATGGCAACATTTTTTATGAAGCCCCGTCTGCCATTGTCATGTATACTTTCTTGTTCTTTCATAATTCAACTAGTTTTGAAAGGATCAACTATTATTTTCTTTAGAAGGATTTTGCATCCAGTCGTAGATCTCCTTATTTGAAGATTTTTGCTTTTTTGATGCTGCTTCAAGCACAGCTTTATCAATCTCCACCAGTTTTCCATCTGCGGTAAGCATTTTTACCATTCCTGGTTTCGATGTTTTTTTATCTGCTGCGGTAAAAAGCGATAAAAACCAACGGCGTGATCTATCCTCCGTTTTTTTATTGTCTCCCATTTTCTGTTAATTTATTTTTTATGATAAAAAAATTAGATGCAATTTATTCAGTTGAATTCAATGATTTCATGATTTAACGCAAACCTGTATATGATTAAAATCATACTGTTTTTTGGTTAATGTCATAAAATTGTCAGGGTGTTGTTTATAAATTTGACTTTCAATTATAAAGTGATTTTATCACTGATTCGTTCTTCAATAAATAAATTGACTTTTTATGAAAAAATTATCATTATTTAAAGCAACAACACTCTTCCTCCTGGTGATTTTTGTTTCTGCATCTGTTATTCAGTGCAAAAAGGAAGGTGACATTATTAAAAATCTTGACAGATCATATACAGGAACTGCAGATTCAACCGTGTATGCTTCCTTTTATGAAAGCAACCCCGTAAATCCATCAGATTTAATCCCCGATGTAAACGATGTAATTAAATTCAGGGGAGTACAAACCATACTAAAGGCATATTGCGGTAGTTCCAATTGTCATGGAGGACCAATTAAACCCAAGATAGATTCTTATGCCGAAGTAATGGAAATGGTTTCAGCCGGTAACCCCGAAGGCAGCAAACTATGGGAATATATTACCACCAACGATTTTGATAAAGCAATGCCCCCTGTTAATTCAAATTTTGAACTGAACACCACAGATAAAGGCATTATTTATAACTGGATAAAAAACGGGGCAAAAGAAAGGCCCAACCTGGCAGATTTCAGGCCGGTTGTTACCCGTATAATTGTAGACGGATGTGCCTCGGCAAACTGCCATAGCCAGGCTACTGCTACAGGTGGTTGGGCCAGAAAAGGCCTGGTACCAGGATTAACGGCTGCAGATACTACACAATTTACCTATATCAACCCAATTACCGGTTTGGCAACGGTATATTGCCAGCTTTCTAACAAAACCCTGTTAAACCAGGTATGGTCTTCTTACAAAGACAGTGTTAGAAAATTCTATTCTGATACATTGGCTTTTGCCAGTTTCAGGCCTTATAAAACCTATACCACTCCCGTATCAGCACTTAGCACCCGGGGGCCGCTGCAGAGTTACGACGATATCATATTCGATGTACTTTATCCAAAAAATGTACGCAGTAATACGACTGTACAATACACCAACCCGATTACATTAAAACAATATTGGGTTAAGGGTGATCCATACAATAGTGGCGATAATTTTTTAAGAAGAATGGATTCAACACTTTTATATCATAACGTTAGAACCGGAGCAATTACAAGCAAGAGCGGGAATATGGCATGGGATGACGGTGGTGCAAAACCATCTGAAGTGGCGCTAATCAGAGCATGGTATTTTGCAGATCCCAACATCCCAAATGAGTGGAAATACGGATTTAGCAACACCGGTATTTTTAAGTATGCAAAATCCGGAAACTTCATTAAACCATAATCATATCAAATCATCCAAAAAAAATAAGTTTATGAAAAAGGTTATAATATTAGCAGCCATGATGGTTTCGA
>JANOGE010000248.1:0-18634 GCA_031414035.1 Chitinophagaceae bacterium | reverse complement strand
CTACTCTTATGAAACAGCCTGTTCAAAAATGAAAGACCTTGGATATGATTTGCAAAAATCATTTGCAACCACACGGAAGGGAGAACCTGTTTATGTTATTGGTGCTGCTGCTGAAAATGAAAAGGTAAACCAGATTTGGGTAGATAAACAAAAATTGGTGATTGTGCGGTTATTGAAATATGATGACGGCCGGAAAGAAGAAGGCATTTTTGAAAAACACCTGAAACTAGGCGATTCTTATACAGAAACAAAAGTAACCTTCTATTTTGATGATAAGCTGGCTCAGATAGAATACTATTTTAACTGCACGGCCAATCCTGTATTAGACGACAGGTTGTTTGAACCAACAAAATTTGGGGAGTGGCATTGGTATAAAAAATAAAGATCGGGATTGATTAAAAATTAATATGAAGCATACTCATTTTCTTTGGCTGTTGGTTTTAATATGTTGCAGTGCATTTGCTGGCACAATAAACAATAGCTTTCATAATAAAAGTGGTGAGGGAAGAAATAAAAAGAAAGATAACCTTGATTTGAATTTATCATTTGCCGGAGATTCGTTGTTTGTTAAAGCTACCTACACGCATTATTTTACAAAAACCGATGCCGATAGTTTTTATTTTGTATTAAACCCGGCTTTCGCCATTAAAAGCATAAAAGCACCGGGATACCTGAAACACAGCACGGCTTTCAGGCAAGGAAGGCCTTTCCCTTTTATTTTGATAAAACTGGACAGGCAACAGCGGAAAGAAAATTTTATTGATTTTCAATTTGACTATGTTATTGACCTTGTTAAAACAAACCATATAAAATCCGGCTGGCTTGAACTGAATGTAGATAAATTCTGGCATCCCATATTCAATGATATAGATAACAGTTTTACATCGGCTGTTCATGTTGAAAACTTTACTGCCGGGTATTCATTATTAAGCTATCCGGATATAAAAGTTGAAAGTAAAGGGAATGGCATATTTGATGTAATTAATAATACGCCTGGTAAGGAAGTATATCTATTGGCTGGCAGAGATATGAAGGCATGGGTAAATAAAGAAAGCAGGATTCCTGTTTATGTCTTTGGCAACAAAAACATTTCTGATTCAGTTTTTCAATCCATCAGTAATAGAGTGGACACAATTACCGCATTTTATAATGAAAAATTTGGCTATTCAGCACCCATAAAAAAGATGACGATGGTATTACGAAATACCAAAAGAAAGGAACTGGGGTTTCAGCAATACCGTCCGGAAATGGTATTAACCGGAACAGAGTTTAATGATTATGGAAATTTTGCTCACGAAATAGCTCATTACTGGTGGAACGATGCCGACTTTCTTAAAGAGCCCTGGTTAAATGAGGGGTTTGCCAATTATTCCATGTTGATTTTGCTTGAACAGTATTGGCCCCGGGAAGCTGAAAGGATAATTGCACAATATAAAAAAGCTAACGTAAAACTTTCACCGGTTTCAGGTACTGCTTTATTTGCAAAGGATGCCTATAGTGTTTATTATATGAAATCAACCTTGCTTTTATTGGAACTGGATATAAAAATTGGCAGAAGTAAAATGCTTGAACTATTGGCAAAACGTATTTCAAAGAAAGTAAATGATGAAAAGGGCTTAATCAAACTCCTGGCAAAGATTGTTGGCAGCAACATTGCTGATGAGTTTGAACGAAAATTAAAAAATGACTGAAAGGGGGAGAGAGGATTATCAATTTACTGGTAATTATCAATCTTATTATTTCAGTAAATATATAAAACAGTATTAAAAAACCTAAGTATGAAACTGATTGGATGTAGTTTGCTATTTGTGTTTTGCACAATATCTGCAGTAGCTCAAAACTTATATATGCCCCGTAATTTACAGGAAGCTTATAAAAAAGGTACAAGGAGCATGGATGGAAAGCCAGGTAAAAATTACTGGCAGAATTATGGCCGTTATGATATTACTATTACGGCAATGCCGCCTGATAGAAATATAACTGGCAAAGAAAAAATTGTGTATGTAAACAATAGCCCCGATGCCATTCGTAATCCCAACATCAAGTTATTGCTTAACATCCATCAACCAGGTGCCACAAGGCTTGGGGATGCTTCGGCTGATTATCTTAATTCGGGTATTAAAATTGATAAATTCGCCATCAACGGAAAAGATACAAAATGGGATGAACCGCAGTTTAATATTACCAATAAACCTGTCAGGCTTTCAAAACCCCTGGCTCCGCATGATTCGGTTGAATTCTCTTTTGAATGGCACTATGAGATTTCGTTGCAAAGCAACCGGGAAGGAATGCTTGATGCAACTACATATTTTTTAGCTTACTTCTACCCAAGAGTGGCAGTATTTGATGATTACTATGGTTGGGATAGAATGACATTCAATGATGGAGTAGAATTCTACAGTGATTTTAATGATTATAGGGTTACATTAAATGTGCCTAAAAATTATATTGTTTGGGGTACGGGTACCTTATTAAATGCAGATGAGGTATTACAGCCATCTTATGCAAATAAATTTAAGCAATCCCTCACTTCTGATGAGCTTGTAACTATTGCTTCAACAAATGATTTGTCTGCAAAAAGAATAACTGCTCAAAACAATACCAATTCATGGAAATGGGCTTCCACAAATATTCCCGATGTTACATTTGCCTTAAGCGACCATTATGTATGGGATGCATCCAGTGTGGTGGTTGATAATAAAACTCAACGAAGGGCCAGTGTACAGGCTGCCTATATGGATTCTGCTAAAGATTTTCATCAGATGGTAGAATTTGGAAAACATTCGCTCAGATGGTTTTCTAATAACTGGCCTGGTAAACCTTACCCTTATGAAAAAACAACCATTGTACAGGGTTTTGCTGATATGGAATATCCTATGATGGTGAATGATAACACTACCCCCGACCCTGAATTTTCAAGATTTGTGGCGGAGCATGAAATTGCACATACCTGGTTCCCATTTTATATGGGCATTAATGAAACCCGGTGGGGGTTTATGGATGAAGGTTGGGCGACCACTTTAGAGTTGCTCATTGGGAGGGAAGATTTAGGTATAAAAAAAGCAGAAGAAAATTTTAAGCAATTCCGGGTGGCAGGATGGATAGCTGATAAATCGGCAGAAGCAGATGTGCCGATCATTACACCGTCCAATGTTTTAAGCGGTCAATCATTGGGTAATAATGAATATGGTAAGGCTGCGCTGGCTTATCTGGCTGTAAAAGATTTATTGGGAGATGAAGTATTTAAAAAATGCCTGCATGCATTTATTGATCGGTGGAAAGGCAAACATCCTACTCCATGGGATTTCTTTTACACGTTCAATGATGTAGCTGGTAAAAACCTGAATTGGTTTTGGGACAATTGGTTTTTCAGTAAAGGGTATATTGATTTTGTGATTAAAGATGTAAAACCAACTTCAAACGGCATCGCAATAAGTATTCAAAATAAAGGAGGTTATGCTGCACCATCCGATATGTTCATTACTTACACTGATGGAAGTACCGAAACAAGGCATTTATCACCAGAAATATGGAGCAAAGATTTGCAGCAAACTATCATTACAGTTAATTCAAAAAAGGCAATAAAAGCAATAAAATTGGATGGAGGGATTTTTATGGATGCTGAAGAAACGGATAATTACTGGACCAACTAAGGATAAATATTTTATACATCCAGCTACAGTTTTGACTAAAGTTTAAGGAGAGTCTGTTTGTCAAAAACTGCTAAATTTTATCCATTCATCACATTGGTAACTACTAAAAACGAAAATAATCGTAGATTGCTTTTATAAAATTTAAAGCCATGTATAAAAAAATTCTACTCTTCTCTGTAATGTTTTGTTTCATTACTGTGCTGCATGCACAATCAGACAAAAAAAATCCCACTTTTGTCATTACATCTTCTCAAAAGGGATTGTCTAACTGGAAAGATGTAAAACTGGTGGATACAAAAACAGGTGAATTACTTCAAACAATTTATGCTCCCGGTCAGGAAATAGCGATATTGAATGCCCGTACCGGGAAGCCGGTACAAAAAAGGGATGATGCAGTTAAAGCTGAGCTGTCCAATGCCAGGCAGGTATATGTAATTGACAAAGACAATAAAGCACAGCTTGTAAGTTCCAACGAAGATCTTGAAAAGTTAAAGACCCAGGGTAGCAGGATTTTTGTAGTAAGCAGAAATTATAATGAAAATACAAAGCCATTGTATGATAAACCTTTTTCTACCAATTCAGCCGCACTTGCATTTGATAAAAAACACAACCGGCTGTATTACACGCCCATGGGCATAAACCAGCTCAGGTATATTGATTTAAAATCTAAAACACCAGCTATTTATTATTTTGAGGATGAGGCTTTTGGGGCTGTGCAGGGACAATGGGATGTATCCAATCAAATAACGAGAATGGTTATTGCTTCTGATGGAAACGGTTATGCACTTTCTAATAATGCCAATCACCTTATTCGTTTTACAACGGGCAAAAAACCTGAGATAACCGACCTGGGGGCAATCACAGATGCTGACGGAAACGGTGATTACTCAATACACAGAGGAATGGGTGGGGATATGATTGCCGATAAGGAAGGGAATCTTTACCTCATTACAGCTTATAAAAATATTTTTAAGATAAACATTGAAAGCAGGGTATCTGAATACAAGGGACATATAAAAGGCATTCCGGAAAAATATCAGACAAATGGGGCTGCCGTAGAGGAAGGAAGCAAAATAATTGTAAGCAGTGCTACTTCTACCGAAGCTTATTACCGGGTTGATTTGAATACATTGGAGGCTGAAAAAGTTTTTGGTTCCGGCGAATTTTACAATGCATCTGACCTTGCCAATGGTAACCTTGCTTTTGATAAGAAAAAGAATGATAAAATAACAGAAGTTAAAATCGCTCCTGAAAATGAAATAGTAAAGCAAAATACAGAAGAAGAGGAAAAAAGTAAAAATGATATTACTGTTTATCCAAACCCTGTAACCAATGGCGTTGTAAAACTGAATTTTGCCAATCAACCAGCAGGGACATACGAGGTGCAACTGTTGGATTTGAACGGAAAGTTAATTGCTTCAAAAAAAATAGCTATCAATAATAAAATACAGACAGAAGAATTTAGATTACCTGAATTAATTGCCAATGGCATTTATATTATTAAAATTACAGGCCAGATTAATTCAAACTCAATCATAAAAAAGATTGTAGTACAATAGTTTCTTCATTTATAGTTTTCATTTTTTAGACAAAGGGAGCCTTCTAGTAAGGCTCTTTTTGTTTTTTGAATGCCCGGCACAGTTATATCATACTTACCTCACACTCTTGTACTGCAAACAACACTTTCCATTTTTGATTTCGATAGATTTTAACTTTCTCTTCCGTAACCTTACTAAGAGACATTTTCGTTCTGCAAAAAACAAATACTACACAAAGTTAGCCATTGGCGCCCCCACACAACTTTTCCCGCTTTGCGGGAAAACCCACCCGGACGCATCCAAATTTTTTTAGCCATAAACACAGCCCCAACGCACAGCCCCAACATTTATGCTAAAAAATTTTGGAGTGCGCCGATGCCCAATGGCTGATACAGTTCTGTATTTATATTTTTTCATTTATTAAATTTTATGTTATGTATCAGTTATGGTGTTCATCTACCAATTGTAAAGTTTGGCGTTCAGCTAATGGTTGGTATGCTTATGTAGTTAATGGTGTGCTTGTTGGCAAGGTTCGTTATCCTGCTCCAGGTTCCAGGCGTTGGTTAGCTATGCTTCCTTAGTTATTGGCCCGCCAGCTGGCGGGCTTTTTTTTATTCTTTTTTTCATCATTAAATTTCAAAATTATGTTTCAGTTAATTGGTTCTTATGTTCCCTTGTCTTTGGGCCTTCAAGTTATTACTACCGTTTATTTTATCCCTTCATCCGGTAAGTATCTTCACATTAGTAGTAAGCAAATTTTCATTAGTAATTCATCTGGTATTAATAAAATCCCCGTTTAGGGGGTTTTATTTTTTTTGTTTATCGTTTTGGATATTAATGGCTGGATAATTTTAGATAAACGATTTGATTATTTTTTATTCTTTTGAATGCTTCGTTATTATTAAACCAGATGCAGGATAAGGTGTTCGTCATTCGTCGTCAGCAAGTAGATACGCCAAACCAACCCACTATTACAATTTTCCTCGTTAAATACTTTTTAAGGTAATTGTAAAAGTGGGTTGCCCTTCGGGCTGCTGTCGCAGGTTTGTCATACTACTTGCAGTTCCTCCTCATTCCTCACGGCAGCTCCTGTGTCCTTCACCCCACTTCACTCATCCGCTCCTCACTTTCGTTCCATTGCACCATGTTCGTTGCTAAACATTTGCTCCAGTGCTTTGCATCCCGCCGCTTTGCTCAAAAGCTTTTTGGGCGGGATGCAAAATCCCTTTCGCAGGCCAGATCACAACTCACTTGGCTCCATTACACTCGTTCGTCGCTCCTTCATTTCAGTCAGGTTCAGTCCACCCGCTGCCTATTTTATTTTGCTCGCCGGCTGGCCATCGCCTGCGTTCAGGTGTTTTATTGGCACGAAGCCAAGCTCATGTAAACATGCCACATAAAACTCCTTCACTGTGCGCCCATCATAGCCTGTCGGCTATTTTACTGGTCGCCCCAGTCGCTGGCACTCGCCGTCCGCCTCCGTTCATTCGTGCCTCATTCTCTCCGGCGGCCGTAAAACGGCTCGCAATCTTTGTCTTAAAATATTTTGCATGTCATTAAAAATGACTAACTTTATTAGCAAAATATGATCCTATGTCAAGTAAAAATGATGCCCCAGGAATGAAGGGCGACAGAGCAAGAAATAACGATGGTCAGTTACGTGACAAAACGTGATGATACACATATGGGGACTATCGAAAAACAGTACAACAGAGATTTCGGAGTTAGAAGTGATAAAGAACTCGGAAACTATCTGAAAGAAAACAATATTGCTTCGCTAAATGATCTCATTCATAGCGACAAGGGTAAAAAATAATTTTTTTCTAAAGTATTTTTTTCTCTCTATCTCCTAGGGAGCAAGCAAATGTTTCTCTATTAAAAAAAATCAAGCAAAGTTAGCCGCCTACTTCAGCATTTGTAAATAGCCCGGCTAATACATAGCTGGTCAGCCAAATTGTTCGGCATAAAACTTTATTGCATATTCTCAACTGCATATCCTGCACGAACATTTGTTATTATGCTGGGCAGCAGTAATCCACGTATTTATTCCGCTTGCATTTTGGCCTGTAACAGCGGCGGCTGGTTTTTGAGCTTTCTTTTTTTCTCTTTTTTCTTTTGGTTAAAATTTTCAAAAGAAGTGAGAATCACTTAAAGCTTAATTATCATGATGTTTCCTCAAATCCGCTGCTTTCATTCAAATGTAATGACACAGCCACATGTTTTTTACATCCTTTGCAAAGGAGAGAATGCCGGCAAGCCTGCCTTTAAGCCCTGGCCAAATTCTTTCGCCGTCATCTGTTCAAACAAGCAATATTTCGATTTTTATTTCTGGCTCGTGTATGGCTTATTCAAATCAAATATGTTCAAAATTCGCCTGCGTGGTTCCGCAATTTCTTTTCTTAACCTGGATGATATTCGGACAGTCATCAGGGAACTGGCACCAATAGTTTTTCCGGACTGGTCCAAATTTCAGGAGCTAATTATTACGATGGATAAATTGGAAAAATTAAAATCAAGCCTGGCACAGCAGGTTATTGCATCAGAAAATCTACAGCGGCAAATAATCCGCAGGTATTTTGATGAAGTAACAAAAAAAGTCTCCCGGTAAATTCGGGAGACTTTATGCTCTGCAGAGCCTGTCCCGCTTTGGCGGGATCACCACAACAAACAGAGATTATTTTTTCAGTCGTTTAATAAGAAACTTGAGTAAAAGTGTGACTCCGAAACTTACAACCGCACCAACAGCTGCAAGAATTCCTGTCTTAAGAAGATCTGCGCTATTGATATTTACGATTATAGTAAGTAAGGTACCACCTGCAGTTCCCGCCTTTGTGCTGTTGTCAAAATATTCCTGGTTCATATTATTCTCCTTTTACCGCAGTCTGGCTTACAGTACCGGCGACTCCGCCTGCCACCGCCAGGTATCCTGCTATTTTGATCACGATTGCCGGCAATTCTATTGGTGCGGCAAAAATTGTTGCACTTACAGCTGCCAGTGCAAGGCCGATATTTCTTACTTTCTTAAAAAACTTTGGTGTGGGTGATTTTACCCTTTCGGCTAATTTCATTTTTCAGGGGGTTAAATGATTATAAAATTGGATTCATTTTAACTAACTCAGGAGTAATAGTATCCATGAGCTTACAGCATCTATTATATCGTATACCATCCGAATTAAGTTTTAATAGTTAATTAAAAAGGTTTGTATGTTTTTAACTCATGAAAACAATATCCATGAGTTGATTGCATCAATAATTCCGTTTAACATTTGTTTTGATTTAAGGGTTAAAAAATTGTTTGTTGGTTTTAGCTTACAAAAAGCAAAACCAGGTTGTTTAAAAGGTCAATAACGCCTGATAACATTTGATTTAAGATTTAATGATTAAAAAAAATTGTGTTAGTCCCGACGAGTGTAGTGGATCTCGGGATTTCTTTTTATCCAATACCGGGAACACAATTGCATTAATTTTTGCAAGTGCATTCCTTGATTGGGATCCTTTTCCCTCCGCAGTTAAAATGGAAACCGGAGCAATACAACCCTGCAATTCTTTCTTTGCATCATTCGCTGCATGAATCAATATCAATTGACGTCCAGGTACATTTGCCAGGATAAGATGCCTGCCACGATCTGCAGTGTATCTTTTTTTCAGTTCATACCGGCCTTCCGGAATACACGATATTCTATGTTGATTGTTTTTCCAGGGCAACTCTATTGAGCTGCACACCCGGTTACCATTGAAGAAAAACTCTCCATTCGTGCCGTTGGGGAAATATGTCCTGATAAGCTCCAGTTCCATTTTCAAGGTTTAAAGATTAAAGGCCTGACACTTTCACCAATGCCAGGGCATTGAAAGCGCCATTTTTCAAAGGATACATTTGTCCATTCACTTGCTGGTAAAATTCAATACCAAGTCCAAGGAATAAAGGATGCGTACTGTTTGCAGTAACTGCATTTGGCAGGTTGATCACTGCAGTTGCAACATTATCCCAGGGAAGTATTGCAGTTGACTGGCTATCCACTACGAAAGTTTCGTTCTCAAAATCAACTTCAGCGCCAGCCGAAACAATTTTAAAATGAGTGGTCCCACCAGGTGCTGCAATCATGTTCTGTGGAACAAATGCAACAAGGTTTGCAGTTAAAGCACCAGTTACCCTGTCAATGGTTGCTGTAAAGGGTGCGTAAAGTGTAGTACCAAGTTTGCCATTCTTGTTAAACTCAAAGCCCTCCAATAACTCAGCTTCACCATCAATAACATTGCGCAGCCCACGGGGATTGGTAATATCTTCATGTATTACCTTAACCATTTCCTGGGTTAATCGGCTTACCATCCTGTTATCAGATGCATTCTGCAGCATTGCCCGCAATGCAGTTCGTAATACCTTTCCTGCTTTGCCGGCCCGGCCAAATTCAGTGCCATTCTCCCGGGTTCTTTGAAAATTTGGATCATTAGCGATACGATCAGCAGGAATACCGCCTTTCCCTTTTGCCAAAAATCCATCCTGTGATTTGTAGAAAGTAATATCTCCGATAGTACCTTCCAGTTTGATGATACCTTTTTGTTTTGCCATTTTTTAAAAGTTTAAAGATTAATGATTCTGCAAAAACATTTACAGTGCACTGTTAGAAATATTTTATTTTTGCATTTCACCACAATGTTAGAATGAGAAATAGATTAAAAAAAGCAACCGTTCCGAACGTGCAGGGTTATGCATCAAACGATACCAAATCGCATAGTCATTTATGCAAAAGACATCATGAATATCACCGGCCGTAGAGAACGGGCGGCCAGGAAACTGCTTGCACAAATCCGCAAAAAATACGGGAAAAAGAGAGGGGAGTTTATTTCAGTGAAAGAGTTTTGTAATTTCACTGGACTCGATGAAAACCTGGTGAAAGAATTCCTCATTTAGATCCAAAATGATCCCGAAACTCTCCCCATTTAAACAATAATTCTCTTTTCTTTAACCTGAATCTAAATAACTGAATTACTGTATCTTTTAACCTACTTCATGTTAAAATCTTAAAAATGTAGCTTATTTTCTTGATGGGATAGTATACTCGGGCACTTTCTTTGATTGTATAAGGTAAATAGTAGGGTTTTACAGGTTAAATAGTAGAATTACTATCGCGTTTGGTGAGAAAAATGATTGAAAAATTAGTTATTGCTAAAATTTATTATATTTTTACTTGGTTAACCCATTTTACCTTATATTTGCAATCCTATTTTTATGCTAGACACTCAAACCATACATACACTGGCGCTAATTAATGAGTTAGTTGAACCTGCTTCTGAAGAGGAAAAATTCCGTAATTCAGATAAGCGCTGGTCTGAAGTTACTTTGGGTAAAAATCCTGAAGCATGCAAAACTGCTTTCTTAGCTACAATGGTTGCTATTGAAAACCTATCTGAATTATCAGTTAGCAACTAATCTTTTCTTTAATATATAACTTATGACACCAGAACAATACGAATCACGTGTTGCGGCTTTGGCTACATACATTGAAGAGTATATAAACTCTGTTAAAGAAACAAAGGGTATATCACTCGTAATTCAAAAAGAAGATGCTGCAAAAAATATCTGTGAGTTATATGACAGGTATACTGAAGATATCGTAAGACATTGGATAAAGGGAAGTCAAAAAGGGAATATTATTCAGAATTTTAAAATAATTGCAAATACGGAATTAGCTGCAATCAGAATTTTTCCTATTACTATTGATGGAGAGGCTGCAGATCAAATAAAAAAATACAATGTTGGGTTAGCAATTCATATTGCAACCTCTTTCCTAATCGACTGGAATGAAATAGATCCTTTTAAAGCTCGAAAAGTTATTTCGACAGACGAGGAGATTATTTATTTTCTGGAAGAGCATGCTACTTGGCTATATTTATTGGATACACGATTTCAATTTCCACTGTTTTCAAATTCACAGGTCTGGAGACTTTTTTATTATCTTTTGAGGGACCGGGTTAAAACTATATAATTTCTCTAGAATGATCCTAGAAGATATACTAAAATCACCGGAATTCAGATTGCCTGGGGTAAATATTTCCAGTAAACCTTTTATTTTTTATGTTGAACAGAAAATTCAGCAATACATACACCATATTTCTACATCATATACTGATTTATTCAAGGATGCATCATTAAAAATATTAGCTTTTAGAGAATACTGTGATTTAGTTACGCACTTGGGTCATTCTTTATTAAGAATCATAAGAGTCTATAATGCTAGTAAGCAAGCTGAAGCCTATATCGAATTTAAGAAATTAATGTCCGATGTAGGTGTATATTTGAGTAATCGTGATGGAGCAGTATATCTAATGTCGCCAACAGATACATTTTATAGGTGCAAGTATCCGGATACTGCGGGACTAAGACCGCAAGAGCATTTTTTTCATACCCCATTTGATTTAAGTCACAAATCAAAATCAACTCGCTTTTCGTTTAATGGGTTTCCTTCTATGTATTTAACAAATGCAATGATAGTAGGTTATCTTGAGACAAGAGCTACAGCAATGGATAATTTTCAAGGCGTGAAAATTAAGTCAAGGATTCCACTTTCTTTTTTAGACATAGACTATACTTTACCACCTTCACATTTAAAATTAAGTGATAAGCCCAAATTTGATTTGCAATTGCAAATGAAAGGATTAGTATATCCATTGCTTCTTTGTTGTTATTGTGAACAGAATGATCCTGCTGCTGCAGCACCACAGGAATATATTATTCCCCAATTTCTGGTTAGATGGGTAATTGATAATAATATCATTTTTTCAGGAATTAAATACCAGTCCACTAGAATTCACAATCCAAATTACAAAGGAGAATTCTTTAATTTAATCGTTCCTCCTTTAGAAATAAAAGACATAGGCTATTGTGCAAAATTGAAGAAACAGTTTCTAATGAGTGAACCTTGTTCAGCTACCCTAAGCCAAAAAGAAATAGCGGATTATTATAAGTCTGAGTTTGCAAAAATTGGCTACATTAATAATCAAGTGAGTACTATCGAGTGGAATTCCGGAATGGAATTATATGAAAAGACAGAAATTGGGCAAATGGAATTTTATATTAAAAATGAATTACAAATTGACATAATAAAATTCTAAATAGTTTCAGTTTTAATGACCATATAAGCCATAGAAGAAGCCTATGAAAGGCATAGGTAAGGTATGAAGACAAGTAAATCAAAACAATTATATATAAATTTAAAGTGAGTAATTCGGTGAGTCAAAAATACCTACCTCATGAAACTCTTACTGGTAAACTATTACAGAGTGGATATTCGGGCCCGTCCGGTCCGCAATTAGAGGTTACAAGAACACAAAAGCCGCTTAAAATTCAAATTTTAAGCGGCTTTTTGTTTTTTTCCGGTCAATGTTAGCCCATCCTAAACAATTTTGCAGGTTAGCAATTCGGTTAGCAGACGAACGTCGTAAGTTTGTGCTAACCGAATGACCTGTTATAAGATCAGAATTTACTCCGAATCTGGTCAATCACTACGAACATAGAAAAGAGCTGAGGTGCTTTTAGATCACTTTTAAAAGTAACCATCATGAACGCACAATCCACACATTCACCATCCTGTTTTGGATAAGCAGGAACCGCCTAAAAAATGGTAAGGCCCCAATCTATGTCCGGGTAACAATCAACGGTCAGCGGACCGAACTTTCAGCACAAAGAGAGGTTTCACCCCTGGAATGGGATCCTAAGGGCCAGTTAGCCACCGGGAGAAGCAATGAATCAAAATTGATCAATAACCACCTTGGTTTGGTAAAAGCGAAACTCCTGGGTTGTCACAGTTGCCTTGAGGCCAATTAAGCTTTGATTTCGTGCATTTTATAGCTGTTTTATCAGGTTTAAGCTGATATTTTGTATATAAAAGGTATAGTTTTCTTGCAAAATTCGAAAAAATGTGTATTTTGTATCTGATTTATCAGGAATAAGCTGATATTTTGACTATGAAAGGTAAGAACATATCATACCAGTCGAATAACCTGCTGGGCTATTTTAATGCTAAAAATGAGCCATGGCTGAACTATGCTAAGGCTTCAAAAGCCTTGCCAGGAGCCTCAGAAAGTGCCGTATTGCAATTATTGAGTGACATGGCCAGGCGTGGATTATTAATGCGGGTTAAAAATGGACTTTATTATATTATTCCTTTTGATCAGGACCCGGAATTATTTATGCCCGACTGGCATTTACTGGCGGAACCATTGGTAAAAGGGATCTCATATTATATCGGTTATTATTCCGCATTGCAGATACATGAGTTGACAACACAGCCTTCGCAAACAGAGTATATTGTTGTGAACCACCAGATCAAACCGGCGATCACTAAAGTAAAAGACACATCATTCCAGTTTGTATATCATAATCCAAAACACTACTTTGGAAGTAAGAAGATATGGATTGATTCCTTTCACAAAGTGCCCTGTTCCGATCTTGAAAAAACATTTATAGATTGCCTTTTTAAGCCGGACTATGCAGGAGGGATTGTAGAAATTGGTAAAGCATTGCACAAGGCAAAGAGTAAAATTGATTTCAATAAACTGCTGGATTACTGCAGGATTTTTGATTCACATGCGGTCATCAAACGTCTTGGCTTCCTGTTGGAGCTATTGGATATTAGTAATTCAATCATTGACGAATTACAAACGCTTAAAACAAATTCATATATAGTACTTGATACTGAATTACTCAAAGAAGGAAAAAGAACCAGTCGTTGGAATATCATACAAAATTTAGATTCTGAAACAATTCAATCCGGCATTTTTACATGATACAGCAAGGCGAATTAAAAAAAATAGCGGGGCTAGCGAGAGTCGAGGTCACTCAAATTGAAAAGGATTATATCCTTTCATGGATATTATTTGGCATTTCAAAACACGATCGGTTATCAAAAGTATTGGCATTTAAAGGCGGTACAGTATTGAAAAAGATTTATTTCGAAGACTATCGCTACTCAGAGGATTTGGATTTTACCCTGTTGGAAGACAAACTTACTAACGAAGAAATATTCAGTGATTTTGAGCAGGTATTTGCGTTCGTTAAGGATGAAGCCAATATCGATTTGGCAAAAGGAGAAGACGCCGAACATGTCAGTGGTAGTATCAATTTTTATATCTCATATACAGGGCCGCTGGGTGGTAAAGCTGCCAACAAAGAAGTAAAGGTGGATATCACCAGGAAGGAGACGTTAGAATTCGCACCGGTCATAAGGTCAGTTTTCATTCATTATTCAGATATAAAGGAATTTGAGATTTTATGCTATACGTTGGAAGAAGTACTAATAGAAAAAATGTGTGCCATAATGGGAAGAACCCAACCGAGGGATCTATATGATTTGTGGTACCTGCTCGAATATGATAAAATAGATATCAATCATAACTGGCCCGAATTCGAAAGAAAGGCAGCAAATAAAGAACACAAGCCTTCCGAATTCACGGAAAAAGTTAAATCCAAACTTAACAGTTTTAAGGGGCGCTGGAAAGGTACGCTTGCAAACCAGATAAAAGATTTACCCGATTTTGATTTGGTCGTTAGAGAATTGGGTAAGCACTTTCGAAAAATAAAATAATGCGGCTAGGCAAAGAGCATGAAAAGCTCAGGGGAAAGCCTAGGGTAAAGCATGTAAGTGTTTAAATTTCTTCTGATACTTTATCATTTCAATTTGTATCAAATCGTGAATATATTATGTCTTAAAACAGCCTATTTTAGCTACTAATTTTGTATCTTTAATTAGCAGTTAGCTCTTTTCATTTCAATGTGATATTAACTGTCTTGCTAGGTTAGCAGTTCGGTTAGCAAACATCAGATTTTATAGGCAAAACATTGAATTTTAAGCAATAATACTTCCATTTACGGACCCGTCCGGTCCGCTTAATAATTCATTTGCCTGTTTATTTCTTTGGAATTGACCACTTTAAAATGAACTGCCCTGTTTCTTTTAGTAGATACAGGGCTTTTACTTTTAACATAATGAAAACAACTGGTTTACGATCTTCGCCGCAGAATCCAGGCAGTTTTAATATAAATACGGTGGGGAATGAAAACACAATCATTAAAAAATATTTTTCTTTTCTTTTTTACCATACTTATTTTTATTCTGCATATTCCATTTGTATTTGCAGGAAGCCCGGCTTTTAAAGAGGTAAAACGATCAATAGGGGAAACGATGTATCAATTACCCGGCGACTCAATGCCACCTGCAACAAATATAAAAATAAAGAATACCACGGCCACCCTTTACGACAGCATGAACCTTGATCTTTTGGGCTTATCAAAACAGGCATTTGATCATGCCATAAAGGGCTTTAATTATCTTATTACCACAGGCAAACTGACTAATGATAAAATTATTTCAATCGTGGATTTCAGCCTGCCTTCATCTGACAAAAGATTATTTGTGATTGACCTGGATAAGCATAAAGTTATATTCCGCACTTATGTAGCCCATGGAATAAATTCCGGTAAGTTATCTGCCAACCGGTTTTCAAATAAACCGGAAAGCAATCAAAGCAGCCTTGGTTTTTATGAAACACTGAACACATACAACGGCTGTAATGGTTATTCACTTAGGCTGGAAGGACTGGAGAAGGGAATTAATGATAATGCAGCCCGCCGGGATATAGTAATACATGGCGCTGCATATGTTAGTGAGGGATTGATAAAATCACAGGGTTATATCGGCCGGAGTTTGGGATGCCCTGCCTTGCCCGAAAAATGGCATAAACCCATAATTGATAAAATAAAGAACGGTACCTGTTTGTTTATTTACAGTCCTGATAATGTCTACCTGGGCATGTCAAAAATTATTAACGCCGCCGGGTAAGAAGTAGATCCCCTAAAGGATCTTGCCATTCAATTTCATCCTGCATCGGATCCGGATGGTTATTATTCTTTGTCATAAATTCACTTCTTCTCAATAACTTCACAAAAAATAGTTTTATGAATGTACGTAAACAATTGCCCGGCACCGGTGTGGCAATAATTACACCATTTAAGTTAACCATGGAAGTGGATTTTGATGCACTGGGAAAATTGATTGACTTTATCATTGCCAATGGGGTGGAATATGTGATCACTTTAGGCACAACAGGTGAAACTCCAACACTGGATATAGATGAAAAATTCGATATTATTAATTATACTTACGAAAAAGTAAATGGAAGAGTGCCGGTGGTAGTAGGTATTGGAGGTAATAATACAAAAGAGGTAATGGAAAACATGCAGAGCTATCCTTTGGAAAAAGCTACGGCAGTATTAAGTGCAAGCCCATATTATAACAAACCATCGCAGGAAGGTATTTTTCAGCATTATAAAAATGTGGCCAGTGCAAGTCCAAGGCCTGTAATAATATACAACGTGCCCGGAAGAACCGGAAGCAATATAACGGCAGAAACTACTTTGCGGCTGGCAAAAGAAGTAGAGAATATTTACGGTATTAAAGAAGCCAGTGGTAATATGGTGCAGTGTATGCACATCCTGAGAGACCGGCCGGATAATTTTTTAGTGGTAAGTGGTGATGATCATTTAACCTTGCCACTTATTGCCTGTGGTATGGATGGAGTGATCAGTGTTGCAGCCAATTGTTTTCCAAAAGATTTTTCTGAAATGGTACGGTTTTGTTTGACAGGAGATTTTGCATCTGCCAGGCCCTTGCATAATAAATGCCTGGAAGGAAATGACCTGTTGTTTGCAGAGAATAACCCGGCCGGCGTAAAAGCATTTTTATACGAAATGGGGATCATTGAAAATGCACTGCGATTGCCTTTGGTTCCTTTAAGTGAAGGATTACATAAAAAGATCAAAGTCTTTTTGAATAAATAATATTTTCATGAAGTATTTTTTGTGCCTCACCATTCTCCTTTTCACTTTTTTTTTAAGTGAGGCTCAGTTCAAGGTTGTTTTTAAAGTGGTTAAATACCCAAAACAGCATAATACAGACAGCCTGTTTATTGCAGGTAATTTTAATGGGTGGGATCCCGGAAATAAGGGGTTCAGATTCTCCGTTAACTGGGACAATATTCCTGAATTATCTATTCCAATGCCGGCAGGACAATATGAATATAAGTGTACCCGGGGAAACTGGCAAAAAGTGGAAACGCTTAATGATGGAAAGGATATAAAAAATCATTCTTTATACATAGAGTCAGACACAACAATAGAAATAGCGATTGAGGCCTGGAAAGATGATGTTACAGAAATTATCAAAGAACAAACTGCCGGTAAGAAAGGGCATACTGCCAGTAAGCAGGTACAAATAGCGGACACCGCTTTTTTTATCCCGCAACTAAACCGAACAAGGCGCATCTGGATCTATTTACCCGAAGGATATTCAAAAAATAAAAAACGTTACCCGGTCATGTATATGCACGACGGGCAGAACATCTTTGATGAATACAGTTCTGGTTTTGGAGAATGGGGAGTAGATGAATGCCTGGATTCACTGGTAGCCATGGGCAGGCCCGCCTGTATAGTGATAGGAATAGAGAACGGCCCTCAGCGGTTCAATGAATATAATCCTTACGATTTTGAAAAATTCGGAAAAGGAGAAGGGGATGACTATGTTGATTTCCTGGCACAAACACTTAAGCCATACATTGACAAAAATTACAGAACACTGCCTTCAAAAGAAAATACCATTATCTCCGGCAGTTCAATGGGAGGATTGATCTCTTATTATGCCATGCTGCACAAGCCCGGTGTTTTTGGAAAGGCCGGAATTTTTTCTCCGGCATTCTGGACAGCCCCTGCCATAAAATCATTAACAGACTCCATAGCCGGTAAAATAGGCGGTAAGTTTTTCTTTTATATGGGTGGAAACGAAGGCGGTACTTATATAAATGATATGCAGGAAGTGCAGCAAATACTTGGAGAAAAATCTTCTTCCATGATCTATTCTGTCATTGATCCGGACAGCGGGCATAATGAAGCAGCCTGGCGTAAATGGTTTGCTGAATTCTATACCTGGATAATGGCCGATGGATTTAACCATGTGGTAAAGATCAAAGAGTAAATCAAATGATATAACAACTGCCCTGTATGGCCAGTTCTGTATTTTTAAAAACGGCTGTAGCCTCATCTAAGAACGTATCCAGGCTTTCATATTTTGAAGAAAAGTGCCCGATCAGTAATTTCTTAACGCCGGCCATTTGTGCTATGGAAGCTGCCTGTATGGTAGTGCTGTGATAGCGGGCTGCTGCCCGTTCATGCAGATCTTTCAGGTAAGTTGTTTCATGATATAACAGGTCAACCCCTGTTACTTTTCGGGCCAGGCTTTCATCATAAATGGTATCTGCACAATAGGCATAGGATCTTGGTTTAGGAGCAGCGATGGTAACTTCTTCATTGGGCACAATGGTCCCTTTTTTATTTACATAATCAAAGCCCTGCTGAAGTTTTTCATAAAAGGCAGCAGGTATCTCATAGATCCCGGC
>JANOGE010000247.1:0-2974 GCA_031414035.1 Chitinophagaceae bacterium | reverse complement strand
AACAGGTATTGATAAAATTGAAGCTCACAATCTCTCTTTACGCAAACGCCTGCATGAGCGCCTGTCGGATATCAGCAAGCTAAATGTGGTGAGCCCGGTTACCGGCCCGCTTGCTTCCCCCCTTCTGGCATACAAAATTCCAGATACGATCGAAAGAACATCCTTTGTAAGAATGCTTTTAGATAAACATAAACTAAGCATTCGTCCCACACATAAGCAATGGTTCAACGGTATCAGGTTCTCTGTTCACATCTTTAATACAGAAAAAGAAATTGATATTGCTGCTGAGATCATGCATGCAGCGTTAGGGGGCTGATCTTCGTCTTAATTTGTATGCCAGGAATTTAGGTGAAGGAAAAGTAATATTGAACAAGGAACAAGGAATTTTGAATTATGATCGGAGGCCAGACTTCGAAATTCGTTATTCCTTGTTCCTTGTTCGTTATTTGTATTATGCCTTCTATTTTGGTTTATACTCAAACACCAACACCGCATTCTCGGTAAGGCTGGCGCTGGAGGACAGCTCAAAACGCTGGTCGCCGGCATTTACAACAATACGTGCAGTATTGGGTGTTATACTACCCAGGTTATGTGCAAAGAGTACGATCTCATGCTGGGCTGCTTTTTCATCAAGCACCAGGTTTACAACAATGGCTTTTTCTGTAAGGCCGCGGTTGCTCACCAGTAATTTATTGTTATAATATACACTGATGGAATCTCCATCAATGGTACCATTATCAAATATATTCAGCGTGATGTTTTTTACAGATACCGGAATGCGTTTTATTACGGTATTCTTACGGCTGCTTACATCATTAGGTTTTGGAGCCTGTGCAGCAGTCGGGACAGCGCCGGTATTTATTTTATATTCCTTAGGATGCTCAGCACCCATCAGGTTCTTTGTAAAATAATCCCAGCGGCGCCTCGTCATATAATTGGTTTCGGCACCAAAACCGTGGCGTGCATTGGGAAAAACAACCAGGTCGAAATCTTTATTGGCCTTTTGTAATGCCTCCACCACCAGGTAGGTATTGTAGGGCGGTACATTATCATCCATACCACCATGCGCCAGCAGGAGTTTGCCTTTAAGATTACCGGCATTCATTTGGTTGGCCTGCTTTTCGTAATTGGTTTTTCCGTCGGGGCCTTTTTCTTCAAGGCCGATATAACGTTCGCCCCAGTCGTCTTCGTAATTACGGTTATCGTGATTGCCCGATTCGGAGATTCCTACTTTATAAAAATCAGGAAAAGTGAACATGGCATCGGCCGTTGCAAAGCCACCACCTGAATGGCCCCACACACCTACTTTGTCTAGATCTAAATAAGGCCTGGTGGCTGCCAGTTGTTTGATACCGGCAACCTGGTCGTCGAGTGTGTTAGCACCCATATTGCCATAACAGGCATCGTGAAAAGATTTGGAACGGTCGGGGTTGCAGCTGCCATCAATTATGATTACAATAAAACCAAGATCGGCAAGTGCCTGGTGATCGCCACGGGAAGGACCGAAATTGCGGGTGCCTACACCACCACCCTGCGGACCGGGATAAATATAATTAACAATGGGATATTTTTTTGACTGATCAAAGTCTTTGGGTTTGAACATAAGGCCATAGAGATCCCATTTATTATCGTTTGATCTTACTTTAATTGGCTCGGGTGCTTTCCATCCCGTTGCCAGTAATTTGCTGATATCTGTTTTCTCCAGTTCGGTAATTAATTTACCCTTGATATCCCTCAACACAGAAACCGGCGGCACATTTGGCTGCGAATAATTATCACTAAAGTATTTTCCATCAGGTGAGATGGTGATATTGTGATTACCATCTTCGGGTGTTAACAGCTTAAGGTTGCTGCCATCAAAGTTGATGCTGTAAAAATGGCTGAAGTAAGGATCACGGCCGGCCTCACGGCCATTGGCATTAAAGTACAGCACCCGGTTTGCTTCATCAATTTTTAATAACTGGGTTACTACCCATGCACCTTTGGTAATTTGATTTTTAAGTTTGCCGGTGTTTGCATCATACAGATACAAATGTCCCCAGTCATCCCGTTCGCTGTACCAGATGATCTCTTTGCTCTTATCCAAAAAACGGTTGTTGATGGTACCCTGCCCGCTTTCATATTGCGTGGCCACTTTTTCTTCAAACACTTCTCTTACATCACCGGTTGCGGCATCGGCAATGCGTACTTTTTCAATTTTATGATCACGGCTGGTGGATACATACATCAGTTTGCTGGCATCGGCATTCCACTCATTATCATCATAAGGACTGCCGGATGCTATATCATCGCTGAGGGTTCCTCTCCGGTCATCAGCAGGTATTTTTAAACGGATCACTTTAGGTACATCTACTTCTATAATTACACGCTCTATCTGTATGATCTTTTTATCTTCGGGCAGCGGATATTTCCAGGCTTCCAGTTTTGGTGCGCCTACATTTGTAGAAACCAAATACATATCACTTACATGCCGCTGGTCCTGCTGAAAGGTTGCTATCTTTTTAGAGTCGGGGCTCCAGAGCATGATTGGCCTGTCACTATGTGTCCAGCCGGCATTGTCGGTGGCGTAACCATAATCTTTAATTCCATCAGTAGTTAGCTGGGTTTCTTTTTTTGTTTCCACATCACGTACCCAAAGGTTCCAGTCTTTAATGAATGCTGCTTTTTTACCGTCGGGTGAAAGGCTTTCCATGGCTCCGTCCCTTCTGCGGCCGGCGCCGGCAGCCGGTGCGTTAGCAGCATCGGGCATGATTGATTTTTTATCGGGACCTGTTTTGCGGCTGCCATCGGCCGGGTCTATTAAAACATATTCAACGCCGGCAGGCACGGAAACTGAATACCAGAATTTACCATCGGGAAGCCAGTTTGGATTTACATTAAAACGGTAAACCAGTTTGCTTGTATTAAAGCCTAAAGATTTGGTGGCTGCCTCATAGTCGGTCACCCAGTCGTAGGCGGGGTCGGTCTCGCCGCG
>JANOGE010000246.1:0-24402 GCA_031414035.1 Chitinophagaceae bacterium | reverse complement strand
GTACAGGAAATTATATTTACAAGTTTATAGTGGCCATCCTGTTAACACCCGTCATCTATTTAGTTCATGCATGGATTGAAAGATATTTGGGTATTAAACTTGCCGGTGAAATGAAAGATGCTGCTATGAAAAGTGAAGGGTAAAATGATCTGTGCAGATCCGTTAAATCCGTGTATTCCGTGTTCTATCACTTCCCTTTTACTAAATTTTTATTTATCCAAACCACTGCCTTGCGTACATAATATTCAGTATCATTTTCAAGAGGCCTGACTAATTTTTTTATTTCTGAATGAAGTGCGGGTTCCCTGGTGTACCATTCCACCAATACAAGGCTTAATCGTCTTTCCCAAAAATTTTCAGAGGAGTTATATTTTTTTGCAAGCGTAAATATTTCTTTTTGATGCGTTTTTAGAATGGGTTTTAATCCCTGCATGCCCATGGTATCGCAAACGGCCCAGTTATCAATACCCGGTGCAAAGTATTGGATAAGCAGTAATGAAGTGGTTGCATCTTTTTTTGCAATGCAACCCATTATCTTCAGGGCCAACATCTTTTCTTCATAAGCCCCTGCATCCCAGAGTTCTTTTACCAGGGTAAAACCACCTGCTTTGAATTTTTTTGCCAGTTCATTTAAAACCGGAGTTCTTACTCCGTAAATGTTCAGGTCGGCGCACGGAACAAAATTCTGAAGGGCCGCTCTGCCGGCCTTGCTGCTTTTTGCTATTAATATTTTTTGAATGGCTTTTAATTCTTCGGTCATGATCTTCTATACCTTTTATTTTTTCTTTTTTGTCATTCCGAACGTAGTGAGGAATCTGTCCGGCTTCAGTACTAATACCAAAAAGATCCCTCGTGCTTCGGGATGACAGCAATACTATACATTTTCTATTTTCTTTTTTTCGATTTAGCTAATATCTCATTATACACAACTGTCAGCGCATCTTTCAGCATTCCTTTTTTTATTTTACTCAATTCAAAAATGGTAGCCCCCTGAATTCCCCATCCACCGGATACCGGGTAGATGACCGTTTTATCATAAGCACAAAAAACAGATTGCTCCTTTGGAGAGAACATCAGTACGGCAATTTTTTTTGTTTCATCCAATGTTGCAAATATTCTTTTACCTGCCTGCCGGCCAGGCAGGTTTACACGGAATGAAGCCCTTTCAAAATGGGGTAGCTCAACAGCATCGGGAAACGAAAGCGCCATTTGCCGGAAGGTTTCAACGGTTACCATAAAACAGCTTCAAAATATGTTATTTTGGCATATGAAGGCCTGCCGTTTTATATTTTTCATATTAAATGTAGGATTTTATTTACCGGGTAAGGGATAAAGGGGTTTTCGATACATTTTTTTATTAGCTTTACAGATAGCTATTTAGCTTGACACATTGCTACTTTATGATGAAAACTCTACACTCAAAAATACCTTCTTTTAAACTCTATGGTTTAAAGATTTTATTGGTTCTGCTCCTGTTATCAGGCAGTAGCAAATTTGCATATGCTCAATGCCCTCCCAATATCGATTTTGAGTTGGGGGATTTTACCGGCTGGCAGTGTTCGTCGGGAAATTTCAATGGAGTGATCACTTTAGCCCCAACAACTCCTGTACCAGGAAGACACGATATGTTATCGAATCCTCCTGGCAATGGCAATGATTTATATGGGGGGTTCCCTAAAAATTGTCCTAACGGCAGCGGTCATTCCATTAAGATCGGTAACGAGGTTACCGGTACAACGGCGGATGAGGTTTCGTATACTTTTACCATACCGGCCGGACAGAATACCTTCAATTTAATTTATCATTATGCCATAGTTTTAAATGACGCCGGCCATCCGGCTAACCAACAACCAAGGTTGATCATAACGGTATTGAATATTACTGATAATACTCCATTACCTTGTCCACTGCCCCCAATTGTTGTTAATGGAGGTTTACCCGGTTTCTTAGATTCACCTAACCCGGCTCCAAATGGCAGTTTGGTGAGATATAAAGATTGGGCAGCAGCATCTATAAAATTAGATAACCTTGCGGGTAAAACGATTCAGCTTTCCTTTACCGTTACAGGCTGTGGATTAACTAATGGGTCTCATTTCGGCTATGCCTATATTGATGTTAATTCTGAGTGCAGCAGTGCATTTATCGGAGCTACCTATTGTCCAGATGATGCTTTCATAAATGTTACCGCTCCTTTTGGATACGAAACCTATAGATGGTGGTATTTCACTGATCCTACGGTCATCATCGGCACAACACAAACAATAAATTTTACTCCGCCACCTCCGGCCGGTACTGTTTTACAGGTTGCCGTTACTCCATATGCCGGATATGGTTGTCCTGATACCCTGACCGCTGTATTATTAGATACACTCACCGTTTTTGCCAATGCCGGTCCTGACATGCTTTCCTGTAATAATGCACCGGTTCAGCTTGGTGTAATTCCAAGGCCAGGGTTCGTTTATTCCTGGAGCCCGGTTACGGGACTTAGTAATCCAACGATATCCAACCCCATTGCTACGCCTTCAACTACTACTCAATATGTGGTTACCGTCACCAATGCCGGAGGTGGTTGCCTTTCAAGAGATACAGTAGTTGTTTCGGCAGCCGTTATTAATAATGCCATAGAGCTAATAGGCCCCTCTGTTTTTTGTGTTGGCTTACAAACAGCACTATTAAAAGTATTTCCGGCCGACAGTATTCAATGGTATCAGAATAATGTAGCCATTCCGGGAGCCAATCAAACACAATACAATGTTTTACAAAGCGGCACTTATCATGCCACGCTGTTTAGTTTTACCGGCTGCAGTTTAACTACCGCTGATATTAATATTACGGTTAACGCACAACCCATTGCAGGGTTTAATATAAACTCACCTGACCAGTGTTTTAAAGATCATCAATTTGTTTTTACAAATACCAGTACGATCTCTGCCGGTACGTTACAATATGACTGGGACCTTGGAGATGGAACAAGAGTAACTTCATTAGATGTAAATCACGTGTATGCCCTGCCCGGAACGTATATCGTTAAATTAATAATAACCTCGGATATGGGTTGTAAGGACAGTACCTCATTTACGGTTAACCTGTTTACAAGCCCTGTTGCCGGTTTTACGGTAAATACATATGATCAGTGTTTTAAAAATAATCAATTTGTTTTCAGCAATACAAGTACTGTGTCATCAGGCAGTTTGCAATATAATTGGGATCTGGGAGATGGTAATATTGTTACCAGCAGGGATGTAACACACAGTTATTCATTGCCCGGAACTTATGCGGTTAAATTACTGATCACAACAGGTAATGGATGTAAAGACAGCAGTGAGTATACAGTGAACGCTAATGCAAGCCCGGTTGCAGGATTTACATTGAATACGGCACAACAGTGTTTTGCCAACAACCTTTTTAATTATACCAATACCACTGTACTTTCATCAGGTACAATTCAATATCTGTGGAACCTGGGTGATGGCACAACGGCAACAACGGCTGATGTTTCGCATAACTATTCACAACCGGGAGATTATACCGTAAAGATGGTTGCCACTTCTGATAAGGGTTGTGCCGACAGCAGTTCATTTAATGTAAAGGTTTTTCCATTCGCCACTGCCGATTTTGTGGTACAACCGGTTTGTATCAATTTAGATCTGCCTCTTATAAATAAAACCATTAACAGCACACCAACCACCCTTAATTATTTATGGGATTTTGGTAACGGGCAAAGTTCTGTATTAAAAAATCCTGTTTACAGTTATCCTGTTCCCGGCACGTATACGATCCGTTTATCAGTAAATACGAACCAGTGTCCGTTAACATCAACGTCCAGACAAATAGATGTTGTTATTGATGCACCGGTAAAGGGAATTATTTATCCTGAAAAAGAAGCGGTGATCAATTTTCCGGAGCCATTAGAGGCCCGGCAAATAGGTACCACCATTTTATGGAGCCCGGCCATTAACCTCGATAACCGGTATAGTTATAAACCCAGTTTCAGAGGGATGAACCCACAGTTATATACCATACAGTTAAAGACACCAACGGGTTGTTTAACGGTAGATACGCAAATGGTCAGGACCCGTAAAAAGATCGAGATCTATGTGCCAACCGTTTTTACACCGGGCAGCAATGGGTTAAATGATTACCTGCGCCCATTGTTAATGGGTTTTGATAAGGTGATTTATTTCAGGGTCTACAACCGTTGGGGAAAATTACTTTTCCAGATGCAGAGTGACCGGCCGGGTTGGGATGGCAAAGTAAATAATGTTCCCCAGGAAATGCAAACCATAGTTTGGATGATAGAAGCCGTGGATTTGGATGGTAAAACGCACAAGCGGCAGGGCACAACGGTATTGATGCGATAATTGTTTTTTAATTTTGTAAGATGAGATCACGGGAAAAAAGTGCATTGTTAACATATGGGTATCGGTTAGTTTTTTTATGTATACTTTTTTTAAGTACATGGCCTGGGCAACCATTATTTGCCCAATGCCCACCCAATATTGATTTTGAGGAAGCTAATTTTAACGGGTGGCAATGTTATTCCGGCACCGTTGAACTCAATACCGGTGTCCTTACATTAAATCCCTCTTTGCCAATTGTTAACAGGCATACCATGTTATCGGCACTGCCCGGAAATGGTATTGACTTCTGGGGGAAGTTTCCACAAAATTGTCCCAATGGAAGCGGGCATTCCATTCGCCTTGGTAATGGTTCAGGGGGAAGGGGAGCTGAGAAAGTTTCTTATACATTTACGATACCTGCAACACAAAATACGTTTAGTTTAATTTATAATTATGCCATTGTTCTAGAGGATTTTGGCCATACTTCTGCACAACAGCCACGTTTAACAATTGAGGTATTAAATGTAACGGATGCCATCAAAGATATTTGTTCATCATTTGATTTTGTAGTTGATGCAAATTTGCCTGGTTTTTATGATTCGCCGGAAAGTTTACCGAATCTTCCTGTAAGATGTAAAGACTGGTCTGCTGCATCCATTAATTTAGATGGCAAAGCAGGCAAAACAATTCAAATATCATTTACCACAACGGATTGCTCGCAGGGTGTACATTTTGGTTATGCCTATATTGATATTAATACACAATGTGGCAGTTCATTTGTTGGCGCCGTATTTTGTCCAAATGATACTTTAGTAAAAGTAACAGCTCCGTTTGGCTATCAAAGTTATAAATGGTTTGATATCAACAACCAGGTAATTGGTAATCAGCAAACACTTATTTTTAATCCTCCACCGCCTTCCGGCACTACTGTTTTGGTAGAATTAACGCCTTATAACGGATATGGTTGCATAACTACACTTACAGCTGTTTTACTGGATACACTTACCGTTTCGGCAAATGCGGGCCCCGATAACTGCGAAGTTTTTCCCGTTCAGTTAGGGGTACCACCACAACCTGGCCTCATCTATAAATGGATACCGGCAAACGGTTTAAGCAATCCTGATATTTCAAATCCGGTGGCTTCACCTTTGGTAAATACAGTATATGTGTTAACCGTTTCAAGTATTGGCGGAGGGTGCACATCAACGGATACCGTAAATGTTTATACAGATATTGTCAGCGATTCAATACAACTTATAGGCGCTGCATCATTTTGTACCGGCAGCGGGCAATCAGCCACTTTAAAAGTATTACCTGCCGATAGTATACAATGGGTTAAAGATAATGTAGCTGTTACCGGTGCCAATCAAACAATATTAAATATCACACAAAGCGGTGCTTATTATGCTGTATTATTTAACTCGGCCCGGTGCAGCGTTACAACCGCTGTTAAGCAGATAAATATTAACGAATCACCGGTTGCAGGCTTTACTGTAAATAATGCACAACAGTGTTTTGCCAATAACCGGTTTGATTTTACCAATACTACGGTGCTTTCAACAGGAACACTGCAATATTTATGGAACCTGGGAGATGGAAAAACAGCTTCAACAAGGGATGTTATACATAACTATACAACAGCAGGTGATTTTACAGTAAGTATGATCGCTACATCCGACAAAGGTTGTGCTGATACCAGCTACTTTACCATTAAGATATATCCTTTTGCCAATGCAGATTTTTATGTAGAGCCCATATGTATTAATTTAGACCTGCCTTTGATAAATAAAACAGTGAACAACACGGCCCTCACCATTAATTATTTATGGGATTTTGGAAACGGGCAAACATCAACTCTTCGAAACCCGGTTTACCGTTATACCGCACCGGGCAATTATACCATCCGTTTATCAGTGAATACAAATCAATGTCATCTTACTATTTCTGTAAAACAAACGGATGTTGTAATAGATGCGCCGGCCAGGGGAATTACGTATCCTGAAAAAGATGCGGTCATCAATTTTCCCGAATCATTGCAAGCCAGGCAGATTGGCTACACTGCCTTTTGGAGTCCGGGGATCAGCCTGGATAACCGCTTAAGTTATAAACCGGTTTTCAGAGGTATTAATCCGCAGTTATATACCATTAAGTTAAAAACGTTAACCGGTTGCTTAACGGTAGATACGCAATTGGTAAAAACTCATAAAAAAATTGAGATCTATGTGCCAACCGTTTTTACCCCGGGCAGTAATGGATTAAATGATTACCTGCGTCCATTGTTAATGGGTTTTGAAAAGGTTAATTATTTCAGGGTTTATAACCGCTGGGGGAAATTGCTTTTCCAGATGCAAAGCGACCGGCCGGGTTGGGATGGGAAAATAAATAATACACCGCAGGAAATGCAAACCGTTGTTTGGATGATAGAAGCTGTGGATGTGGATGGTAAAATACACAAGCGACAGGGGACAACGGTTTTAATGCATTAGTTTTTTCAGGCCTTCAAAAATTATGGATAAGAAACCTGTTCTAAATGTAATACCTTGTTCAGGTGATGAAGCATGTGTTTGTTATAATCTGCCGCAAGCCATTTAACAGAGTGTACATCTCCGGTTTGTACCTCATTTGATATATCCGTTTCCGGAATATTTTTCAGTATGATGACAATATGTTTGTTGAGCAGGATCCACAGGTCAACCAGGTCGGGGAGAGGATAGTTTTGATAACCGGCTGCTGCTACCCATTTATCCTGTTTATAAACAATATAGGGTTTGTCTTCGTACTGAGCTACAACAAAACGCCGGATATTATTTTGCGCCGAATCAATCAAATGGCCGATAATTTCCCTGCCACTCCATTTATCTGGTAAGGGTTTGTAAGAAAGGTCAGCTTCATTTAATTCCTTTATTTGAGGAGCATAATCCTCTATAATTTTCTCCAGTAGCCCGATGATCGTTTGCATACTTAAATGTACCATTATTGCCGGCTTTTACAAAAGGATTACCACTTTTTGTTTGCCATTCATCAAAATGGTAAAGATTTTTCTTCTCTTGCAAAATTAAGGGTAGATATACCGGCCCAAAATCAATAGAGGTTATTCTTATTAAAAAAGCATGACCACAGGGCCATGCTTTAGTTCCATAAAGAAAGAATTATTATTTTATAAAGAATAATAGTTCAGTTACATCAGCCTTCTTCTCATAATAGAAGTGGCTGTTTTTTGCTTTTTTTGTAAATTCCAAAGATCCAGCGGGCCGAATGTACGGTTGCTGCTGTCCATTTTTACATCAACGGCAAGGGTTTCTTTTGTTTCACTTAATAAGTCTTTCAGGTCTTTTTTGCTGAGTGGTGTACCTACACCTTTTGATTCACTTTTCATATTTCTGTTTTAATTCTTTACATCTTTATTCCTCTAAAAGTCAGGCGTTGTAGTCTGGCCGGGGATTTGCTGGCAAACAGCAGGTTTAAAAAACCATATTCTATCGCGGATAGTTCTGAATTGCGGCGCAAATATACAACACAATTGCTACATGGAAATAAGCAATCAGGTAATAAAGCTTAAAAAAATGTTAAACGATTGTTGTTATCAACGAACCGGATGAACAGAATTATTATTGTATATCTATTGATGAAGGAAGGTAAATTAACCGGCTGAAAAAGCAACAGTATAAAAAACAAATCAATCAACGGTTACTTTTGAAAACCTTTCTTTTTTTTGCTCCTCCACGGTCCTGTTTTACCGCTTCTTTTAAAAGTTTTACAATTGCCTTTTCATTGATCTCGTCAACCGAATGATAAATGGTATAGAATATCTGTTTATTTGTGCCATGTGTCAGGTAGTTATCCTTATCACTAAGTTTATGGCCATACCAGAATCCCAGCAACACCCCTTTTTTGATCCCTCCACGGGGAACCGATGCAGGCCAAACTATACAAATTCCTTTATGTCCATAAAAATAAGGGACACCGAAAGATATTTTTTCTTTACAGGTCGCCGGTAGGTGCTCCCTGATTATTTGCCTCAGTACATCCACCATAATACGCTCATGCTCAGGCAGCATTTCATATAACTGAAGTATTGACCTCGTCTTTATGGAAGCATTTGATTTCATTTATAAAATGTATATAGAAAAAGACAGGAAATTATTTTTGAAAAAATCCTTAATATGTGCTTATACCCCCAATTTCCCGGCAGCGCCTGGGGAACAGTAAAGCTATCGGTAGACATATTCGTAAGTAATAAGTAAAAAATAAGCTGTGTAAAACAGGTCATCGTACCAATACCGATGTGCCTTTGGCTTTGTACACTTTATTATCCACACCAAGTCCTTCCAGCATCCAAACAATGGTCTGTACCTCTATTGGTGTTCCCTTAAATATGCCATCCCATCCTTTTTTTGAGTCACGGGTTTCAAATACCATTTGTCCCCACCGGTTATATAATCTAAAGTAGGAGAGTTCTTTAATGCCGATCATAAAAGGCCTTAACCGGTCATTTTTACCATCATTGTTCGGTGTAAATGTATTGGGCACATAAATTTCAATGCTCTTATTGATTTTCACCATTTGAGTATCTATGGTTATACAACCCGAATTTGTTTTTATTTCAATAGTATATAATTGTTCTTTATTAGCGGTGAATACGGGTGTGTAGCTTGCCGGGTTATCTAAATTGGCAGGTGGTGTCCATTGAACAAGATCTCCAAAAGGTCTTGCCTGCAGGGTTAATGGTAAGTTAGCTACCGCAATTTGTTCCGGGTTATTTACTCCGGGTTTTGGTTCATCCACATACACAAAACGTTTTTGAATACTCAGCGGGAAAGGGCATTGGCCTGAACTTACCGTTAAACTCATTACATAATCTCCGGCGGTTGTATAAACCTGTAGCGGAGGATTACGCAGTGCAGAGGTCTGGCCATTTCCAAAATTCCATAAATAATTAACGGGAGTATTGCCCGGGTCAATAGTATTATTAACAGGCAGTACAGGCAGGTTAATACATATTGGGTCAACCGAAAAAGCGGCAGCAACATTGGAATGAACCGTAATGTTGATTTGGCTGCTGTCGGCACATGCATCATTACTGTTTACGATCAGTGTTACCGTATAATTGCCAGGGGTTTTGTAGCTGTAAGAAATGTTTCTTGTAGTTGCTGTAAAGCCATCCCCCAATATCCATTTGTACCGCATGGCTCCAACAGCATTGGTACTGGTATTGGTAAAAATAAATCTGTTATCGAGCTGGCATTGAACATTTTTGTTTACTGTAAAGCCCACAACAGGTATGCTGGAAATATTTACGTCCTGTACAACGGTAGATAAAACACATCCGGCAAAATTAATGACCACGGCATAATAAAAACCGGTTTGGGTGACCCGGTATTCGGGTTGATTAGCACCCGGTATCGCAATATTATTTTTAAACCATTGAATGCTGTCCGTTGGTTTAACTTTTAATAGGGTACTATCTCCACTGCCAATACACCAATTTATTTTGCCAATAATTTGTAAACGGTTATCTAGCAAAGAAGCTTTTACTAAAACAGTATCTGTACTAAAACAACCTCCTCCGTTATGTTTTACAGTTAACACATAGGTAGTGGTGCTATCCGGATCAGCCAGCGGATTTGCGATATCCGGATTGTTGATACCTGTTGCAGGGCTCCATCGGTAGATCCAGCCGGGTTTGGGAGGCACACCCAGCTGTACTAAATTATTATTGCAGGAGATCTTGTCAGAGCCCGCCTGGGCAAGGTAAACTAACGTATTTGTAAGATCGGTGTATAATGTATCTGTACATCCATACCCATCATAGGGAATAAGTATAACACCAATGGTTGTGCCGGTAGCAGGTGGTGGTGTAAGTACAAGTGTTTGTCCCGTACCCAATACTTGTGTAAATGAAGTGTTGTACCAGGTATAGGTTTGATATCCGTATGGTGCAGTAACAATTACCGAGGTGTCATCCGGACAAAATTCAGCACCAATAAACTTATCACTGCATTCCGTGTTTACATCAATATACGCATAACCAAAATGCCTTCGAAATGTACAATCAGCTGTTTTAAAAAAAAGCCTGATCAATTTGCCGGCCAGGCTATCCAGGTTAATTGAAACAGCCGACCATTTTTTATACCAGACTGGGGTATTGCCCCCCGGGTTTGGCGACAATTCAAATCCGGGAAGTGGTGTACCAATGGCATAAAAAGTAAAAGATGAACAGCCTATAATCTGGTCATCAGTCATATTTTTTATGATCAACTCCAATCTGGGTTGTTCTGATGGTAAATGCCCGGGATCCTGAAAAACTACGGCATAATTATAAATGAGGTTGTATACATCTGCGCCTGCCGGTATCACAAAATCGTAGGAGACCCCTTCGGCCTGGGTACCTGCTTCATTATTTCCCAGCTTAATAGAATATCCGCTTCCATTGGGGCAATTTTTTGGAAATCCGCCATATTCATCTAACCCATCACCCGGGTTGGAAGAGTACATGGTATGGCGGTTAGCAACCGGGCCTCCGGTCGTATTAAGAGTTATTACATTTACATTATTAACGGATGCTGTGGTACCGGTGTAACAGGCCCAGGCAAAAAAACTTCCATTCTCAAAATCAATATTTGCAGGGCAGTTTTGTGCGTTGCCTGAAAAATGAACGGTGCTTAATAAAGAACAGGTAAACAGGAGTTGCGATATGTAGCGATAAACCGGTATGGTAATTTGATATCATGTTTCAGGCCTTTGCCCTGCCTTTTGTAAGTTAATAAAGTTAAATCTAAACAGGCATTGTTTAGATTTGTTTTTTATAATTCTTTAACGGGGTATGTACCGACTGGTTTATATAAAACGTGTAAAAGTGAATAACAGTTGTCTGATGTCCGTTTTTCCACCAGGCAGTTCTTCAAAAAAACGCATATATTCATTTTGTTTAAGTTTATTTACTTGATAAAGGGTCAAAAGGTTCACAGAAAATAGTGATTGTCTTATTTTAATAAAGTCACTTTATTTCATTTCCATATTCAATTCCCGGTTATTAACGGGGAGGACTTATTGATTTTCGACCTGTTTCAAACCACTACACTATTAATAATTGATTCAAACCATTGTTTAAAACAAATATGTTCATACTTAATTGATATTTTATTTACATTGTATCGGCAATCTTTTTTGTACTAAAATTTTTCATTTATGAAACTGAAGTCCTTATTAGTATCACTGGCCATTGTTTCAGGCAGCACACTCTTTGCCCAATCAATGTATGAATTGGATTATTATTATACTATAGGAAATGTTAAGGAAGAATATAAAGCACTTCTGTACTGTAATGGAGATGGTACCGGATTTATAAGGGTGAGGTTTTTGAACAAAGATAATAATACTGAATTTTTAATGGGGATGGAGATGAAAGAAGAGCCTGAACGTGTTGAGGAAACTAACATACTGAATAAAGAAAGGATTTTTACAGGTAAAAATCCATACCTGCTCAAGGGAGATTCAGTTCTTCCATATTCTGCCGACAGGTATTTGTTTAAAATCAATTCCCAAACCGGCGAATTTGAACCATGGGGGGTTGTAACCGTTAAAAATAACCAGGAATACAATGGTGTGTATTCACAGATCAAATTAGTTGAAATGGGGGATCTTAACCCTGCCTTTGTTTTACAGTATTTTACAAAAGAAGATAGATTTTATAAAAATCTTTTTCCACCAATAGCCAGGGGGGATAATTCACCGAAGGGAGTCAGGTTACATTTAATTTCGGTTACCAATACCGAAGACAGGAGTATCGGTAAAACATGTGTCACAGACAAAAATGCAACCCTTAAAATATTTTCAGCTATTGCCGAAACACTTAAAATCCCATTTAGTTCCAATGAAGTTACGGGCATGGAGTTCAGTAAAAAAAATGTGTTAAATGCCATTACATCAACCATAACCGGCGACAATGATATCATCGTTTTTTATTACTCCGGGCATGGGTACAGTAAAAAAAATACGCCCAATTTATTTCCTTACCTCGATCTGAGGATTAACACATCAACCCAAAAGCTGGCGGATGAAGAAATAAATATTGAAGATATCTATAAAATGATAAAGGCAAAAAAAGGAAGGGTTAAACTCGTTTTAAGTGATTGTTGCAACTGGGGCGAAACAATGAAAAGCTCACTCACTCAAAATGTTCCCGGAATAAGGGGTTCATCACTTGTGCTAAACCCTGCAAACTGCCAGGCACTTTTTATAAAACCGGAACCGGTATCCTATTTAATGACCGCTGCGTCAAAAGGAGAAGTTTCGGCAGGCACCCAGGCACAGGGCGGTTTTTTCACTTCACAATTCAGGGGATCTCTGGAAAAATATATGGGTATAGGAAATACCGATCCGTTTTCCTGGACCGATATAGTAACCGGAACGCAGACGTTAACAAAGAACATTGCCAAAGGAGTGAGTTGTCCGCAACCGGATAATAACACTATATATAAACCCTGTAAGCAAACGCCTTTGTTTAAAAAGGATTAAGATGAATACATAATGTTCAGGCGGAATTGCAAATACAAAAGAATTGATTTTTATTGGCTCATTGGTGCCAAAGATATAGGATGAAGCTTTTTTCAGTTCATTGTTTTTAAAATGGTGAAACCCCGGGATTCCGGCCCGGTCTGCATTCAGGGTTAGATCTAATTTTTACCCGATGCCTGGTTAATAGCCATTGATAATTTTGTATAAAGATCTTTATCTGTTTCGGGGTTCAGGTATTGTTTTAACGTTTTTTCAGCCTCCGTAAAATTGCTTTCATAGATAAGGATAGTTACCAGGCGTTCAATATCCCTGAACTTTGTAAAACTTGCAAAATTCAGGGCCAGTTTATAAAATGGTTTTGCTTCTGTGTATCTTTTATCATAATAGTAATAATCTGCAACAGGGTGTATCATATCCCGGAAACGGTAGGGATTGTAAATGGCTGCTTTGCCATAATAAAAAAAGGAATTCTCTTTACCGTTCTCTTTCAGGTTATACAATTTACCAAGGTTAAATAAAACGTAGCTGAGGTTAGAGTCAATGTCCAGTGCCTTCTGGTAATACATGATGGCTGTTTCCACCTGGGAAGGCTGCTCAAAATAGGTATTGCCCATTTCATTTAAGAGGTCTTTGTTATTGCCGATACGATCCATGGCCTCCGTATATACTTTAATGGCTTTGGCCCTGTTCTTCTGTTTCCTGTAAATCCTTGCCAGGGAAAAGTAATTGTTTCCGGTTGTTGGATCCAGGTTTATGGCTTTTTGAAAATTTTCTATGGCGGCTGTCGTATCTTTTAATGTTTGTAAATAAAAGTTACCCAGGTTCCGGTAACCATCAGCATTTTTAGGGTTTTTTGATACACATTCCTGCACATATTTTAGTCCTGTCATGGGATCTCCTAAAAATACATAAAAGTCAGCCAGCTTTTGATACCCTAATGCAAAATTCGAATCACAATCTATTGATCTCAGGTAATTTGTTTTGGCATTGTTGTAATAGGCAAGGTAAGAAGGGCTTCCGGCCTGGTATGATTTTAGAAAAGCCAGTTGATGATCTGCAAAATATGCACTGGCATAACAGTCGTTTGGATTTATTTTCCTGGCCTGAACAAAATCTTTCCTGGCCAATTCTAATTCGGAAGTGTTTATTATACTCATCCCGTTTTTTCCGGCATATCCGCCTAAAATAAAATGAACAAGCCCCCTGTTCCGGTAAGCATCGCTGTTCAAACTATCCAGTTCAATGGCTTTATTAAAATAATACAACGCCGTATCGTAATTATTATCCGAAAGGTAGTAATTACCCAGTCCATTCAGGGGATATGGCCAGTTAGGGGCTATGCTGGCTGCTTTATGGAAATAAAATTTACTGGAGTCATTTTCCATATCCTTGTAGATCCATCCCTTTAACAGGTAACCTGAAGGAGATAAAGGGTCACTCCCGATATAGTTATTACACTGCTGCAGTACATACTTTAAATTATTTGATTTATTGGCATAAGCCGCCATTGTTTTCAGAAAATAAGATTTTGGACGAAAGATATTTACATATGCAGAATCATTTTTCAGCAATATGATGGCTTTTCCCATCATGGAATCCGCCAGGTCAAAACCAGTAGTTACCAGGGTTTTAAGTTTTCGCATTTCATCTTCGTCCATACCGGTAAAGGAATTATTGGCGGAATCGGAATTTTCTTTGTTAACTTTTTTTTCCATATTTAAAATATGTACGATGCCTTTACCACTGAGAAACAGATTTATTTTTTGCTGGCAGAAATTAAGATACTTTGATGCGAGTGAATATTTTGCATCTTCCGTGAGGTTATTGCCCGGCCAATCTTTTTCCATTGCTTTATAAAATGTTTCGGCTGAAGCTTCACCTGACAGATTTTCATTTTTTATAGCATCTACAAACCGGTTGTATATAGTAATTTGTGCCGTATCATTATTAGCCAGATCGCCAATACCTTTTTCTCCCTGCCTGATCTTGTTTACAGCAAATAAATTTTGATCTGAACTCAACACCTGCAATTTTTTAACATTTTCCCATGTTGTATAAGTTTGTGCATCTACCTTTGAAACGGTAGCCAGGTCTTTTTCAGCACAGCAATAGAAGGGGATCTGTTTGGTGTTGTTAAAATCTTTGCTGGCCCTTCGCCTTACTTCATTTTTTACATAACTGCCTATTTCTACCAACGATACTTTTCCGTCATTGTCACCATTCTGGGGATCTTTATCAGCTGCACCCGCCAGACCATCTATCAGGTAATAGGTAAAAAGACCATGTCCATTTCCGATGGCAGGACTTTCCAATGATACCATCCCGGGTCCGGTAGAAAGCAACATGATCTCTCCCATTTCCTGTTGTACAATGAATTTATTGGTATAATTCTGTGTATTTTCTTTACCGCCCGGAATTTCATTGCTCCTGCAGGCGTCCATAATAAGAAATACCTCTACGCCACGGGCTACATAAGGTGCTATGACCAGGGTCTTAATATTGTACATATTGATATTCCCGGTCATTAAATAATTATTTGCATCCTTGTCAGGGTTACAATCGTAAGGAAGATAAAAATAAAGGGCTTCATTCATCGCAACGCCATGTCCACTGAAATAAAGATAGAGGCGGTCGCCCCGTTTAAGATTTTTGTTTCTTAACCAGCCGGTAGTTCCGGCATAAATATCATTTTGTTTGGCATTTTCATTGAGCAGTAATAATATATTTTCCGGTTTTGTATTTCCACCCGTGGGTGTTTTTAAAAATTCACTGAAAAGTATGGCATCTGCATCAGCATACTTTAAAGGGGTTATATCAGGGTATTTTGAAACCCCTGTAATGATGGCATACACATTATGTGCTGCTGTATCTGCCGGTGTTTCTGAAACCACTTTTACTCCCCTGGTTTCAGCAGGGGTCTGTGCCTTCATTAAAAAAAATAAAGATAAAAACCCGAATAAGAGGAATACTTTTTTTATATAGCTTGAACATTTTTGCATGACAGGAGCTTATAATTATAACGATATTTACTTTCTCAAAACCTATGATGTGCAGGTACTGAAATTAACGGTTGATGTATTTTCAGAGGAGGATTTTTATAAATTTATCAGGAAGAATTTCTGAGCCTGATAAAAATATACATTTTTGAACACGAATAATTAGGAAACAGTTTATTAAAGTACTAAATTTCTGCAATAATTCGCAATTAATAACAGCAAATATTCATAAAATGATTTTTTATATGTCTAAAAGCCTAAAAAAATACTTTTTTGAAATAATTTCCCTTGTGGTTGCTTTTATAATGCTTTCCGGCTGTGCCGGTTCTAACGTTGGATCGGCCGGTAAAGGGGAAGGATTGAAAATGAATATCGATGAAAAAAAAGATGTAGTTAATTTCAATACCATAAAAGAACAGCCCACAGCTTCGTTGGCAGCAAGGGGAAATAATAAGGCCAGGGGACTTGATATGGTTGTTGGAAATGTGGTTAGTATTGCTACAGATGCCATTAAAAATGTAATTGCAAACGAACAGAAAAAATATTCTGCCGCCTACCAATTTGCTTTAACGGACCTGTATTTTTATGACCAACTGTCAAACGAAGGGCCGTTTGATCCGGTAGGCATGAAGTTTTCCGGTTTTAGGGTATCCAGGACTTTTATTAACAATACAGGAAATACCGATACGGCTTTCACAGCTGGATTCAGTCTGGATACTACCAATGCACAGGAGATCCTTAATAATTCCATATTCAGGTTAAGGCTTGATTATTTCCAGCTTAAATATGCAAAGGCTAAAGTGGCTGCAGGCAATGATAAGAAACTGAATATGGATATGGAGATTTCCTTTCAAACATCGTATGTAAACCAGGATGGTGTTTTGTTTGATAATGTTACACTTGGGAAATTCTATCTATTGATCAGAAGTGCCCCTTTGGATTCTGCGGCAGAAAATTACAAAGCATATTATGAGGAGTTAAAAGGGAAAAAACTGACCGGAAGGTCGTTTATTGTACCCCGGTCTTTTGGATATCATAAGGAAGATGGTGAGCCTAAACCGGGCTATAGCCAGGGTGCCTATACGATTGATGTAAAGGTAAAAGAAAACAGTAAGGATGTATTCATTTCAAAAGTGATATCGGATAACACCGGTATCATGATCGATTCTTATAAGGGGGATGCTATAAAAATTATAAATAAAAGCCTGCAGGGCAACAGGTAAAAGCGGATACATCAACTGACCCATTCTTTACATTTTAAATTCACTGTTTTGAAGATCAAAAACATATTTCTTTTAGTGATATTAAGTTTAGTAGCTGAACTTTCCTATTCACAAACCAAGCATGCCCTGATTGTGGCCATTGGGAATTATCCCGACCCAGTAAAAAATGGATGGGCGGTCATTAACTCTTTAAACGATGTGTCTTTAATAAAAAATGCACTGACTGTAAACCAGCAATTCAATGATAAAAATATATGGGTATTAACTGACTCGCAGGCAACCAAAAAAGGGATTGTTGATGCTATGGATAAACTGATTGCAGCGGTAGACAAAGGGGATGTTGTTGTCATTCATTTTTCAAGCCACGGGCAACAGATCGAAGACGATAACAACGATGAAATTGATGGAATGGATGAAACCATTGTTCCTTATGGTGCCGTTATGTCTTCAGATGCCGATAAATTTGATCAGCTTACTCCTGCTTATTTAAGGGATGACCTTTTTGGGGATAAAGTAACACAGATAAGGAACAAACTCGGCAAAGGCGGAGACTTATTGGTGATCATTGATGCCTGTCATTCAGGCTCGGGGACAAGGGGCATTGTAACGGCAAAGATAAGGGGAGGAAATATACCAATGGTTAGCAGTGGTTTTGGCAAAAAAAAACCGGCAGGTAAGGATGAAAAAGGTGTTTTTAAAGAAGAGTCTGTAACTAAACTCAGTGCAGATGCTGCAACATTTGTTGTCATTTCGGGTGCACAGGCAAAGGAAAATAATTATGAATGTATGGATGATAATAATAATGCAGTGGGCTCCTTATCCTATTCATTCAGCAAATCAATATCTGCCCTTAAGGGAAATATAACGTACCGTGGACTTTTTGCTTTGGTTGAAAATATTATGCGTGAAAAAGCGCCTGATCAAAAACCTGTACTTGAGGGAGATGGTATTGACAGGGAATTATTTGGAGGTAAATTTGAAAAGCAACAATCCTATTTTTCAATCAATAGAGGGCAGAGTAAAAGTAATGCGATCACTTTAAATGCCGGATTTGTTTCGGGCATTACAAAAGGTTCGCAGATTAATTTCTTTGAACCCGGCACTACCGGCACAGTGGGTAAAAGACCGCTTAGCAGCGGTAAGGTCATCAGTGTATCCGCATTTACTGCTGTAGTTAAACCCGATAGTGCAGATGATAATCTGATAAAACAGAATCCGTGGGCATTTATTCATGAATTATCTTATGGGGCAGAAAAACTGAAACTTTTTGTGCGTGAAATCAAAGCGGTTGCCAAAATGGTGCAGGATAGTTTAAAGGATTTTCAGCTGGTGGAATTTTCTCCCGCCTGTGATCTGTCTCTTGACACTTCCGGTTCATTAAATAACTGGGCGTTAAAATATCCAAACAGCGGTATCCTTTTCCAGGATGGATTTTCTTTTACCAAAGATCATAATATGGAGGTTTTGAAAGAAGCGTTAAAAAGATTTAGCCGATATCGCTACTTAAAGGGCCTTGCCTTAAATGAACAGGGCCTTTCCGCACAGGTTCAATTGGTATTTCTTGATGCAAACGGAAATATGGACAATGCCAGGATGGAATCCAGGACCCGTTTTGGACGCCTTGAATTGAGGGAAGGGGACATGGTTTATTTAAGAATTATCAATACCGGCAGCAGGCCGTTTTATATTAATATAGTGGACATAATGCCGGATGGCAATATCAATCCGGTAATGCCCAATAAAAATATGAAAGATATGAATGATATTCCTGCTCCTTTAAAATGGGAAGACTGCCTGGTAAAAACAAATGATACCCTTTTGCTCAATAAATATTCTATTGAAATAGCGCCACCTTATGGTGAAGAAACATTCAAAGTGTTTTTATCTTCATCACCACTCGACCTGGAAGATATTTTAACAACCAGGGATGCCACCGTGCCCAATAATAAAAGAGGGGCATTAAACGGGTTGGAAAAGATATTCATCAGTTCTCACATCAATGAAAATGGCACCAGGGGTGTAATAGGGAAGAAACTAAATACAGATCAGAATGGAACCGTTTTTTCTCTGAACTTTCTGATATTACCAAAATGATACAGATGGTATTCCTGTGTGTCCGCATAGCCGGTTCCTTTTCTGAATTTAATGATGATTTTATGTAAAGAGCAGCCCGGGCTGTTACGTTGGTAAACATTTACAGTGTGCCGGTTTTTCTGATTGTTATAATTCTTTTTTCCCTGTTCAATATTCATCTAAATTTGCAATATGACAATAGAACAGATAAAGGCTCTGAGAGACCGTATAGTGGTTTTGAAGAGATTTCTTTGACGTAGAAAACAGGGAAGCAAAAATTGCTAATGATAAACAACTTTCACTTTCACCGGGTTTTTGGGATGATAATGTCAGGGCCACGGCTATTTTAAAAGAAACTAAAGTAAATGAATACTGGTTAAATCTTTTTCGGGCTGTAAATACGGCTGTTGAAGATTTCGCAGTATTATTTGAGTTTTGGAAAGCTGGTGAAACTACAGAAGAAGAAACCAAAGAAGCATTTGATCATGCGGTAACTAAGATTGAGGAAGCTGAGTTTAAAAGCACACTTAATGAACCGGAAGATGAACTGCCTGCCGTATTACAAATAAACAGCGGTGCAGGAGGTACTGAAAGCCAGGACTGGGCTGAAATGCTTGCCCGTATGTACCGCATGTATGGCGAAAAACAGGGCTGGAAGGTTACCGAAATTGACTGGCAATGGGGTGACGGAGCCGGTATTAAAACCTGTACCTACGAGTTTGAAGGGGATTTTGCCTATGGCTTTTTAAAATCAGAGAACGGGGTTCACCGGTTGGTTCGCATTAGTCCGTTTGACAGTAATGCAAGAAGGCATACTTCATTTGCAAGTATAAATGTTTACCCATTGGTTGATGATACCATAAAAATTGAAATAAATCCTGCCGATGTTAAAATGGAAACTTCCCGTAGCGGCGGTGCCGGCGGACAGAATGTAAATAAAGTAGAAACCAAAGTACAATTGACGCATATACCAACAGGTATTGTTGTAGTTTGCCAACAGGACAGAAGTCAGTTGGGAAACAGGGAATTAGCCATGCAAATGCTGAAGAGCCGCCTTTATGAAATAGAATTACAAAAGCGGAACGAACTAAAAGACGCCAGCAACAGCAAAAAGAAAAAAATTGAATGGGGCAGCCAGATACGATCCTATGTTTTTCACCCCTATAAAATGATCAAGGACCACCGCACCGATTATGAAGTGGGCAATGTGGGGCCGGTGATGGATGGAGAACTCGATGGGTTTATTAAAGCGTATCTGATGAGTGAAAAAGAGAATGCTTGATTTGGAAATTTGGCGATGAGATGATTTGGCGATGACAACCGATTGCAAATGAGATTATTTTTATAAGAAGGATTTTGTATTTTAATCTCCAAATTAGAACATTACCAAACTACCAAATCATTTATGCAAGGGAATAAAGAGAAGAATTTAATTGTTGATCTGACTTTTGATTTTGCATTGAGGATCATTAAATATGTAGAGCTGCTGGAGAAGAATCATAAGTATGTAATTGCAAGACAATTATTGAAATCAGGAACAAGTATTGGCGCAAATGTTAGGGAGACACAGAATGCAGAAAGTAAAATGGATTTTATCCATAAGCTGAAAATTGCTGCAAAAGAAGCAGACGAAACAGAATATTGGTTGTTACTTTGCAAAAAATCAGAAGGGTATGAAAATTGTGACGACTTATTGGAAAATTGTAATTCAATTATAAGGGTGTTATCTAAAATAATAGCATCTTCAAAATTAAGGTCAATCAAATAATCACCAAATTATCAAATCACCAAATCAGTTTTATGCAATACGGAGATTTTTATTACCCGATGCCGGTGAATGAACCGGTACTTGCTTATGCCCCGGGCTCAAAAGAAAAAGCAGCACTTAAAGCAGTTTTAAAAGAATTAAAAAGTACTAAAATTGATGTACCGATGTATATCGGTGGCGAAGAGGTGCGAACCGGAAAAACGGTTGAGCTTCGTCCGCCGCATGAGCGTAAGCATTTGCTGGGGCAGTTTCATGTTGGTGAGGCAAAGCATGTTACCAAAGCGATCAATGCGGCTTTAAGGGTAAAAGAGAAGTGGGCCAATATGAGTTGGGAGAACCGGGCCAATATTTTTTTAAAAGCGGCTGATCTTTTAGCCGGTAAGTACCGTCCGTATATCAATGTTACAACAATGTTGGGCCAAAGTAAAAATTGTTTCCAGGCAGAGATAGATGCCGCCTGTGAACTGATAGACTTTCTCCGTTTCAATGTACATTTCTTAAGTGATATTTACCGGCAGCAACCCATCAGCGGTGGAGGTATGAATAACAGGATGGAGTACCGCCCCCTGGAAGGATTCGTTTTTGCCTTAACACCATTCAATTTTACAGCCATTGGTGGAAACCTGCCAACTTCTGCAGCCATGTGTGGTAATGTGGTGATCTGGAAATGTGCCAACACACAGGTGTACAGTGCACAGATGTTCATGCGTATATTAAAAGAAGCCGGTTTACCGGATGGGGTTATCAACTTAATTTTTATTGATGGACCAACAATTGGCGAGGTGGTTTTCAATCATCCTGATTTTGCCGGCATTCATTTTACAGGAAGTACCGGTGTGTTCAATAAAATGTGGGAAACGATTGGAAAGAATATGGCGATGTATAGGTCATATCCTCGTATCGTTGGAGAAACAGGCGGTAAGGATTTTGTAATTGCACATAAAAGTGCAGACCCTGATGTGGTTGTTACTGCATTGGCAAGAGGAGCATTCGAATACCAGGGGCAAAAATGTTCAGCTGCATCAAGGGCTTATATCCCATCCAATATGGCTGCAGAAGTAAAAAAGAAATTAGTAGATGCAGTGAAGAGTATGAAGATGGGAACGGTGGAAGATTTTACCAATTTCGTGAACGCAGTAATTGATGAAAAGAGTTTTGATAAATTAGAAAATTATATTAAAGGCGCAAGAAAAAGAGATGCTAAGGCAAAAATATGGGTAGGGGGTAAGTGTGATAAAACAGAGGGTTATTTTATTGAGCCAACCATTATAGAGGCAACCGACCCGTATTATGTAACCATGTGCGAAGAATTATTCGGGCCGGTACTTACTGTTTATATCTATGATGAAAATAAATATGAAGAAACTTTAAAGCTGGTAGATAATACTTCTCCTTATGCATTAACAGGAGCGGTGATAGCGCAGGATCGTTTTGCGGTGGAACTGGCAACAAACAGATTACGTAACAGTGCCGGTAATTTTTATATCAATGATAAGCCAACAGGTGCTGTTGTGGGGCAACAGCCATTTGGTGGTGCAAGGGGCAGTGGTACCAATGATAAAGCAGGTTCAATATTAAATTTATACCGTTGGTTAAGCGCCAGGACGATCAAGGAAACTTTTAATTCGCCAACTGATTACCGGTATCCGTTTATGCAGGAAAAATAAAAAAACATCCCTGAACTTCGTTAGTCCTGTATAAAAGAACCCCGGAGAATAGGGAAAAGGTTCAGCTATTTACGGGTAAAAAATCTTTTATAGAACTCAGAAATTGAATAATGTATGACCCCTTCAGATAAAAATATTCCTGACAGCTACTCCTCAGACGGTATTTTTGGAGGACGGACTATTTTAGACAAACAACAGTTACACCTTACCATCTTAAGGCTGGCTCACCAGTTGCTGGAAAATCATATGCATTTAAATGAAGTGGTTTTTATTGGTATACAACCACGTGGTGTGCAGGTTGGAACCAAACTTATAGAAAGTATCAAAAAACTCTGTCCCAATGAGAAAATTTTGTATGGAATTTTGGACATTACTTTTTACCGGGACGATGTAAGGGATGAATTACATGTTGCCAATACTACGGATATTCCTTTTTCAATAGAAGGAAAAAAAGTTATTTTAATTGATGATGTTTTATATACCGGAAGAACGATCAGGGCCGCACTGGATGCTATACAGGATTTTGGAAGGCCGGAGAAAGTAGAGTTATGTGTTTTGGTTGACAGAAGATTTAACAGGGAGCTGCCGATTCAGCCTGACTATTGTGGCAAAGCGATCGATTCCATTATTTCTCAAAAAGTAAAAGTAGAGTGGGACAGGGAAGAAGTGATGCTTTACTAGATACTAGATACTAGATACTAGATCCTAGATACTAGATAGGTATCTGATTATTAAAGAACTTTTTTAAATTAGCAGGGTGTATCCAGCATCCAGCATCCAGTATCCAGTATCCAATATCCAGTATCCTGTATCCAGTATCCTGTATCCGGCAATCAGCATCTAATTTTGCTCCTTACTTTTTTTAATTTAGCTTTGCTGCTTAATGCAACTATCTACCAAACATCTATTGGGCATTAAAGACCTCTCCACACAAGATATTTCCCTTATTTTATCCACGGCTACAAAATTTAAAGAAGTTTTACAACGGTCAGTTAAAAAAGTGCCATCCTTGCGGGATGTAACTATAGTGAATTTGTTTTATGAAAATTCTACCCGTACAAGAATGTCTTTTGAGTTAGCCGAAAAACGACTGAGTGCAGATACTATTAATTTTTCTGCTTCTGCATCATCAGTAACCAAAGGAGAAACGCTGTTGGATACCGTGAATAATATTTTAAGTATGAAAGTGGATATGGTGGTGATGCGGCACAGTGCCAGCGGAGCTCCGCATTTTTTAGCCAGGCATATTCCGGCGGCTATTATTAATGCTGGTGATGGTATAAATGAACACCCTACCCAGGCTTTACTGGATGCCTTATCCATTCAGGAAAAATTGGGATCTTTAGCAGGAAAGAAGATCGTGCTGGTAGGCGACATCATGCATTCGAGGGTTGCTTTAAGTAATATTTACCTGTTGAATAAAATGGGGGCCGAAGTAATGGTTGCCGGCCCTCCAACACTTATACCAAAATATATCGGCGAGGCATTGAATGTTAAAGTGGAATATGATCTGAAGAAAGCTTTAGAATGGTGCGATGTGGCTAATGTGTTACGTATACAACTGGAACGGCAGAACCAGGTTCTTTTTTCTTCTTTAAGGGAATATAACCTGGCTTATGGGGTTAGTAAAAAATTACTGGATAGTTTGAAAAAAGAAATTGTAATTATGCATCCGGGGCCAATAAACCGTGGTGTGGAGATTGACAGTGACGTGGCCGACGGAAATCAATCTATAATTTTGCAACAGGTAGAGAATGGTGTAGCGGTGAGGATGGCGGTGTTGTATCTCCTTGCCGGAAAGAAACCGGATCAATAAAC
>JANOGE010000245.1:0-41254 GCA_031414035.1 Chitinophagaceae bacterium | reverse complement strand
GCTTGGATCATCAGGAGACCTTTCCCATGACGACGAACCTCTCGCGCCGCGACTTGATCGCCGGCGCTTTGGCCGCAACGCTGCCCGCGGCTCCCTTCGGCTCGGCCTTGGCCCAAGAGCGCGCAGGCAAGCCGCAGGCCGCGCCGCGCGGCGCGACGCGGCCGTTTCGCATCTACGCGATCACGTTTCGCGGCATGACCGATGTATCTTAATTTTATCAATATATTTTCAGCTATAAGACAAACCAACAGTATATGAAAAAAGAAATTTTAAAAATAAATAAAAATGGGGAGACCCTTACAATCACTAAATCCGCTGCAGAAACCAATGGACAAATAACAGAGTTTGAAGGTACAGATGAACCCGGGATTGGGCCACCTATGCATGTTCATTTCAGGCAGGAAGAGAAATTAAAAATTGAAAAAGGAAAAATGCGTGTCAAGACATTAGTAAATGAATTTTCCTTAACGGAAGGTCAGGAGTATATTTTTAAACCGGGAGAGGCACATCAATTTTGGAATGAAGGCGATCAAACCCTGCACTACCCAGGCCATGTAAAACCATCAAACAATTATGAATACTTTATACCTCACATTTACAGATCTGCTAATTAAGCCAACAATGACAAACCAGGTCCATTTGATGCTGCATTCCTGTTAACAAAATATAAATCGGAAATGGATATGCTTGTAATCCCCAAACCGGTTAAATTAATATTGTTTCCCATTTTATTAGGCATAGGAAAACTAACAGGGAATTTCAAAAAATTCACAGATGCACCTGCAGCAATCAAATAAGCACAAACGGCTAACCGTATATTGGCGTGGCGCCTGTTATTTAAACTTTAACTTCATCAAATAATAATACAGAAATATTTTGCGGACAATTATATTGACAATAGCCTTTCTTTTTTTTCTAACCCATATTTTTGGACAGGCAGAAAAAGCAACCCTTAATATATCCCATCTAACAGGTGACTTTTATATTTATACAACATATAACACTTACGAAGGAAGCCAAATACCTGCCAATGGAATGTATCTTCTCACAAATAATGGAGTGGTATTGTTTGACACACCATGGGACACAACACAATTTCAACCGTTACTCGACAGTATAAAATTAAAACACAGTAATAATTTGACTTTGTGTATTGCAACGCATTGGCATAGCGACAGAACTGATGGACTTGAATACTATAAACAACAGGGCATAAAAACTTATACTACTTTATTGACAGATAAGTTAAGTAAAGAGAACAATAAAAAAAGGGCGGAATTTATAATGACAAAAGACACTATTTTCAATGTTGGACAGTATTCATTTGAAGTATATTATCCTGGAGAAGGACATACAGTTGACAATATTGTTGTTTGGTTTAGCAAAGAGAAAATACTGTACGGTGGTTGTTTAATAAAAGGTGCAGCCGCTGAAAATTTAGGTTATTTAGGAGATGCGAATGCTGCAGAATACGAAACAACTCTTAAAAAAGTGCAGAAAAAATGCCCTAACCCAAAATTTATAATAGTTTCACATCACGATTGGAATAATATAAACTCATTAAAACATTCCATAAAGTTGGCAAGAATACTGAAAAAGAAAAACTACCGCTAACTGGGTTTTGTGCAAGTGTGACTTCACAAACAAACATCAGCGAACCTGCCTTCCGGCAGGCAGGTACAGGCTGTGTTTCGGGCGGGACAAACATCATTCAACTTTTAGAAATACCATATTAAAAAGGCCGGCCTCAGAACTTCCTGTAATTATTCCATTGGCCCTGTTGTAAACCGAATTATTAAAGCAACATTTTCCTTAGCGGGTATAGCTGACATTTTGGATAAATATGATATTGAATAAAGCCTTCCTTAAAAAAATTATACCTTTAATAAAACAACGGTATGAAAAATTTATTTGATAAAGCAGCTTATGAAGAAATGACCAGCCGCATCCATTCCCTTAGCCCGCAAAGCCAGCGCCAATGGGGTAAAATGAATGTAGCCCAAATGCTGGCACATTGCAAAGAAGCCTTTAAAGTACCGCTGAGTAATAAAAAAATGCCCCGTATGTTTATAGGTCTATTATTAGGCTGGGCATTTAAGAAAAAATTATATAGCAACGAACCCTGGAAACACAACCTGCCCACCGCACCCAATTTTATCATTAAAGATGAACGGGATTTTGAAAAAGAAAAAAAGGAGCTAGCAGCAATGATTGATCAGTTTCACAATGCCGGGCCGGGTAATGTTGGCAAATATCCTCATCCTATGTTTGGCAGCTTTACGGCTGAACAATGGGGGCAAAGCATGTATAAACATTTAGATCATCACCTGATGCAGTTTGGTGCTTAAGCAGAGATACTTCGTACCTCAGCATGACAAAAGCCAGGTTACTTATATTTTCATCAGCCTGTTAGCTGCCTCGTCCAGCGTGGCTTCTTTTTTTGAAAAACAAAAACGCAGCACCTTGTTGTCTTCACCATCCTTATAAAAAACGGAGGTGGGTATGGTGGCCACACCGTATTCTTTTGTTAAACGAATAGCAAAATCCCTTTCGCTTTCATCGCTGATGCCGGCATAACTGTACAATTGAAAATAACTTCCATGCGATGGCAGAGGTTTGAATTTTGTTTGCAGCATCCGTTTTTGAAAATGATCTCTTTTCTGCTGCAGGAAATGACCGAGCTGTAAATAATTTTCTTTTTCTTTTAAAAATTCAGTCAGTGCAAACTGAACCGGCGTATTACAGCTAAACCCATTGAACTGGTGCACTTTTCTGAATTCTTTCATCAGTGCAGGCGGGGCTACACAATAACCCATCTTCCAGCCCGTGCAGTCGTACACCTTGCCAAAAGAAAAACAAACAAAACTTCTTTCATACAGGCCGGGATAGTACAATATGCTTTCATGTTTCATCCCGTCAAAGATGAGGTGTTCATACACTTCATCACTTAAAATAAAAATGCCGGTATCCTTAACCATATTTTGCAATTGTTTAATGTCATCCGCATTTAACACACTTCCGGTAGGATTATGCGGTGTGTTCAGCATGATCATTTTTGTTTTGGGAGAAATTTTCTGCTTTACCAATTCCCAATCAATTTTATAATCAGGATAAACAAGCGGTATCAGCACAGGTATCCCGCCATTGATCTCAATATTGGGAATATAGCTGTCGTAAGCAGGTTCAAAAACAATTACTTCATCACCGGGCTGCAATACGGCGGTTAATGCTGTGTATATAGCATAGGTGCCCCCAGGTGTAATAGTGATCTCTGTTTCTGGATCAATAATTGTTGAATACAATCCGTCGATCTTTTCTGCCAGGCGTTCCCTTAATGCCGGTAGTCCGCACATATGTGTGTATTGATTATGACCGTTCTGCATGGCATTATTCACCAGTGCGATCAACACATCGCTCATTGGATAATCGGGAAACCCCTGGCCGAGGTTAATGGCTTTGTGTTCATTGGCCAGCACACTCATTACAGTAAAGATGGTTGTGCCTGCATTGGGCAGCTTACTTTTTATGGCAGGTGTCAACAGAAGGGTTATTTAAGATCGGGTTATATAAATTTATCGCCTTTGTTTCTCTTGATCTCAGCAACATATTCTTTTATTTCCTGCTCTTTTTCCTTTTTGCAGATGAGCAAAACGTCTTTGGTGTCCACTACCACAAATTCATCCAGCCCCTGCAAAACAACCAGTTTATTATTATCGGCATGTATCATATTGCCCGTGGCATCAATCACCATTACATTGTTTCCGGCAACAGCATTGCCGAGATAATCTTTCTCGAGGTTTTCATAGGTACTGGCCCAGGTACCCAGGTCGCTCCAGCCAAAAGAGGATGGAATGATATATACATTGTCTGCTTTTTCCATTACCCCGTAATCAATGGATATGTTTACACACTGCGGATAAATGCGTTCGATGGCTTCTTTTTCCTTTTTTGTATTGAAGTTGCTTTTTTCTGATTCAAATACTTCGGTCACTTCAGGTAAATATTTTTCAAATGCCTTAATGATGTTTTTTACCTGCCACACAAAAATGCCTGCATTCCATAAAAAATCACCGCTGGCAATAAATGTCTTTGCCAGTGGCAGGTCTGGTTTTTCAGTAAAGGTTTTTACTTTATATACATTTTCACTTACTGCATGTTGTTCATATTGTATATATCCATACCCGGTATTGGGGTGTGTGGGTTGTATCCCCAGAGTGATCAGGGCTTTTATATGAGACGTAAACTGAAGGGCGTCTTTACATACTTTTTTAAATCCTTCCTCATCAGAGATCAAATGATCGGAGGGGGCACAAATTAAATTGGCATTTGGATTTAACTGTTGCAGTTTATAAGAAATATAAGCTACACATGGCGCTGTGTTTTTCCTTGAAGGCTCACATAAAATATTTTCTTCCGGCAGTTCGGGTAACTGTTTTACAACAATATCCTTGTATTGCTCAAAGGTTACTACATAAATGTTTTCTGCAGGAATAAATTTCGCAAACCGGTCATATGTGGCCTGGATAAGGGTTCTGCCGGTATTTAAAATATCCAGGAACTGTTTCGGAAAATCAGTCCGGCTGATAGGCCAGAACCTGCTGCCAATACCCCCGGCCATTATGGCCACGTAATTATTTTTACTCATGGTTAAATTATATGATGCCTTCTTTTATCAGGTCATGTAAATGAATAATGCCGGCATATTTTCCGTTATTTTCTACAACCAGCTGACTTATATTATACGTTCTCATTTCCTCCAGCGCAATTACTGCCAAAACATCAGATGCAATCGTTTTGGGATTACGGCTCATAATATCTTTTGCCCTTAGTTTTTCAAATGTTTCTGTTTTTTCCAGCATTCTTCTTAAGTCTCCGTCAGTAATGATCCCTGAAATATTTCCGGTTTCATCAACCACTACGGCTGCACCCAGTCGCTTATGGGTCATTTCAACAATTACTTCTTTTATGGTTGCCGAGGGCAATACCTTTGGCTTTTCATTTTGTATGGCTAATTCTTCTACCCGTAAATATAATTTTTTACCCAGGGTTCCGCCGGGATGAAATTTTGCAAAATCTTTCGTATCGAAGCCTTTCCATTCCATTAAGCAAACAGCCAGGGCGTCTCCCATTACCATTTGGGCCGTAGTACTGCTGGTAGGGGCCAGGTTAATAGGGCAGGCTTCCTGCTCAACAGTAGTATTTAGAACAATATCGCTTTGTTGTGTTAAAAAGGATTGCATATTGCCCACCATACCGATCAATGTATTTCCGAAACTTTTCACCAATGGTGCCAACACTTTTATTTCGGGGCTGTCACCGCTTTTGCTGATCACCAATACCATATCAGCGGGTTGTATCATACCTAAGTCACCATGTATGGCATCAGCGGCATGCATAAAAATAGATGGGGTTCCGGTACTGTTTAAAGTGGCAACAATTTTTTGAGCAATAACAGCACTTTTACCAATACCACTTACAATCAACCTCCCTTTTGAGGCAGCAACCTGTTCAACTGCTTTTACAAAATCAGCGTTAACAAAGGCTTTTAAGCCGCTTACGGATTGAGATTCCAGCTCAATGGTGCGAAGTGCAACAGCTATGATTTTTTCGTTATTCATCAACAATGGCGCAAACCTACTTTAAATCAGTCAAAATGCAAAGAACGGTAACGGTATTAATGGAGAGGTAGCTTATTATCAGACAAATTTAGGTATTGAATTTTTGCTGGTTGGCTTTTTTGCATTATCTTAAGTGATTGAAAAAACAGATTAACTGACCGTGTTTATCCTGATTGAGTTTGATTTTGCGGCAGTATTGAATTAACTTCGCTGCCCCTTAAAAAACCGTTTAAAATTAATTACGGTTATAGGTCAGTAAGGGGTGAAGGAAAAAATTATGGCAACAGCTAAAACAAAAATAAAATCCGCTAAAAAAGAAACACTTCTTAAGCCGCTTTCACAGTCTGCTAAAAAAGTAACTGTTAAAAAAAATCAAACAGACCTGTCTGCCCAGCTTCAGCATCAATTTGGATTTGATGGTTTTAAAGGTCCCCAGGAACAAATCATTGAAAGCCTGCTCAGCGGCAATGACACCTTTGTTATCATGCCTACGGGAGGTGGTAAAAGTCTGTGTTACCAGCTGCCGGCAATTATCAGTGAGGGTGTCGCCATCATTGTTTCTCCTTTAATTGCATTGATGAAAAACCAGGTTGACCTGGTACGCAGCTACAGCAGCAAAGATGATGTGGCGCATTTTTTAAACAGCACCTTAAATAAGGGCCAGCAAAAACTGGTGAAGGATGATTTAATTACTGGTAAAACAAAGATGCTGTATGTGGCTCCCGAAACAATGACAAAGGAAGAGAATATTGTTTTCTTTAAAGATCTTAAGATATCCTTTTTTGCTGTGGATGAAGCTCATTGTATTTCTGAGTGGGGCCATGATTTTCGGCCGGAGTACAGAAGGCTGAGAGAAATGATGGACCTCATTGATGAAAGCATACCGGTTATTGCATTAACGGCAACAGCAACACCAAAAGTACAAAGCGATATTGTTAAAATCCTGGGATTGCGTAACCCAAAAATCTTTATTTCTTCTTTTAACAGGCCCAATTTATATTACGAGATCCAGCCAAAAATAAACCTTGAACAAACCAATAAAAGTATTGTCCGTTTTATTCAGTTACACAAAAATAAAAGCGGGATCATTTATACCCTTAACCGTAAAACAACCGAAGAGCTGGCAAAAATGCTGATGGCTAACGGAATAAAGGCCGTTGCTTATCATGCCGGATTAGACAGCAAACTCAGGTCTGGCAGGCAGGACCAGTTCTTAAATGAAGATGTGGATGTAATTGTGGCCACCATTGCCTTCGGTATGGGCATTGATAAGCCTGATATCCGTTTTGTTATTCATTATAATATTCCAAAATCAATTGAAAATTATTACCAGGAGACCGGCCGTGGAGGAAGAGATGGGATGGAAGGAAAGTGTATCCTGTATTATTCTCATAAAGATGTGGCCAAACTGGAACACTTAATGAGAGATAAACCGCTTAGTGAAAGAGAGGTTGGTGCACAGTTAATAAATGAAACGGTTGCCTATGCCGAAAGCAGTGTTTGCCGGAGAAAAATTTTGTTGCACTATTTTGGAGAACATTATGATGATAAAAAAAGTTGCGGCCATTGTGATAATTGTTTAAATCCAAAAGAAAAGGTAGAGGCGAAAGAGAGCGCTGTAATTGTCTTAAAGATCATTAAAGCATTAGGCGAACAGTTTCCCGTTGAATACACGTTTCTCATTCTTGCAGGTAAGGCTACCCCACAGGTAAAAATGTACCGCCACGAAGAGCTGGATGTATTTGCAAGCGGTAATGACAGGGAAAATCATTTCTGGAACAGCCTCATCCGCCAGATGCTGCTGGCGGGTTTAATTGAAAAAGATATTGTGGAATATGGCCTTTTGAAAATTACAAAAGCCGGTGCCGCTTTTTTAAAGAAACCTGTTTCGTTTACAATTGTATTGAATAATTTATTTGAGGAAGCAAATGCAGATGATGAAGAAGCAGAGAAGGCAGTGGCAGATTCTGCAGCCGCTGATGAACAGTTGATGGGATTGTTGAAAGACCTTCGCAAAAAAGTTGCAAAAGAAAAAAAACTGCCGCCGTTTGTTATATTTTTAGAAAACAGCCTTGAAGATATGGCTACTATGTTCCCTACCACAATGGCAGAACTGGAAAAAATAAGTGGTGTAAGTAAAGGGAAGGCTATACGGTATGGTAAACCATTTATTGATGTCATTGCTAAATATGTTGAAGAAAACGACATTGTTCGTCCGGATGATTTTGTGATGAAGAGTGTGGTAAACAGAAATAACAATAAGATTTTTATTATACAGAACGTAGATAAAAAAATACCGCTGGAAACGGTTGCTAAAACGAGGGACTTGCGGATTGATGAACTTTTGGAAGAAATGGAAACCATTGTTGCAAGCGGTACAAAATTGAACCTTGATTATGCCATAGATGAAATGGTGGACGAATACGAGCAGGACGAAATAATGGATTATTTTAAAAGTTGCGAAACCTCTTCCCTCCAGGTGGCCCAGGAAGAACTTGCTGATAGTAATTTTAACTGGGAGCAGTTAAAACTGATGCGGATCAAGTTTTTATGTGAGTATGGAAACTAAGGCGATTTCAGGTAACGAATGACAATTGAGTATTGAAAATTGAGCATTGATAGTTGCCTATTTTCTTTGTTCACTGCTTAAACCGTTCAATAAAAAATGCTCATTTTTTAATATTCAGGAGAAATGCCCCAATAACTTAGCCCTTTTTATTTTTTCGGGCAGGTTTTTTCCTTATTTTTGCAGCCCCGAATTCAGTATTTAACATTCTTTGTTCAATATTCGGTATTTAAGGCGGTGCGGTAGCTCAGTTGGTAGAGCAAAGGACTGAAAATCCTTGTGTCGGCGGTTCAATCCCGCCCCACACCACTAACAAAAGGGAAATTGATGTAAAAATCAGTTTCCCTTATTTATGCTCCTGATTTCGGGTTTGTTTTGTACCGTTAACAATAATTTATAGGTCCCTTTTATTTCTTTTGGATACAATTATCATCATAGTACTGAGCGTTAAACGGCTCTTTAATGAAAAAGATAAATACCAACCTGGAAATATTGCTACAGCCTGACAGTAGTTTCTTTCAAAAAGATTGGTGCGAAAGTCAAAACAACGGTCATTCTAAAAAATTCACTCAAAAAGAACAGCTCATTCAGCTTTGCTGGAACGGTATACTTAACGAAATGATCCCTGAACTATTTGAAACGTCAGCCGGTAAAAACCCTCTTACCCTTTGGGAGATCAATGAAACGGAAAAACTTCTCGACCTGAGATATGGAGAACTGGGCCAATTGATGAATGATGAATGGGCCATTAACCCTTATGTGGTTTCGGGGCTGGCCATTATGAATTAAGAAACGGATATTAAATAAAATATACTCCACTTATCATTTCAGCTGTACCTTCCGTCCAATCTTTAAGTACATTGATCATTATCTTATATGGTATTACCCGAAATATACCGGGCCGTTTTCCTGAAAACCTATTGCACTTAAACCAATACCGGTTAATAACCTAACAACATGTCCTTAAATTTTAGAAATGGCATTTTCATCCAGACCAATGAATGAACAGGCCGGAATAGGGCTGATTTGGTTCATCAGTCATCATATAGCATCCAGTAAATTATAAAAATGCCCCACGCTGGTTATACACACAATATCCCGATTAATCCACTAATCAATAATAATTGCCAATTATCTTTTTTATTAATCAATGCTTTTATACATTTACTGAATGTAACTGAATACTAAAAACTAAAATTTAATCATTTTAAACCTTTACGGGTTATTCCTTTCTAAAACCGCATGATAACAACTACTATTACTACCCCTGCTTTTGAAGTTATCAGTAACCACATTTTTGCAAATGTGTTGCTGAATAATGCTTCCAGTCAAAAATCATTGCACGCTGCCGTTAGTTTCACGCCCGGCGATATTATTTGCGATTTCAGTCCGGGTATTACGCAATCGTATGCAACCTACTTAACCGTACAAACCGGTGCCAACAGGCATATTACACTGATGCCTGAATTTTTACAATACATAAACCACAGTTGTGAGCCCAATGCTTTTTTTAATACCGCCACCATGCAGCTGGTTTGTCTGCAGTCGATGCAGCCCGGCGATGAGTTTACGTTTTTCTACCCATCAACCGAATGGGAAATGGCACAACCCTTTGTTTGCAATTGCGGCAGTACGGGTTGTTTACAATTAATAAACGGCGCTTCCCATCTTTCTGTTGAAACGCTTTCAAAATATAAACTAACCGATTTTATCAAGCAACAGGTTAAACTTAAACTATCCCTGTAAATGGTTTTTCTATTCTATGGCATTATCTAACCCCTTATTATCTTCTTTTTCACACCATCAAATTAAAGTATGGGTTTTGGCTCCTCTCCTGGAAACCAATGATGCCAATATTGATTATTATTACGATTTTACCCAGGGCATTGCAGAATATGATATCGCTTTTAAGGCTTTGGGTATAGAATGGAAATGGCAGCCTGTTACCTTGAATGATTATACCGCTATAATTGAAGACATCTCAAGGGAAAAAGAGTTTGGCAGCAAAACTCCTGTGGTATTTAACCTTTGTGACGGGGATGAAATTAACGGAACTCCGGGCATATCAGTAGTTCGCTTACTGGAGGAGAAAGGTTTGTTGTACACCGGGGCGGATGAATACTTTTATGCTATTACCACTTCCAAAATACCTATGAAACGGGCTTTTGATAAGTCTAAGGTGCCTTCCGCAAAATGGAAAGCCATCACCAAAAGAGATCAGAATCTGCAAAATATTTTTGAGAGGATGGGCTGCCCGGTTATAGTAAAACCTTCCATTTCGGGGGGAAGCATGGGTGTGGGTATTAAAAATGTAGTACATAATGAATCGGAATTAAGGGAACAGGTAAATAAAATGTTTGATGGATACCGTGGGTGGAATTTAGCTGCGGACGGACTTATTGCAGAATCATTTATTACCGGTCCCGAATTCACCGTTTTGATTTCCGGTTCATACAATAACCCAAAAGACGCAAATATTTATATGCCGGTAGAGCGGGTCTTTCATCCATCATTACCCGATGAGGAAAAGTTTTTATCGTTTGACCGGTTATGGGAGATTTATGAGGAGGAAGGGCCAATGCCTAATGAAGGGGATTTTTATGAATATGCTTTACCTGACCCTTCGCTGATTGATGAAATCAAAAAGATCAGCTGGGATGCATTTGTTGCCACAAAGGGGTGTGGGTATACAAGGATTGATATAAGAATGGATAAGAGTAGCAAACAGCTTTTTGTATTGGAAATAAATGCACAATGCGGCCTTAGTGAAGATGAAGACCTTACCTCAATAGGCGCCATACTTCGGTTTAGCGGTTATACTTTTACAGAATTGGTTGCAGAAATTATTAATGATGCTATTTCACGCAGGTCGGCAAAGGAAATGAAAAGGCGATATGCATAAATTAATATCTCGCCGGAAACAATTATCAGCATGAAAATTTGTGTTCTTCAGCCCGATTATTCTACTTCTGATGTAGATTACCAAAATTATGATCCTGCCAGAGAGATAAGCCACCTTGTGCCGGGTGCACAGTTTGATCATGTCCTGCTTAACAAACTTTCTACCTATAAACAACTTAAAGAGTTAAAGAAAAAAAACTATGATGTTTTCGTAAATCTATGCGAAGGATATCTTGAATGGGCTGTCCCTTCTATTGATGTTATTTATTTCATGGAATTGCTCAACCTGCCGTTTACCGGCCCCAGCTCATTACTTTATGACCCTCCCAAAGACCTGATGAAGTATGTGGCTTATACGGTAGGCATTAAAACGCCCTCTTATGCGTTAATTGAATCTGTTGATTGCATAGAAAAAGAATGTACCCATTTACAATACCCTTTATTTGTAAAGCCGGATAAGGCCGGGGACAGTTTGGGTATTGATGATAATTCTTTGGTTTCTGATAAAGAAGAGCTAATTAAAAAATCTGCGGCTATTATAGATGAATACGGGCCATTGCTGGTTGAAGAATATATTGATGGCAGGGAGTTTACGGTAATGTTGGTGGCGAATGCTGAAGATAAAAAGACCTGTACCGTTTTTAAACCCATTGAATATATTTTTCCAAAGGGTTTTCATTTTAAAACCTATGCTTTAAAAACGTCTGAGCTTCATCCCGAAGCCAATATTCCCTGCAATGATCCCCTGTTGGAAAAACAGTTAAAAGATGCCGCACTGAAAATTTTCCGGGGATTTGGAGGGGTGGGTTATGCCCGGCTGGATTTCAGGGTTAATGAAAAAAACGAGCTTTTTTTCCTGGAAATAAATTTTACCTGCTCTGTTTTTTATAAAGACGGGTATGAGGGGTCGGCCGATTATATATTAAAAAGCGATGGGATTGGACAGTCCGGTTTTCTTAAAAAAATCATTAATGAAGGAATTGCCCGGCATCAACGTAAGCAAAAAAAATACATTATGAAAGGGAATGCGATTGCCGGATATGGCATATATGCAACCCAAAACATTCCTGCTAATGAGTTGATCTTTAAGGGAGAAGAAATGGCACAGCGGGTTGTTACCAGAAATTATGTTGACCATAATTGGGGCGTTTCCGAAAAGGAAACGTTTAGAAAATATGCTTATCCGCTGAGTAGAGAGGTCTTTCTGCTATGGGATAACGATCCGTCAGCCTGGGCTCCTCAAAATCACAGTTGTGAACCAAACACTACTTATGAAGGATTAAATGTAGTGGCCTTACGGAATATAGCAAAAGATGAAGAATTAACCCTCAACTACGCATCCTTCCTTGATGAAAATATGGAGCCTTTTAACTGCCAGTGCGGTGCTGCAAATTGTTGTGGTATTGTTACAGGTATTGTTAATAATTCTGTAACGGAAAGAGAAATCCTCCATAACCATTAAACGTAACCCTTTTTTCCCTGTCTCACTAACCAACATTAAAATTTAATCCCCCCTTTTTGGCTTTTCATTCAGTTGATTCAGGGATAAAAAGAAAAGAACTATGTCCAGGTTTCAGATATTACGAAGTTTGATGATGAAACATAAATATCAATTGATATTTACCTATTCCCTGTTTTCCCTTGAAATGCTGGGTGGCTTATTAAGGTTTTATTTTTTTGGCGAGGCTATAAATGATCTTATTAAAGGCAGCTATACCGGTTTGATCATATTAACCATTGTTCATCTTGTATATTTAATAATCGGGACTATCCGGCATATGTATGATACCCGGACTTATTCTGCCATTTATACCTCATTGGTCACAACGTTTTTGAGCCGCAGGTATAATAAAATTGAAGTTTCTAAATTAAGCGCCCACTCTACGCTGGCCAGGGAATTTGTTGATTTTTTAGAGCATGACCTGGTATATGTTATTGAGGCAACTTATAATATTCTGGGTTCCCTGGTTTTGTTGTTTTTTTATGATAAAACGGTGGTGGGCATTTGCCTCGCCATTTTAATGCCGGTTATTTTCATCAGTTTTTTCTACGGAAAAAAAATGAAAAAGCTTAATAAACATAAAAACGACGAACTGGAAAAACAGGTTGATATCATCTCCACCGGAAACAATACAATTATCCGCCATCACTATAATAGTCTGCGTAAATGGCAGGTACGTATTTCTGATAAGGAGGCCTGGAACTTTGGTTTTATGGAGATCATGGTATTGCTTGTAATTGCAGTTTCATTAATGGCTTCTAAGAACCTGCACAGCACAACAATTATGGCCGGGAGCCTTTTTGGTATTTATAGTTATATTTTGAAGTTTGCTTCAGGCCTGGATACTATTCCATATACATTACAACGCCTTTCTTCTTTGAGTGATATTACCCGGAGAATTGAATTACAGGCAGATGATTTTCCAGAAGAGATAAAAAATAAAGTTGAGGATTTTAATATCCCCTTAAGGTCCGGAGTTGTGGGTTTTTCTGTTTAAAAATTACACCCCCTCATTTGGCTGCCGGTGTTGTTGCGACAAATTTTTGAGCATTACAAAAAACGGTGGCTGATATATTGAAACATAGTTGATGATGGTGATATGGTTTATTCAAAGCTGGTGTCCTGTTGAGGTATTAGTGCTAAGTGGAGATACTTTATCTTTCTTGTTCTAATATTAATTATAAATAATCTTAAGGGTTACTGTTTACACAAAAAAGGTCAGGGTGGCTTTGGCAGGCAGGCTTATTTATTAAAAGAATTTTTATTACCCCATGGTCTGAAGTTTTAATTACCTGATAATTGTTACTGAACCTTGTTCCGCTCTTTTAATCTGTCCTTTATAAGTAAAGGTTGCGGCCCAAACATAACTGCCCGCGTTTTGTTTGCCCTTATAAAAACCATCCCACCTTTTAAAAGGATCACGATTATTAAACACCAGTTCGCCATATCGGTTATATATCAGTAAGAGGTAGTCGCTGATGGCTGCTACATTTCCCATAGGACCAAAATCATCATTCTTTGAATTGCCATCGGGGGTAAATGCATTGGGGAAATAAACGTCACCACATGATCTATTTGCGGGCTCTGATATTTTTACAGGAGCTGAGGCAGAACAGCCATTATTATCTACTACAGTAACCGTATAATTTCCGGCGGCAAGCCCGGTTGCTGTAGGAGAATTTTGTATTGGCAAAGTGTTCCAGCTGTAATTATAAGGAGGGTTACCGCCAGAAGCCAGTGCAGTGGCATTACCATCACTTAATCCGAAGCAACTTACGTCTTTACTGCTTGAAATATTAATTCCGGGGGGGGTGGCTGTTGCAATAATGATATTGATATTTTCTGAACAGGAGCGGCTGTCAGTAACTGTTACGGTATAATTCCCGGGAGCAAGGCCGCTTGCTGTTTGCCCTGCACCGCCTGATGGAGACCAGGAGTAAGTGTATGGTGAGGTGCCCCCGGTTTCAGTAATCGTTGCTGTTCCGGTTGCCATTATACAACCCGGTTGAAGAATATTTACAGAATGTGATAAGGCCAAAGGTTCTGTAATTACAACTGTTGCTGTAGAAGTGCAGCTATTCAATGCATTAACGGTTACAGTATATATACCTCCTGCAAGCGCAGTTGCCAAAGCTGTGTTTTGTACCGGTATGGTATTCCATGAATAAAAAAAAGGAGAAACGGTAACCGGAATAACAGCAACGGATGCCGATCCGTTATTATCACCAAAACAATTAATATTGGAAATAACTGATGTGGTTAAACCCAAAATATTTATCGTTTGCAAAGTTGTTGAAGGAGCGTTTGCCGGGCCCGTTGCAGTTAATGTAATCGTATACGTTCCCGGGCCCGAAAAAATATGGGTGGGGTTTTGTAAAGTCGAGGTATTGTTGGCCCCTGATGCCGGGTCTCCAAAATCCCAGTTTGTGGCGGGGCAAAGTGAAGATGTATTGTTGAAAGTAATTGTGTTGTTATTGATACAGGAATAAGAAAAAGAAGCATTGTTTGGGGGTGCTTCCGAAATAGTAATATCATCAATTGCAAATCCGTCATAATTATTACAAACGGTACCGGCCCCAAAAGTAAATCTGAAAATGATATTTGATGTTCCGGCCAGATTTGGCATACAATGTTGTGCAAACACCCATCCCCCGCTTCCTCCCGTTCCCTGGCAATTGCCCGATGTTGCCTGAATATTTCCTGACCAGCCATCTCTTACAGTTGCAAGTGGAGACAAAAAAGTAATTGGTGTAAAATTAAACCAGTGGTCGTTTAAACAGTTTACCGGATCCGAAGCAGAACCAACATTTATCCAGGTAATGCCAAGGTCTGTAGAATATTGAAGATTTGCACCGTCAAACCTTCTTTCCATTTCCCAAAATACCTTGAAGGATATGTAAGGATACTGGAGGGCAGAGAAGTTAAAACAGGGGCTTTGTAACCAGGAAGCTTCTGCATTATTATAAGCGCTTCCCGTTAATCCTCCGATTATCCAGCATTTAGTTCCTGCGCCTGAGCCGGTAATTACCGTCTTGGATGGTGTGCCCCATGCCCAATCAGATCCTGCTCCACCGGGAACCCAGCCTCCGTTTGTAGCTTCAAATCCTTCTGTATACGGAAATATAGAAATAGGTGTGCCACATTGAGCATCGGATTTTTTGGATATGCAAAATGTGCTTATCAGAAAAATAATAATTCCTGCAGTACTATGTAAAAGCAATCGCAAATTCAATAATTAAGCCCGTAAAAATACTTTATTATTCCGGCATCTGTATATATTATAGATTTACGCCTATTGCTGCTTTAAAGCAATTTTTTAATCACGGGGAGCTCATTCTTCTTTTCGCTTTACAATTAAGAACCAATTATTCTCAAGGGGTAAATATCCATACTCATAACAATAAAGATAAGTGTTCCCGTTTTTTGTACTTAACAGATGGGTATGGTATTTAAACTGGAATCCTTTTTCAAGCAACCTGTCCCTGTTGACTTTTGCTGTTGGGTTACTGTCATGTAAAAGGCTTTCGAGGATCCGCCGGTTTTTACTAAGTGCATTATTTACATTTCTTATAAAATTATTAGAAACGCTTTTCAGGTCGTTATTATAGGCTGCCCGGCAATAATCATCACAGAATTTTTTATCGCTGCGGCCCTTAAGCGCTTTATTACAAAGCTGGCAGGATTTGTCTTCTTTTTGCTTTATCATAATACATAATTGGGTTTGGATACTAATTAGTGTTTTTTGTTTTATACACATCCGTTTACAATCGTATATACAGGTAAGTAAAAGGATAAGGTCCGGTTGTGGCTTTTTTGCCGGCTTATTTTTGTTTTGTCAACCGAAATGACGTCTTTCCTGGTTGATTGAAATAAATTAATAATCGTCCCACTCAAGGCGGGACACAAATTTTAAAACATGTACGCATTAAAAAACAAAGTTCAGCTCATCGGTAACCTGGGTAACGCACCAGAAATTAAAAACACACAAAGCGGAAAAAAACTGGCCCGCTTCAGTATTGCCACAAACGAGGTGTACCGAAACACCAAAGGCGAAAAGGTTAAAGAAACAACATGGCATAGCCTAATAGCCTGGGGCAAAATTGCCGATATTGTTGAAAAGTATTTGAACAAGGGAAGCGAGGTTGCCATAGAAGGCAAACTCATAAGCCGCAGCTATACGGATAAGGAAGGTATTAAGAAATACATTACCGAAGTAGAAGTAAATGAATTACTAATGCTGGGTACTAAGGCCTCTGTATAGTTTCCCCTGTTAGATAGAGGGCTTTTGCAAAGTGCACTTTGCAAAAGCCTTTCTATCTTTTTTTACTTAGTTAACCTGAAAGCAATGCTATAAAATTTCGGTTTAATTACAACCAGAAAAAAACGGTTTTAAAAGAGAAAAAACTCCGGGTGATATTTGGATTGGCATAAATATTTTAAACCCCTGGTTTCTTATTATGGTCTTATCTTTATTGTAATGCAATCCATTGAACATAACGAAGTTTTTGACCTGGCTTACCGCTTTGTCACCGAAACGAGTGAAAATATTTTTCTCACCGGGAAAGCCGGTACCGGAAAGACTACTTTTTTGAAATACCTTAAAGAAAATTGCACAAAAAACATTGTCGTGGCAGCACCAACCGGCGTAGCAGCTATTAATGCCGGTGGCGTAACCCTTCACAGTTTGTTTCAGTTACCATTTCATCCGTTTTTGCCATCAGTAAATAATAAAAAAGAGTTGTTGGCAAAGGTCCGTTACAATAAACAAAGGCGGCAGCTTTTGCGCAAAACAGAATTATTGGTAATTGATGAAATAAGTATGGTGCGGTGCGATGTCATGGATGCTATTGATACTATTTTAAAAAGCATTCGCCGGAACCATCATTTACCTTTTGGAGGAATTCAGTTACTCTGTATCGGAGATCTTCACCAATTATCTCCCGTTGCTCAAAACCACGAATGGAATATATTAAAAGGATATTACGATTCTCCTTTCTTTTTTGACAGCCTGGCTATAAAAGAACAAATGCCTTTGCTCATTGAACTTAATAAAATTTACAGACAAAAGGAAGAATCGTTTGTTGCACTGCTAAACAAAGTGCGTAATAATGAAATGAGTGAAAATGATTTTATGGATCTGCACCATCGGTTTATTCCGGGTTTTAGCCCTGCTTCAAATGAAAACTTTATTACACTTACTTCACATAACAGTCAGGCTGACCTGATCAATCAACAACAATTATATAAAATAAATACTTCCTCCTTTAATTACAAAGCCAGGATAGAAGGTGATTTCCCTGATCATCTTTACCCTGTTGATGAAGATCTGGTATTAAAAGAAGGTGCCCAGGTTATGTTTTTAAAAAACGATCCAATTCAAAAAAGATTTTTTAATGGTAAGATAGGGGTGGTTAAACATTTGGAAAAAGATATCATTTCTGTTGATTGCGGCGGAACAATTATTGAAGTGTCGGTGGAGACATGGGAAAATTCCCGATATACATTAAACCGTACAGATGGAAAATTAGAACAGGAAACACTAGGAATGTTTACACAATATCCGTTGCGGCTTGCCTGGGCTATCACTATACATAAAAGCCAGGGACTTACTTTTGATAAAGTAATGATTGATGCCGGTTCGGCTTTCAGCAGTGGTCAGGTGTATGTAGCGCTAAGCAGGTGTACCAGCCTGGATGGTATTGTTCTGCTTTCAAAAATTCCTTCTTCCGCAATTTATAATAATAATAATGTTATAAAAGGTCAGCAATTATTAACACACAAAGGCCCCCTTGCAGAACGATTTACCGGAGCACGGCTGGTTTTTACTTTACAGTTGCTGGAAGAAATATTTTCTTTTAATGAAATCGGTTCAGCCTGTGACCTGTTAGAATTTAATATTAAACAACATCAGGATAAATTAAATAAAGGTGCAACAGAATGGATCGCTAAAATAAAAGAATCTTTTACAGTTGAGAAGGTTTTGGGTTTAAAATTTATAGCGCTTACTTCTGAATTAATGAAAGAGGAGGCTGTTATTGAGAAAAATAAACACCTGCAAAAAAGAATAATTGATGCCGCTATCTATTTTATACCAAAATTTACAACTTTCCGGGGTGCTGTTGAAAATCACCCTTTAATTACAGAGCATAAAGAAACTGCAACATCAATTAATGAATACTTGCATGAGTTGTTCTTGTCCTTTTATACCTCTGTTTATTATCTGCAGTATTGCAATCAGCCTTTTTCAATTACCTCTTTTTTACAGCATAAAGTAAACTTTGCCCTTCCCCGTATTGGTATCTCCTGCTATGCCGGCGGCAAAAAAGAGGTGGTTATTGATATTTCAAATTCGGAATTGTATGATACCCTCAGGCGCTGGCGGGACTTAACCTGTTCGGAGAATGGCCAGCCCATTTATATGGTGGCAAACCAGGCGTCCCTAAAAGAAATATGCATTTTCCTTCCGCTTAACAAAAAAGACTTAATGCAGATCGCTGGTTTTGGAAAAGCTAAGGCCGAAAAATATGGCGATGAAATACTTGAGATTGTTGAGAATTATTGCAGCAGGTATACTATTAATTCGAATATGGCTGAAAAAATAGCTACCCCAAAAAGGGAGCGAAAGCCAAAAAAGAATGAGGAAAAAACAGATACGAAAACAATTTCTTTTCACCTGTTTAAAGAAGGAAAAGACATGGCTATTATTGCAAAAGAAAGGAACTTATCAATTAGTACCATTGAGGGGCATATGGCTTATTTTGTCAGCCGGGGAGAAATGGATATTAATGATCTGTTAACTAATGAAAAACAGCTTTTAATAAATAATGCCGTTGCAAAACATGGTTCGCTTAGCCTCAAAAAATTAATTGAAAATTTACCACAGGGTATTAGTTACGGAGAGCTGAGAATAATGCTTGCGGCTGTTAAAATCTCTGATCATTATTAAATTTAACCCCGGGTTTTTTAGTTCCTTCAATAGTTTATCTTCCAAAATCATCCTGAACCCTTACAATATCTTCTTCATTACTTGGGTTTTCAATGTCAGTATGCTGCCAGATCTCTGCAATTATTCCCCAACCGTCCAGGCCTATTAACCTATGACGCTCTCCCTGCCTTAGCTGAATAATATCGCCAATTTTTAAAAGCCTGGTTTCTTTTTCTTCATCTGTATCACTGGTTACTACCCCTGCCGTTCCACCGATTAGCTTCCATATCTCTGCCCTTCTGTGGTGATATTGCCAGCTTAGTCTCTTTTTTGGAGCAACAACTAATATCTTAGGGCTTAGCTTCCCCGAGATAATTAATTCTTTTTTACTAAGATTAGGAAAATATAAACTTATGAATTTTTCAGCTTCTCGTTCTTCGATTACAAAAAAACCACCCCATGGACGTGAGGTATCCTGTTTATTAATTCTTATTTTTTTAAGATGAAGGTATTCTTCAATATTCTCAAAAACTAATTCTTTTGGTGTGTTACTTAAAAAATGCAGTTCCATATCATTGTTGTTGTTTATCTGCCCATGAATACCATTAAAATCTGTATATCGCTTGGATTAACTCCCGAAATTCTTGATGCCTGTCCCAATGTTCTTGGTCTTATTTTAGAAAATTTCTGACGGGCCTCATTGCTAAGCGAAACCAGTTTATCATAATTAAAATTATTCGGGATAACCAGGTCCTCGAGCTGGCTCATTTTAGTAACCAGTTCTTTTTCTTTTTCAATATAGGTATCATACTTAATTTGTATTTCGGCCTGTTCAAGTGTCTCTTTATTAAATCCGCTCAAAGCCTTTTTTACTTTTTCTACATGTTCAATCATATCTGCTATTCTAATCATAGGCCGCAGTAATAGTTGTGTGGCTTTTTGTTTTGTTAATAACGTTGATGATTGAACGCTTTTTAATAAAATTCCGGTGTCTTCCGCGTCTAGGCTTAGGAAAGATAATATTTCCTTTATTTTTTCGATATTTTCTTTTTTGATCCTTACCTTTTCCATTCTTTCCTGCGAGGCCAGCCCTAAACGGTAGCTCTTTTCAGTCAGCCTCAGATCTGCATTATCCTGCCTTAAAAGCGTTCTGAATTCAGCCCTGCTGGTAAACATACGGTAAGGTTCGTCGGTTCCTTTGTTTATCAGGTCATCAATCAAAACACCTATATAGGCTTCATCTCTTTTCAAAACAACCGGCTCTAATTGTCTGGTTTTCTGATGAGCATTAATCCCTGCCATTAATCCCTGGCAAGCTGCTTCTTCATACCCCGTAGTTCCATTTATTTGTCCTGCAAAAAAAAGGTTTTCTATTAATTTGGTCTCGAGGCTGAATTTTAGTTGTGTTGGTGGAAAATAATCATACTCAATAGCATAACCCGGTCTGAACATTTTACAATTTTCAAACCCTGGAACAAGCCTAAGTGATTGATATTGAATTGATTCTGGAAGTGACGTTGAAAATCCATTTACATAAATTTCAACGGTATTATTTCCTTCGGGTTCTACAAATAGCTGGTGCCTGTCTCTTTGAGCAAATCTGCATATTTTATCTTCTATACTTGGACAATACCTTGGCCCTGTTCCTTGTATTCTGCCTTGAAACATCGGGCTTTGTTCAAAACCTGTTTTTAAAAGTTCATGAACTTCATTATTTGTATAAGTTATCCAGCAGCTTTTTTGTTGATGTGGCTTTATGCAATTCAATTCAAGGAAACTAAATCCTGTTATTTCATCATCCCCTTTCTGCTCTTCCATTTTAGAATAGTCCAGGCTTCGTCCATCAATTCTGGGCGGTGTTCCGGTTTTTAGTCTGTCAGTTATAAATCCATGAGAAACCAGTTGCTCTGTAATGCCATAAGATGGTTTTTCAGCCATTCGCCCACCACCAAAATTCTTTTCACCAATATGTATAATCCCATTTAGGAAAGTTCCGTTTGTTAATACCACAGCTTTTGCCTTTATCTCATGCCCTAATCCGGTAGTAATTCCAATAATATTTCCTGATTTTACTAAAATCCCCGTAACGGTATCCTGGTAAAAATCTACATTTAATGTATTTTCCAGTATTTCTCTCCAGGTTGCAGCAAATAGCATTCTGTCGCTCTGCGCTCTTGGGCTCCACATAGCAGGCCCTTTTGACCTGTTAAGCATACGAAATTGGATCATACTTTTATCTGTAACTATACCACTGTACCCCCCCATTGCATCTATTTCCCTTACTATCTGGCCTTTAGCTATACCTCCCATAGCTGGATTACAACTCATTTGTGCAATGGTTTGCAAATTCATTGTAATCAGTAAAACCTTGCTGCCAAGATTAGCTGCCGCAGCTGCTGCTTCGCAACCAGCATGACCCGCTCCTACTACTATAATATCGTATTGTGTAAACATTTTAGGCGGCAAAGATAAGCAATCTGTTTTTTAGGCTTTTTAAACCGTTAGTCAACCGGATGTTCCACGTGAAATAAAAGATTCTGAATTTTAATGAAAAAACAATTTTAGATAAATTTCTTCCTGGTCCCGCATTTTCAAAATATCTCCTTTCGTTTTGTCTTTATACCCACAAAGATGGAGGGCTCCATGAAAAATAACACGATGTAATTCTTCAATAAATAAATTGCCAATTATTTTGGCATTTTCCTTAATTCTATCCAAACTGATATACACCTCTCCCTCAACCCCTTTACCTGGTGAGGATAAATCAAATGTAATTACATCAGTATAAAAGTCATGTTTCAAAAACTCTCTATTAATACTAATTAAATGATTATCAGAACAAAATATATATGATATTTTATTAAGTTTTGTTTTTTCATTCATAAATATTCGCTCAATAAACAGTGCTAACCGCCTTCTGTTCTTTAAGTCGAACTTTCTGTCGTGGAAAAAAAATTTTGTTTTTTGCATGGGCTTATTTCTTATCTCGAAATTAGATAACAATATTGATTTGATACATTTGTTATGATCTTAAAAATTTTTGAAAAGGATTAAGCAAAAGAAATGAAAAAAAGATTATCAGAAATGTCTGTTGGCAGAACAGCTGTAATAAAGGAGTTTGAAACCGATATTATTTTTTTAAAACTTATGGAAATGGGCTGTATTCCCGGAGAATCTGTTAGAATAGATCAAATGGCGCCTCTTGGAGGCCCTATTTCAATAACCGTTGCCGGGTATCATTTAAGCCTTCGTATGGATGAAGCAGAAAAGATTTGGGTAGAAGAAGCGAAAATTAAAATTTAAGCATTGTAAAAAATAACGATCATTTTGATTTTACATTAATTATGAAAATAGGGCTTTATTTTGGTTCATTTAATCCTGTTCATATCGGGCATTTAATAATTGCAAATCATGCCGTAAATTATACCGAATTAAACCAGGTATGGTTTGTCGTTTCTCCTCAAAATCCTTTTAAACAATCAGCTTCTTTACTCAATGAATACCATCGGCTGCACCTGATCAAATCGGCTATTGATGGTGAAAATAAATTACGAGCCAGCAGCGTAGAATTTAATTTACCCAAACCTTCATATACGGTTGATAGTTTAGCTTACTTAAATGAAAAATATAAGGAGTTCTCCTTTTCTATTTTAATGGGAAGTGACGGCTTTCAAAATCTGAACAAATGGAAGAATTATGACGTGATCGTAAAAAATCATCCCTTTTATATTTATGAAAGACCAGGATTTGAAATAGAGCAAACCTTTGGTGCAACTGTTCATTTTCTTAAAGCCCCCCTGCTTGAAATATCATCTACCATGGTCCGTGAGTTAATAAAAGAAAAAAAATCGATCCGTTTTCTGGTCCCGGACAGTGTAAAAGCAGAAATAGAAAGTGCCGGGTATTACCGTTCTTAATTAAAATAACCATCCGGTAATAAAACAAAACAAAACAACATACGGAGGGGGGATTTTTGAAAACTGTAAAACCAGAAAAGTTCCTGCTATAACAGCAATGTTTATAAAACTTAAACTATCAAATGAAATAATAGAAATGTCTTTTAATAAATAAAGGGTGGCAGCCATCATAATACCTACAACTGCGGCGTTAATACCTTCCAACGATCTGAAAACCACAACAAATTTTTTCAATTGTTGCCAAACAGGAAAGAAAAAAAGTACCAGTAATGCACTTGGCAGAAATATTGCTACAGATCCTATAATACAGCCAAGTATTTGTATTTTTGGCCCTTCCTTTTTTAACGCAATTCCCCCTATAAAAGAAGCTATTGAAAACACCGGCCCCGGTATTGCTCTTACTATTCCCGCTCCCGTTAATAATTCTTCTCTTTCTATCTTTATAACATCCTGGTTCTTCTTTACCACTCTTTCAGAAGTAGGCCTTGCCACATATTGGTCCAGGATAAGGGGAATCAAAACATCTCCGCCACCAAAAACAAAACTACCAAAACGATAAAAATTTTCAAACAGATTGTATGGTTTTTTGTTTTCCCAGTTTTGTTTTCGGGCTGTTTCACTTAACAATCCGGCTATAACAAAGATTAAAACAAAAAGCCAAATGTTTGTCCATCTTATTTGCCTTGGTTTAATTATTTCTTTTTCAGGAATACGTTTATTGCTAAAATTGGTTGCTATTCCGCCTAAAGTAATTAATACAGGAATTATCCAGGGTGTTTTAAAAAGAAAATAGGTACATACCAAGGCAAACAGCATAATAATCTTTGTGATCAGGTTTTTAATACTTATCTGGAAAGCCCTGAATGCAGCAAATGCTAAAAAACCGATGGCCATGGGTTGAATAAACTGAAAATAGTTTATCTGTATACTGTTTTTTCCCATGCTCCCTACAATAAAAGATAATCCACCCATTAAGGTACAAGCCGGAAATATCCAGATGATAAGGGTAAGTATTGCCAGGTTTAGCCCGCCCCGCTTATAACCAATAAGGGTAAGGGTTTGTGTTGAAGAGGCGCCCGGCAAAAGCTGACAAAATGAGATATATTCCATTAATTCTTCTTTGGTTAAATCCCTTCTTTTGTCAACAAATGTTTTTAAAACCATTCCTATATGGCCCTGTGGGCCACCAAAAGCGGTAATGCTATGTAAAAAAACAGCTTTTAAAAACGGGATATGCCGCACTAATTTTTTCACTTAAAATATTTATTTGCAGGATAAGTATAAAATATTAAACTAATTTCCGGTATTTTACTCTACTGCTTAAAAAATAGCCGGATAAAAAACTCATCCAAATCAACAGATGTAAATTTTTTGTTTATCTTATTTACGAACAGCTATTTAATATATAACTCTTAAAGACCATACTGTGCACTAATTTTTAACATTCTGTCTATTGGTATCTTTGCGGCTAATCGTAAAGATTCTTCCATTTGTATTTCCGGTAACTCATATTTTAAACACAGGTATAATTTATCAAGAGTGTTTAATTTCATATATGGGCAATCATTACATGCACAACTGTTGTTTGGAGGTGCAGGAATAAAAGTTTTATAGGGGCTGCTTTTCTGCATTTGGTGTAAAATACCCGTTTCTGTTGCAACAATAAACTCCTTTGCCGCATCTTTTTTAGTATAATTCAATAACCCTGTTGTACTTCCAATATAATCTGCAATATTTAATATTGGTTCTTCGCATTCGGGATGTGCAATAAATTTTGCTTTTGGATGCCTTATTTTTAATTTAGTTATTTTTTGCAAACTGAATATCTCATGCACCATACAGGCGCCGTTCCATAATACCATATTTCTACCCGTCTGTTTGTTGATATAAGCCCCAAGATTCTTATCCGGTGCAAAAATGATAGATTGATCAACCGGTAAACTTTCTACAATTTTTTGGGCATTTGATGAGGTACAGATAATATCACTTAATGCTTTAATGCCTGCAGAGCAATTTATATAACTGATAACCAGATGCCCGGGATATTTTTGCTTAAATAATTTAAACAGTGCCGGTGGTGCAGAATCACTTAACGAGCAACCTGCATTAAGATCCGGTAGTAAAACTTTTTTTAATGGATTTATAATTTTTGCGGTCTCGGCCATAAAATGTACACCTGCAAAAACAATCATTTCTGCATTAGTTTGTAAAGCTTTTTGTGCAAGTCCCAGGCTATCTCCTATATAATCAGCCACATCCTGAATATCCGGTTCCTGATAATAATGTGCCAGAACTATTGCATTCTTCTCTTTTTTCAACTTTTCAATCTCAGCAAATAAATCCAGATTAGGATCAATACTGATATCTAAAAAACCTTTAGCTTCTATTGTTGCTTTTGCTGTGTTAATATCTACCATAATATGTATTATTACTACTTATTTATATAATCACTTACTACTATTAGGGCTGTTAATTTGTGGAAAGATTAATTAATTTTCCTGCACCAAAATTAAAACCTTTAATTTATTAACCTTTCTGCACATGTAATTAACATATTTATTATAAACCCGGAACCCGACCTGTGATCTATTATACCTTTTTAATAAGTATTTATTAACACCGGTTAATAATTAATGAAGAGGAAAGAAAAAATTAATATTACAAATTTAACCCTGTTAATATTAATGGTATAAACAATCACTTTATAACATAAAGGAGTAAATATATTTTTTACATTTAAAACTTTACCCATTTTTTGCATACAATTAAAATTAAAAATATAGGCTTATCAACAATAAAAGGCCTTATTAACAGTCATATGTGTAAAACATAAAACCAATCAAAAAAACAGGTATTATTACTCACTAATTTATCATATTACAATTTATAGATTTACCCGCCTTAAATTACCACATCATATTGAATTTTAGCCTATTTTTGCCGTCCGTTTTAATTTAATTAATAATATATATGCAAATTATTCAGGGTATTCGTGAAAAAGGAGCTGCTGTAACCATAGTAGTAATCGCTCTGGCATTAATCGCTTTTATTTTAATGGATGCCAATACAAGCGGTAATAAGTTTCGGTCATCCAGTATTGGTAAAGTAAATGGAAGTGCTATTGAACAGGATGAATTTAATAAAAGGATCAAAATTGTCGAAAACCAGGAAGAACAGCAATCCGGAACGAAAACCAGTACACCCAGGGCGGCCCAAATCAGGGAGCAGGTTTGGAATCAGATAGTAGCGGAAAGGGTATTTTATGCCGAAGCGGAAAAATTAGGAATTGATTTTACTTCAAAAGAGCTAAATGCGGTATTAACAAGCAACGATCCGTCGAACCCGTTAATGCAGGACAAGCAAATGATAGACCCTGCAACCGGAAAACTGGATATGAGTAAGGTAAGCCAGGCTATCGGTAATATTAAAAAAATGAAGGGCGAACAAAGGGACATGATTGATGCCCAGATAATAGAGCCACAAAAAATAGCCAGTGTATCAACAAAATATTTTGCACTTTTAAATGCCAGCGCTTATTACCCAGCGTGGATGGAAGAACAGGATATAGCAGAAAATAAAAATTTTGCCAATATTTCCTATGTTTCCATTCCGTATAATATAATAAACGACAGCACCATTAAGGTAACGGATAGTGAGATTGAAAAGTATGTACAAAAAAACAAGGATTTATTTAAGCAGGAGGAAGGCCGAATGATTTCTTATGTTACATTCAGCCAGCTACCCGGTGCAGCAGACAGCGCCAGAACAAAAGCTGTTATAGAAGGCTTAAAAAATGATTTTACGAAAGAAACCAATGTAAAAAGCTTTTTAGCCAGAAATACGTCAACCATAGATTTTGATACTAATTATGTACCTAAATCCAAAATAAACAGTGTGGCAATAGATTCTATAATCAGATTGCCTGCAGGAACAGTATATGGCCCATATGTAGACAAGGAAAATTATGTGTTGGCAAAATTAATAGGGACAAAGACCTTGCCGGACAGTGTAAATGCAAGGCATATTTTAATTGCTACTGTTAACTCACAAACCGGTGAGCCTATCTTAGAAGACAGTGTAGCAAAAAAACAGGCAGACAGTATATTTAATGCAATAAAAGGAGGAGCCGGTTTTGCAGCGCTGGCATTACAATTTTCTTCCGACGGGAGTAAAGATAAAGGCGGCGACCTGGGTACATTTGGATACGGTACTATGGTGCCGGAGTTTAATGAATTCTGTTTTGGAAAACCGGTTGGATCAAGAGATGTAGTGAAAACCCAGTTTGGGTATCATATCATTGAAGTGATGAAACAAAAAGGGCAAAGCCCGGCGTATAAAATTGGCTTCATGGCAAAAGAAATATTGGCCAGTGAAGAAACAATCAATAAAGCCAGCCTGGCAGCCACTAAACTTTCAGCAGAAAAAGAGGCTAAAAACTTAGATGCGTATATAAAGAAAAACGGAATTCAAAAAGTTACAAACCCAACTTTAATAAAAGAGAATGATGCACAAGTGGGACAATTGCAGGACGCCAGGCAACTTGTACGCTGGGTTTTTGAAGCAAAAAAAGGAGACGTGAGCGACCCTTACAGCATCGGAGACCAGTTTGTTGTAGTAATGGTTGATAAGATACAGAAAGAAGGTACACAGGATGCTGCAACAGCAAGGCCAATGGCCGAAGGAGCGATCAGAGATGAAAAGAAAGCGGAGGAAATAATTAAAAAACTGAGCGGTAAGACAACCTTAGAAAGTGTAGCAGCAGTTTATAACAAAGAGGTTTTAACCTCAGGCCAGGACTCCTCACTTACATTCAGGTCCCAAATTATAAATGGTATTGGTTTTGAACCCAAATTAATTGGAGCAAGTTTTAATAAAGAAAATATAGGTAAAGTTTCTGCTCCAATAGCCGGTAAAGGAGGCGTTTATGTTTTTAAACTAAACAGCATATCGGCTAAAACAGCAAATACGCCTGAAGAAACTATACAATTCAGGATTCAGCAAACAAACGCCTTACGAAGCCAGGCAACCGGTAGCTGGTTTGAAGGACTCCGGAAAAAAGCCACCGTAAAAGATAACAGAAGTACGCTTTATTAACAGTATTGTTAAATAGATTCTTAAACAGCCATTACTTTACCGTGATGGCTGTTTTGTTTTACCTTTACAATATGGATGAAATAATTGTAAATAAAGTTTCTGAAAGCGGCCTCATAACACTGGACCTGGAAGATTATTATCCGAAAGAAGAAATAGAGGTATTTGATATGAAAGGGTATTTATTTATGGGGCTAATATTAAAGGAAAAAGAATTCAGGGAGGCGATGAAAAACCTTGACCTGTCTGTCTATAAAGGAAAGCATATAGCGCTTACCTGTTCTGCAGATGCGATCATACCAATATGGGCATATATGCTGGCAGCAAGCTATCTTGAACCGGTAGCCAATGAGGTTGTTTTTGGGGATAAAGATTTTTTACACAGAACTCTTTTCTTAAAGAATATCTTAAAGATCAACACAGCTGACTACCTTGATAAAAGAGTAGTGATAAAAGGCTGTGGCGAATTACCGGTTTCTGAAACAGCATATGTAGCTGTCACCAGCCTGTTAAGGCCTGTTGCAAAAAGTATAATGTATGGAGAGCCCTGCAGTACCGTGCCTATATATAAAAAACCAAAATCAAACGGAAATTAAAACCATCCCTGTTTTCTAAATACCCTTATCATTGCAAGCGGAATAAATAACATCAGGCCAACGGAAATAAAAAAACCCCATTTATTATGTAACAGGGGGATGGACTCAAAATTCATTCCAAATATGCCACCGATCACCGTTGCAGGTGCAAGTAAACAGGTTACTACTGCCATCACTTTCATTACTTCATTCATTTTTAAATTTACATTACTTAAATAGAGGTCGTGCAGGTTCATCATCATATCCCGGTAGTTTTCAGCAAGGTCGTTTGCCTGTAAAATATGATCATAAACATCTTTAAAATATTTTTCAGTGCGCTCCTGAATTAATTCATTTTCGCTGCGTAAGATACCATTCACCAGCTCCCTGACCGGAGCAATACTTCTTTTAAGGATGATCATTTCTTTACGCAGCATATTAATCTTGGCAAGACTCCTGGTGTTTGGGTTTCGAACTATATCTTCCTCCAGCCCTTCAATTTTTTCTCCCAGCTTTTCCATCACTACATAATAATTATCAACGATCATATCAATCAATGAGTAAAATAAAAAATCGGCTCCGTTCATACGGACTTTTGTGTTATTAACCTTTAGCCTTTCCCGCAGCGGATTAAATACATCCCTTGCGGCGTCTTCCTGAAAACTGATCACAAAATTTTTACCCAGCACTATGCTGATCTGTTCTGTTTCCACTGCCGAATCTTTTTCATTAAAGTAAAGCATGTTCAGCAAACAAAACAACAGCCCGTTTATTTCATCCATTTTTGGCCGCTGTCCCAGGCTTAATATATCTTCGGTAATTAAATAATGTATTCCAAAGTGGTTGCAAATCGACTCTACATCCGTTTTTCTTAAGCCATCTACATTGATCCAGGAAACGGATTGCGGGTCTATGTAGGGGAAACAATCAGAAATGATTTTAAGTTCCTTAATATCAACATGTTTTTCATCATAATCATATACAAAGAGCCTGGTTTCTTCCGGTTCTTTTTTTGGTGAAATCACAGTTGGGTTTACCTGCAATACTTTTTTAGTACGCAATAGTTCCAGCGGGTTTAGCAGGTATGATAAATAATTGTGGTTTGCCATGAAATGAAAATAAACATTTTATTTTAGAATCAAAAGGTAAAAAAAAACCGAAGCACCAGGCTTCGGTTGTAAATAAAGTGAATTATTATTTTGCTTTTGCTTCTGCAGGCGGCGGAGGGGGTGGGGGCGCATCAGAATTCCAGATATCCCGGTGCATTTTCCATTTTCCGTTTTCTTCTTTCCAAATTACAATAAACTTGCCCTTTTCAACAGATATATTATCTGCTATAAACACTTCATATTTTCCGGTTTCAACAACAGCTTCTTTTCCGCCCATCACTTCTTCTGTAGTAATAGCAATTTTTCTTATTCCGGATTGGTAAGCAGTATTAAAGAAAGAATTGATAGCCTGTGTACCACATATCTTCGGCATGTTTGAATTATAAATACAGCCATCACTGGTATAACATTTTACAAATGCTGTAGAATCACCAGTGGTAAAAGATGAACCAAATGCGTTGTTACTGGCAGCTATTGCTGCTTTGGCACTATCGAGATTAAAATCCAGAACATCTGTTTTGGCAGCTTCGTTGTTACAGGCAATAAAAAGGATTGTTATTATAGCACTCCCCAAAAATTTTACAAAAACTTGTTTCATATTTAATTAGTTTAGGCCGCCAAAGTACAACATAATAGCCGAATATACTATACGGCTTTCGGGCTCATTAATTTGAGTGGCGCCTGCTGTTAAAATTTCTGCTTTTTCCTTTATCATAAGATCCAAAGCTCCTGGAACGTTTAGGCCCGGGCTTTTGCTGGGGAGCTGCGGGTGCAGATAAGCTTGCTGCACTTAGAGGAAAAGGATGATTATGAATTACCGGGATATTTAAACCGATCAGTTTTTGAATATCTTTCAGTTCACCTCTTTCATCTGCATCGCAAAAAGAGAAAGCGATACCTGTATTACCTGCCCTTCCTGTTCGGCCAATACGGTGAACATAGGTTTCTGCAACATTAGGTAACTCAAAATTTATTACATGACTCAGGTCGTCAATATCAATACCCCTGGCTGCAATATCTGTTGCCACCAAAACCCGCAAGTTGCCGCTTTTAAAACTACTTAATGCATGCTGACGGGCATTTTGAGATTTGTTGCCATGAATGGCCGCTGCTTTTATTTCGTGACGGTGTAAAAATTTTACAACCTTATCAGCACCATGTTTGGTACGGGTAAAGACCAGGGCGGTAACAAGATCTTCCTCTTTTAATAAGTGCAATAGCAGGTTTGGTTTATCGGTTTTGCCTACATAAAATAAACTTTGTTCAATAGCATCAACGGTTGAAGAAGCGGGTGTAACCTCTACTTTGGCCGGGTTGGTTAATAATACATTTGCCAGTTTTTGAATTTCAGGGGGCATGGTGGCCGAGAAGAAAAGAGTTTGTCTTTTGGCGGGTAATTTGGTAATGATCCTTTTTACATCATGTATAAAACCCATATCCAGCATCCGGTCTGCTTCATCCAGTACAAAAATTTTCAGGTATTTTAAATCAATAAATCCCTGGCTGATCAGGTCCAGCAAACGACCAGGTGTTGCAACCAGAATATCAACACCCCTTCTTAAGATATTGGTTTGATTTAACTGAGAAACACCACCAAAAATTACCGTATGTGTAAGCCCTGTGTATTTTCCATAGGCCGCAAAACTCTCATCTATCTGAATGGCAAGTTCCCTGGTAGGGGTTAGAATTAATACTTTTATGTTCCGGGGGCCACGTTCTTCCTGCTTTTGCTGATATAAGATCTGTAAAATAGGAATAGCAAATGCTGCGGTTTTTCCGGTGCCGGTTTGTGCACAGCCGAGCAGGTCCCTCCTTTCTAAAATTAAAGGAATGGACTGGGCCTGTATGGGAGTTGGAATTGTGTATCCTTCGGCAACCAATGCTTTCAGGATGGGATCAATCAGATCTAATTTTTTAAAAGCCATTAAATGATTTGTTTAGTATATGGCTGGCAAAGACGTTGTATTTTCTGAATCAGCAGGGATATATTTATTTACCACATTGGCTTACAACATGCCTTAACTTTATTAAAAGAGTGGGACACAAAAATACAGTTTTGTTTTTTAATGGTCTTTTTTATGAAAAAGCAGTATTGAATTCAATACTTCATATTATATTCAATTCGTAAATTCGCTTATAATTCAACGCCATGTCATCCCTTACCATTACCACCATACAAAGTCATTTACACTGGGAAGACAAACCGGCAAACCTATACATGCTGGAAGAAAAAATTTCGGGTATTGCGGAAAAAACAGAGATCGTTATTTTACCGGAAATGTTCAGCACTGGATTTAGTATGCAAACAAAACAGCTAGCAGAAAAAATGGACGGCGAAACCATGCAATGGATGAAAAGGCTAAGCAGGGAAAACGGCATTATTATTACCGGAAGTATTATTATTGAGGAAGAAGGAAATTATTTTAACCGCTTAATATGGATGCTGCCTAACGGGCAATATGGTCAATACGATAAACGGCATTTGTTTGCTTATGCTGAAGAAGACAAACATTACAGCCCTGGAACTATAAGACTGATTGCGTCTGTAAAAGGATGGAAGGTTAATTTACTGGTTTGTTATGATTTAAGGTTTCCTGTTTGGGCAAGACAGGCGCCCTCCCGGCCCCGCCATATGGGGGCGGAGTACCCCTTACCCGAATACGATGTACTTATTTATGTAGCCAACTGGCCCGAACGGCGCAGCCATGCCTGGAAAACATTGCTTTGTGCAAGGGCAATCGAAAACCAGTGTTATGTAGTTGGTGTAAACCGGGTAGGCAGCGATGGAAATAATATTTATTACAGCGGGAACAGTTTAATAATCGATCCGCTTGGCCAGGTACTTTACCATATGGCAGACGATGAGGATGTTTTTACCATCACCCTTCAAAAAGAAAAACTGGAAGACGTTAGAGAGAAATTTCCGTTTTGGAAAGATGCGGATCTTTTTAAAATACAATAAAACCCTTCAATGGATACTAAACAACCTGCAAAGAACAAAAAGAAAAATACAAGATTTTCTAAAAAGAATTGGTTATGTGATTCACCTGATTTTTAAACCCGGCCTGTTTTTCTTTATCATTTCCATTACCGTCTGCATTTTTTTATCGGTCCCTTTTAGTAAAGCATTATAATTTGTACCGATAAATATATCAGGAGTAACCCCAAGTCCGTCTTTTGTAACATGACGGTACTGAACGATCCTGAATAAAGGAAGCCTTACCCGGAGCCGTGTATTGGGTAATGTGATATCCGGGATCAGGATACCATTATTGCCATGCCACCCTCCGCCCGCTTCTTCTCCGGCCAAAATAATGCCCGGCTGCCCCTTAACAGCATTACAGAAAATGGCTGAAGCAGAAAAGGTAGAGCCGTTTATAAGAACGTACAGGTCACCGGCATAATGATTTGTTTTTTTAGGAGTATAAATTTTTCTTTCCCAGTGTCTGAAATGATAAAGCCCGTCTTTATTTTTTTTGGTTAGAAAAAAAAGCCCGAGATCATTAATAAACCCACTTTTAATATATTTTGAATAAGGCCGCAAAGATTTAGTAACCGCAAATGAAGTATCGGCCACTTTAAAGGGAGTCCTGCTGACATACCTGGTTAGCAGGGTTGATAAATTTATTCTACCGCCTCCATTACTCCGAAGGTCAATGACAACATTGGTGATACCGGCCTTTCTGATATACCTGAAAGACCGCCTGTAAAATTTTCGAAGCCCCCCCGAAGAAAAAGTATTTAAAGTAATGATGGCGGTATTATTTGTAGTATCAATGACCAACGAGCGCAACTCCAGTATTCTTTTTTGCCTTGTTTCAACCTTATCTTTTTTTTCCGGGGTAACAGGTTTTATTTTTCCTGAACTGTCTTTAGGGGAATAAAAAACGGGAATAGTTATGGCTTGCTCAACCCCGGCACCATCCATGTAGGTTACAGCATAGGTTTTGCTTAAACCAAAAATATTGCGGTGATAATATGGAAAATTGCTGCTCAGCCGGATATAATTTACATTATTGGCAACGCCGTCTTCGGTCATATACCCAAACATTGCCTGTTTTAAAGCCTTAGTGCTCATCCCGTTTACAGAAGTGATGAGGGTGCCTCTTTTTAATATCGAATCTTTTCTGTTTAAGTTATTTGTAACAACCATTGTATCATTCCAGAATTTCATAAATAGCGGAAAAGAGGGAAACTGTTTACCGAAAGCCCAGTTATTATACCTTTTACTCATGGCAAAGCTCGTATGACCACAATGAATTTTATCGGTAAGCGGTGCGATGATCCTCCAGCCAAACTGTTGTTCGGTCATACTGTCTTTTATTTCACTTTTGTATTTAGCAAAATACATGTCCATGCTGTCTTTACCGGTATACCAATAAAGAGAGGGGTGCTTTTTTTCGAGGACATTCTGTAACAAAGAATAATCTTCCTGTAATTCCTGATTGGAATATTTTTTGTTTGGGTTGTATTTTTTGTTGACTGTGGCGCAGGAATAAAATAACACCGGAAGAATTACTAACAGTAAAAAATAAACTTTATTCATTCTGACAAAACTACTTAAAAGTAAAGTTAAACATCTAAAGGGCCGCCTCTAACCTGTTTATAATTTAACGGGGGGTATTAACAGATCTAAAGGATTAATAAAAAGTTTCATAGCCTCCAGGTCAAGACAGAGGGCAATCTGTTCAATACGGTGTAAACTAATATCAGTCTTATTATTTTCTATATTACTTAATGCCGTTTTTGTGATACCGCTTTTTAATGCAAGCTGTTAATATTTGCAAATTGACAAATATTGTAATCGGACATAGCTGTTATTATTTTATATGATTCCAACCCTGTGCCACCAGCTCATGTTTTTTTCCGCCCCTAGTAATAAATATTTTTCCTTCGGCAGCTTGTGTAATATATCCTATAATGCTTAAACCATTGTTGGCCATTATTTTTTCATGGTCAGCCTGCGAAACAGTAAACAGCAATTCATAATCTTCGCCACCGCTTAATGCACAGGCGGTAGGATCAAGTTCCAGTTTATAAGCAAAATCCTTTGAGTCCTCATTTATGGGAAGTTTATCTTCATACAAAACACAACCCACTTTACTTTGTTTACAAATATGGAGCATCTCGCTGCTTAAACCATCGCTGATATCCATCATACTGGTTGGCATAATTTCACGTTCAGCAAAATATTCAATAACATCCTTTCTGGCTTCCGGCTTTAATAAACGGCCAACAATATATGCCCGGTTTTCCAGGTCGGGCTGTGCACCGGTTTCTTCAAATATTTTTTTCTCCCTTTCTAAAATGGTCAATCCTAAAAAAGCACCCCCCAGGTCACCGCTGACACAAATAAGGTCATTAACCTTTGCGCCATCTCTTTTTACATAACTATCAGGGGCGGCTTCGCCAATTGCAGTAATACTTATAACAAATCCCCGTTGCGAAGTGGTGGTATCACCACCAACCAGGTCCACATTATATTTTTCACAGGCCGCATACACGCCTTCATAAAATTCATCTAACGCCTCTACACTAAACTTGTTACTTATTGCAATGCTTAATAAAATTTGTGTAGGAGTAGCATTCATGGCATAAATATCACTGATGTTAACCACTACAGATTTATAACCCAAATGTTTTAATGGGGTGTACATTAGATCAAAATGAATTCCTTCCACCAGCAGATCTGTACTGATCACGGTTTGCCTTCCAAAATGATCGATCACCGCGGCATCATCTCCCACACTTAAAATAGTGGACGTATTTCTTATTTCATTATTTTGGGTAAGGTGGTCTATTAAACCAAATTCGCCGAGGGAGGATATTTCTGTTCTTACCATAAAATTGAATTTAGATGAAGGATAAAATAAAATGGATATATACTGTACATCCAACACCTTACCTTACAAAGCCTTCCTGTTATGAATTATTTCAATCAACTCATCGTGTATCAATCCATTTGTAGCTACCAGTTTTTTTTGATAAGGAGAATATTTTCCGCCATTCATATCCGTTACTTTTCCCCCGGCTTCTTCAACTATAAGATAGCCTGCGGCGGTATCCCAGGCACTCAGGCTGTGTTCGAAAAATCCTTCAAACCTGCCTGCCGCCACCCAGCACAGATCAATGGCGGCACTGCCCAGCCTGCGTACGGGAACTCCTTTACGTACAAAGCGCTCAAAAACTTCCAGGGGACCGTTTTCCATATCCAGGTACGAATAAGGAAAGCCCGTAACCAGGCAACTGTGTATCACCTCTGTCTTTTTGCTGACACTTATTTTATTTTCATTCAAAGTAGCACCCCTTCCTTTTTCTGCAAAAAACAATTCGTTGATAAAAGGATTATATACGGCACCTAAAATCATTTCTCCTTTTTGCTCTACACCAATACTTACACAGCAAAGCGGAATACCGCTGGCAAAATTAATGGTACCATCAATGGGGTCAATGATCCATTTAGTATCACTGCCGGTTACCATTTCTCCCACTTCTTCACTTAAAATAAAATGATCGGGAAAGTCAGCTCTAATAGCGTCAATGATGGCTTTTTCGGAAGCATGATCGGCTTCGGTAACCCAGTTGTTGACCCCTTCTTTATTACTTATCTTTAAATCATCATTATTGAAGTAGCGTCTTAGTTCTTTAGCACCCGCATCAACAGCGTTTAACAGTGTTGTTTTTAACATGGCGCAAATATACAAAGGCTTCTTTATACCGATATGCCATATATTATAATCCTTAATTCCGGCAAATGGTATTTACCAAAAGCTTACCCATAAATTCTTTTCCTGAATTTGATAAGGGTAGGCTGACCTGAAATTAAGTTTGGTATTACTATATTTGAATATGCAATTATCGGTCATCATAGTAAACTATAATGTAAAATATTTCCTGGAACAATGCCTTTATTCTGTACAAAAGGCCTGTAGCCATGTGGAAGCCGAAATAATTGTGGCAGACAATAATTCAACAGACGGTAGCAGGGATTTTTTAGCACCTCTTTTTCCAAAAGTTAATTTTATCTGGAACAGCAGTAATGTTGGTTTTGCAAAAGCAAATAACCAGGCCGTTGTTAAGGCAAAAGGAGACGTTATACTTTTTTTAAACCCCGATACTATAGTACCTGAGGATTGTTTTGAAAAATGCATATCCTTTTTTAAATCAAATGACCGTATCGGGGCTTTGGGAATAAAAATGATTGACGGGGCAGGAAACTTTTTAAAAGAAAGCAAAAGAGCCTTTCCATCACCATTAACTTCTTTAATTAAATTAGCCGGATTTGCAAACCTGTTTCCCCGTTCAAAATCGTTTACAAAATATCATTTAGGCCATTTATCCGAAAATGAGAATCATGAGGTGGATGTATTGGCCGGAGCCTTTATTATGATACCCCGGAATATTTTACAGGAGATCGGAAATTTTGACGAACGGTTTTTTATGTATGGAGAGGATGTAGACCTGAGCTTCAGGATACAAAAGGCAGGGTATAAAAATTATTATTTTTCAGAAAGCACCATCATTCATTTTAAGGGAGAAAGCACAAAAAGAGGAAGCATGAATTATGTCCGGCTGTTCTATAAAGCCATGAGTCTGTTTGTAAAAAAACATTACAGCGGAAGCAAGGCCGGCATATTTATTTTTTTTATTCAGGCGGCCATTATTACAAGGGCCATTTTTTCTGCTCTGTTAAGCCTGTTAAAACGGATTGGGTTACCGCTTCTTGATGCCGGAATTATTCTAACGTCATTTTTGGGAATAAAATATTTATGGAGTAATTATATACGACAGGAATTAAATTATTCTCCTAATGTGCTTTTAATTGCTTTCCCGGTTTTTACCGCCATTTTTTTATTGTCTGCATTTTATTCCGGGCTGTATGATAAGGGCTATAAGCAATCCCGGCTTGTACGATCCACCCTGATTGCAGGGTTGGTTCTATTAAGCGGGTATGGATTATTACCGGAAACCATCAGGTTTTCCAGGGGCATATTGGTTTTTGGAATAGTGCTGGCATTTATAATGATGAATATAATGCGGCAGCTTTTTATTAAATGGGGCCTATTAGAAACCAGTGATGAAAATGAAGAACGCCGTCAAACAATAGTGGTAGCAGGCGAAAAAGATTTTGTGGCCATTGCAGGGTTAATGCAAAAAGCCGGTATGCCAGAAAGGGTTTTAGGCAGGGTAGACATTCATTTAACCGGAACAGGATCCGTGTTGGGTAATATGGAGCAATTGCCGGGCCTGGTAAAAAAATACCGGGTAAAAGAAATAATATTTTGTGAAAACGGATTAAGTTTTAAAGAGATCATAAACAGTATTGAAAAGTTACGCCCCGGGGTTCGAAATAAATTTCATGCATCAGGCAGCCGTAGTATCGTTGGCAGCGACCATAAAAACGTAACCGGAGATTATGTGGCCGTAAGTAAAAAGTATACCATTTCAAAGCCTGTAAACCGCCGTAATAAAAGATTGATTGATATCTGTATTGCCTTATTTTTTATAATTAGTTTTCCAATACACCTGATGTTACAGAAAAGCCCTTCCCGTTTTTATAAAAATGTTTTTGCTGTATTGTTCAGGCAAAAAACCTGGATAGGTTATGCATTGCCATTGAATGCATTGCCGGTTATCAGAAAAGGGGTCCTTACCAGCACCGCGTTTCCGGCAAGCCTCAATGAATTACCTGACGAGAGTTTAAGAAAAAGCGATGAATGGTATGCCGAAGGTTATTCCACATTGCTTGACCTGCAAAAAATAAGAAGCGGGTATAAATTCCTGTTTCATTAATAAAAATACACAGGTTTAACGGAGGCTAAGAATAAAATTTTCTATAACTTTTTCATGGTCATTTTGCGGAAGTGCTGCATTGTTGAAAGAAAAATGTTCGGACCTTTTTAAAACATCTGATAAAGAAAACAGATCCTGATGTACACACAAAAAAAAATGTTGCTTATATAAATAACCGGACAGGTATTCCTGCTCTGTTTGTCCGGGCGTAGGGACCAGGATGGCGTTTTTTTTCAGTTTAATAAGGTCCATTACAGTACTGTAGCCACACCTGCTTACGATCATTTTAGATTGCAGGATAACCTGGTTTAGTGCAGAAGCCGGCAAATGGTTATATATTTCAAGAACCTGTAAATCGGCTTCGGGCAAAGCTGTATTTGCAGGAAGCCCCCTTACCAGTAATGTTTTTCCGAAAAATAATTTTAAATCTTTTAAAACTTTTTTTTCAAAAACAGTTCGCTGTGGTTCAGGCCCGGATAAAATTATTGCCAGGTCATATTTTATCTCCGCTTCATTTTTTTCAAACCTTGATAAGGGACCAATATATTTTACCGGCACTTCAGGTAAAACAACCGGGTGTGATAATTCCCCGGCCAGGCTGATCCCGCTCATTATATCAGGAACCCAGCATTCTTTGTATTTATTAATGAACCAATAATGTGTTTTTTGAACAAGTGGTTCTGTAAACCGGTTACCTGTTTTTATTTTTAACTGGTGCGTAATGTATATACAGGGAACAAATGAATGATACATACCAAAACGATTATCTGAAATAACGGCATCAATCGAATATAGCTTCACCATCTTTTTTAACCAGGCATGTTCTGTATAAATGCCTAGAATTATCTTTGGAACCTGGAGGAGCAGTTTTGCGGGCATCCATATTTTTTTCCGGCTGTATTGCACCCGGTATCCCTTTAGGTTCAGAAAAGACAGCATTGGAAACTCCTGTTGCAATAAAAATTTTACCGCCCCCTCTGAAGCGATAATGACCTCACAATTTTGTTGTAATAATTTGTTTATAATTGGAATGCAACGGGTTGCATGTCCAAGCCCCCAATCAAGTGGGGCAACTAATACACGTGGTTTATGAACCGTATTGTTAAAATTTTCACTTTTCATCCTAAGAAAGCAATAAATGTTTGTGAAAATAGTTTAAATTGCTAATCTGTATATATGCAAAATCGAATTAAAATATCATTCCTGCTTATTATTATGGTAAGTTTATTGGCTGCCACAGGCTGCTCCTCCTCAAAAAAGGGACAGTGCGGATGCCCGAACAGACAGGGAATGATAGGTTATAAGTAAGCAGAAACAAAGCAAAACAAAAACTCCCAAATAAGATGAACAATCCAAACCGTGATTTACTGGTTTTGTTCAACCATGAAATAATGACTCAAAAAGCAATTGAGCATGAAGTAGAACAACTTCATCAATTGTTGTATGCCATAGAGGGGATAGAAAATTTAATTACCACACACGAAATTATTGATCTTAATAAATACAGGATAATTAAAAAAGCTCATCAGCTCCGCAAACTTTTCCGTCAAAGGGAATTAAAGCCTTTTGTTTTCCTGAACTGTAAGAATTAAATCAATTTTTGCAGAGACCTTTTCAACATTCCCAGCATTTCGTCAATTTCTTCTTTTTTACAGGTGCCTACACTCAGCCTGTACCAGCTGCTGGCAACCCCTGCGCCAAAAGCATAAAACGGAACAACCGCCAGTTTAGCCACATCTAAAATATAAGAGGTAACATCGGCCTGTGTGGCCAGTAATTTTCCTTCGGCTGTTTTTTTACCGGCATAATCAATTTGTATGGTAAGATATATGGCTGCCTGCGGTGCGATGGAGTCTACACGAAGCCCCTCATTTTTCATTTGCTGAAAGCCGGTAAATATTCTTTGTAACCGTTCATTCACTTCTGCTTTAAAATGAACAAGATATTTATCAATAGCCTCTGTTTTTAATAAATAACGGGCTACGGCTTTTTGTTCGGCCATGGGCGCCCATGCCCCTACGTGACTGTTTATAGAACGCATCTTTACCAAAACGCCGGCAGGGCCCATTGCCCATCCAACACGAACACCTGTTGCAGCAAATGATTTGCTGATGCCGTCCACAAAAATGGTATAGTCTTTCATGCCGGGCCTCAGGGATACAGGGTTATAGTGAACCGTATCGCCAAAAGTAAGTGTCCAGTATATCTGGTCATACATCAGGTACAGTTTTTTTTCATGCTCACCCCGGCTGTTGTTT
>JANOGE010000244.1:0-30457 GCA_031414035.1 Chitinophagaceae bacterium | reverse complement strand
TGAACTGTGAAGGTGATGCCATCCTTGGCGACAAGTTTATTTTCAATGAGATTGATGGCTGACAAGTCAAGCTCTCGTTCATTCTTCACAAGGAAGTATCTACTGAAGGTCTACCCTTGTCACTTGTCAGGCATCAAAATAAACTTGTCGCCAAGCATGGCATCACCTTCACAGTTCATGACTGGCTCCCAGGCCTCCTTGACAGATATCAAGGGAGTAGTCTTCTCCATCTAGCTTGCTTGTAGGTGCATGCTTGATTGTTGACTTGGGGCAGGAGTAACCAAATCAGCAGTCCTTGAAGCATTGGGGGAACAGCAGTGCAAGCAGCCGGTGAAGGCACACCAAGCTTTAGGCCAGTTGTAGAAGCATGAAGCTTGGTGGAAGAGCAAAATCCTTCCAGGCTTCGACGTTTGAATGAATGGTCTTGAGGTCTGGAGAACCTTCAATAACCCCAAGCAAATCTGCATACAATGGCTCATCATCCAGTGCTGTTTCAGCATGACAAAGATATTTGATTTGTAAATATGAATAGGTTTTTGCAAGATAGACTGCATACTTACGTTCGATCTCGCCTGCCTTCTTTGCTTTGTTGTACCCATTAGTGAATTTGCTGTGGTAGATGCCGGCATTTTCAAAGTAGGCTTTGTACCGGTCAAAAAACGCCATCAGACCCTTGAATCCAAGCTCATCTACTATCTTGCTCGATACGGTCTTCACTGGCTTTATGTCTTTTCACCTAGGATGTGAGCTTATGAAGAGTATTAACCAGGTCTACGTTGGTTAAACAGGTACTCAGCCAGGATTCCTGATCAGCCAGCACTACAGTCCTGAAACACATGTCGATGGTAACAAACAATCCTGGGTCAAATGTTCGATGATGTAGTACTCCTACATATCAGATTCATCTTCCAAAAGTTGCTACGGAGTACAATGTTTATACTGTAACACAACATGCTTTAAAGCTATATCTCATCAACACTTGGCCTCTAGTGTAAATTTCTCATGGAAACACGTACCACCACGCCAATTCTTTCCAATCACCGTGACTTCCTTTTTTCCACAACCATTGGACAAGTAGTCCACGGGAAAGATGGTTGTCTTGCCACGATTTCCTCCCATGTAAAATGGAGCAAAGTAGTCGGAGCGTGTTCGACCATCAAATTCAAAATCAATTTTCTTGAAGGCACTGCCACCACCACCCTTGATATTGCAGCGAATCGAGAACTGGGTCCCACTCTTAAGTGTGTATTTGTTCACTGCCGCCTTTGGATTCAATTTGACAGCAGGTTTATCACGTGTCGAGAGATTCTCCAAGAAACAGCCCGTGAGCTTGGCACAGTTTTTCGCCGGGACCGGACGTTTGGTCGGGCTCATTGTTGGGGAACGGGTCGGTGGCGCAGTGGTCGGCTGCAGGGTTGGTGGTGGTGAAGGAACCACACTCGGCAGGGAACGTTGCACAGCAGGGGCATCGGCCGTCAAAGGAAAGAACAAGTGCACTGCAGCTCCGGTTTGCATTTGAGTCGGTTCACACGTTACATTGCGGCCAAAAGGAAGATTGGTACAATCGGCCGAATACGTTGGAAAGTCGACTTCAGAGCACAGCGCGCACGAGGCACAAGGCTCATTGTCAATGGTGACAGCACACTTATCATTGCGAAACAGTTCGACGGATACAGTGGTGATGGGGTCGACATCAATGCAGCCGTCGTCGGTGTTTTGCAGCACACCGTAATCGTACGTGACACTTTGGCGGACCCAACTATCTCGACCGATGATACCAAAGGTCGGACTTAGAGAAGGCACTGCTGAAACCGACGAAGGCGGAGCATCCACAGGACTCGACGTTGGGGCCAGAGTACCTTGGGGCAGTCGCATAAACCAAACCGCGAAAAAATCGGCACACAAGACGGAAGCGTCGTCACTGCCAGGGAGCGGTTCACAAATTGGCTCTCCGGTCCAAGCAAAAGCCCAGGACGAAGGCACCACTGATCCCAATACAAGAAGCGACAGAGAGAAACAAACGGCTTGCTTGCTCATGATGCTTGGTATTGTGCTGAAACGGAAAGCCGATTTACGTGCAGCCTTGGTCCTGATGACCTTTCTTAAATCCTAAACGCTGAGATTGCCTGATGCGCCTGTTCTCGTCACACTTGGTTTTATAGTGGAGTGTGGGAAAAGATTTGTGGGAGCGTTATTCTCCATTTCGCAGTCTCGAACGTGATTCCAGCAACAAAACCATTGAAACAACAACCAGATGACATTGATATTGGTGTTCCATTGCATGGGTCACCTCCTGATACTAGCGGTGGCTCTTTGTTCTGCGCAAGGGACATCGTTGGTTAGAAGTGCACAGTTTGCTCATAATATTGAACTGAGCCATACTTATAAAGGGTTTTTAACGTCTACACTGAATTATACCAAAACCACTGATATCATTCAAATGGTGTTAGAGCAAAATGATGTAACCAATGAAACTTTTGTTAAGAAGGCTAATATTGCCAGTAGTGAGCAAATTGGTTTAGCGATCACAGCAAATAAGTCTATAACAAAGTGGTGGAGTGGTAATATTTTTGCAAATATTTACAATAATCATTTTAAAGGGATAGTAAATAATGAACCAATCTCTTTGGGCATAACCAGCTATATGGTTCAATTGCAACAACAGTTTAAACTCAGTAAAAGCTGGTCTGCTGAGTTGAGTGGTTTTTACCGCAGCAAAGGATTGGAAGGAGTGATCTACATAAAGCCAATTGTTCAGGTGAATGCCGGAATAAGCAAACAGGTTTTTAAAAACAAAGGAAGCCTGCGGCTGAACGTTCGTGATATTTTTGCCGGAAGTGTATTTAAAGGTTACAGCAGATATGGTACAGTAGATGCAAACTTTAAAAATGTAAATGACAGCCGTGCGGTTAGCCTGACTTTTACATATCGTTTTAACAAAGGGAAGTTAAAAGCAAGCAATAGCAAAAGAAACAGCGGGGCCAGTGATGAGCAGAACAGGGTTAAAAGCGGAAATTGATCTGTATTTCAGGAGTATTGGAAAAGAAATGGTTCTTTTTGTAAAAACCTGTCGCCATTGTGCGATAGGTTTTTTACTTTTGAAAAAAATACCATTATGCCATCATTTGACCTGGTAAGCAAAGTAGACCTTCAAACACTCGATAATGCTATCAATACAGTAAGTAAAGAAATCATCAACCGGTTTGATTTTAAAGGCTCACATATAGTCATTGATTTAAATAAAAAAGATTTTAAAGTGAACCTGGAAGCCGACAGTGACATGAAGATCCAGCAGATCACTGATGTTATGATAAGCCGTAGTATGAAACAGGGGCTTGCCCCGGAAATATATGATTTAAGCAAAGAGCCTTTTCAAAGTGGAAAAGTGGTTAAAAAAGAAATTATGGTAAGAAATGGGATTAAGCAGGAAGATGCCAAAAAAATTGTCAAGCTTATTAAGGACAGCGGATTAAAGGTTCAGGTGGCTATAATGGATGATATTATACGGGTTACCGGCAAAAAAATTGATGATCTTCAGGAAGTCATACAGGCTGCAAAAAGCTGGAACATTGGTATTGCCTTGCAGTTTATTAACATGAAAAGCTAGGATATTAATATTTACTGTAATAACAACTAAAATTCAGTAAAAAATCCGTAATTTTGCCCCATCTAATAATAGTACGGCAAAACCCGTATACAAAACTTTAATATTAATATGAAGCAAGGTATTCACCCGGGAAATTACAGAATGGTTGTTTTTAAAGATATGAGTAATGGGACTCAGTTCTTAAGCCGTTCAACAGCTGAATCAAAAGAAATGGTTACTTACGAAGATGGAAAAGAATATCCGGTCATAAAACTGGAGATATCCAATACTTCACATCCTTTCTATACCGGTAAAAATGTACTGGTTGATACAGCCGGAAGAATTGACAAATTCAACAAGCGGTACGAAAAAAAGGCAAAATAATTTAATTTAGATCATTATCTTTATTTAAAGTTTGTTTTTCATGGCTATACTTTAAGTCCCTTCGGTTCTCCGGGGGGATTTTTATTTTAGTAGTTTTACCTATGCAAAAGATAATTTTTACAGAAGAATATTGTAAACCGGAGAACCTCCATCCTTTTACATATACCCGGCATATACAGGACATCCGTATCGGTATTTTAACCATTCGGAAAAAATGGGAGTTGTATTTAAAAATTAGTTCGGCTGATAAATGGGAAGGCCATTACCTGGATAGTGAAGGGTCGGTAAAAATTGATAAAGGGATTGTTAAGGATGATTACCTGCTGGTGCATGCTAATGTATTACCTACAAAGTCAATGGTCAGCAAAATAAAAAAAATGAAGAATGGGGAGTTTCTTTCTTCCGGTAAAGAAGGGGGAATGGCGTATAAGTTCTCCAATAAAGAAGTTTTGGGATTACATAAAATAAAGATCAATCAATCCGTCGAATACAGGAGCGAATTGAAAGTGGTTCATTATCCCTGGCAGATCTTTCAATTGAATGATTGGGCTTTAAGGGAGGATTTTGACCTGATAACTGCAAATCGAAAAAGCAAAATCATCTCTAAGACAAATAAACTGGTAAATCCTTCCCGGATCTTTTTAGAGGCAGGGGCAAAAACGGAGCATTGCATTTTAAATGCTTCCGAAGGGCCAATTTATATCGGGAAAAACGCAACCGTCATGGAAGGCAGTATCCTGAAAGGGCCGGTAGCAATATGTGAAGGAGCTGTGGTTAAAATGGGAACTAAAATTTATGGGGCTACCACTGTCGGGCCTTATTGTATAGCAGGTGGAGAGATAAAAAATACTGTATTATTTGGATATAGTAATAAAGCTCATGATGGTTATTTAGGCGATAGTGTGATAGGGGAATGGTGTAACCTTGGCGCCGGTACAACAAACAGTAATATTAAAAATAATGCCGGCGAAGTAAAGTATTGGGTTGATGCTGATAAAAAAGAAATGCTTGCAGGTTTAAAAGGGGGCCTGCTTATGGGAGATTATTCAAAGGCGGCAATAAATACTTCTTTTAATACCGGAACGGTGGTTGGTGTTTGCAGTAATGTAATTAGTGTTGGCCTTACCCCCAAACTAATATCAAATTTTTCATGGGGTGTTGATGGTATTACAAAGTATAAAATAGATAAAGCCTTAGTTGATATTGATAACTGGAAAAAATTAAAGGGTTCAAAAATTACTCCCCGTGAAAAACAAATTTTGACAGATATTTACAAATTATTCTAAAATTAATTAAACCATGCGTAAACAAATTGCTGCAGCTAACTGGAAAATGAATTTGACCCTGCAACAGGCAGAATCATTAATGGATGAATTAATGGCTATGCCACTAACCCTTTCTGAAAACCAGGAGGCTGTTTTTGGAGTTCCGTTTCCATATCTTATTCCGTTAAAAAATAAACTCGAACTAAAGAAAAATACCTTTATTGCCGCACAAAATTGTTACGATAAAAAAAGTGGTGCTTATACCGGTGAGGTAAGTGCTGAAATGTTAAAAAGCATATCGGTGGATTATGTAATTGTTGGACATAGCGAGCGTCGTGAGTATTTTAATGAAAGCCATGCCATGCTTGCTGCAAAAATTAATATTTGCCTGGAGCATGGTTTGAAACCTATTTTTTGTTGTGGTGAACCTTTGGCCATCAGGGAAGCCGGAAAGGAAGACCATTTTGTTGAAACACAGCTTAAAGAAAGCCTGTTTCACTTAACGGCTGAGCAACTGACAGGATTTGTCATTGCGTATGAGCCTATTTGGGCAATTGGTACCGGTAAAACAGCAAGCAATGAGCAGGCACAGCAGATGCATGCACATATTCGTACGGTAATAGTAAGCCAGTATGGAAAAGATGTTGCAGAAAGCATTTCAATTTTGTATGGAGGAAGTGTAAAAGCCGGCAATGCGAAAGATATATTTGGACAGCCTGATGTGGATGGTGGATTGGTAGGAGGCGCCAGCCTGGTGGCAGCCGATTTTGCCGTAATTATCAACAGTTTAAAATAATCAGGAATCAACCCTTTTATCATTACTTAAATATGTATCATTTAATGCTGCAGGATCAAAACTGTTGATTTTCCCCAGATCCAGAATAGTTTTATTTTCTTCTTCATTACGGTGATACATTGGCTTAAATCTGGCACCTACAACTATTTCTTTAAAAGTATATGAGCTACGGGCTACAACAATATTACTGAACATATCATCAAAAGCTTTGATAAAAACTATAAATTCACCCTCTGTATTTTCAAAATCTTCTTTCGAAAAACCAAATAATGGGCTGTCTTCTGCTATAGGATGAACGATGGTCCAGCTAAGTGGAAGTGAATAAATTTTATCTAACTCTAACTGAAGCGGGAAAAATTTATTTTTTTTTATTCCATTTTCTTCGGCAACCATTCCCAAAGTTAATTTTGCTTCTGCATCAGTTAAAGTAATGTTTTTGAAGGGAGCTAAACGTAACATCAAAGCGGTAATTTCTTTATATGGTGCTATAATGGCATTGCCTGAAAATTTTATATAGGCAGTTGGCTTGCTGAATCTCCCGTATAATAAACCGGTAACCAGGGCAAAACTTAATAATCCTATTAGCGCTTCTATGGCTGCAATACTACTGGTGCCAAAGCCGGAAGGGCTGATGCGGCCATAACCTACTGTAGTAAAAGTTTGGGCGCTGAAGAAAAAAGCTTCACCAAATTTTTCTATTTCATTCCCTGTTTTCAGGCCGCTTAAATCTTCCACACCCGCCACATAATAGATGATGGCAAAGACCAGGTTTATAATTATATAAAAAGCAAAGATCAAAGTATAAAATTTCCACCTTGGTAGAGCAAGCATAGAATGGAACCAGCTGATCCTTTCAAAAAAATGAACGCCCCGCTTTTCTATATTTGGTAAACCGTTCTTATTTACAAACCGGCCCCCGTAATCTGATGCATTTGTTCCAAAGCCGGTGTTGATTAAGGTTTTGGCTTTCGAATTTATGTTACGCAATAATGCCATAATTTTATATCTGTTTAAAATGTAATTTAAGAATAATTTAAATGATACAGCGAAAGTAAATCCCCCGGTTTATAATGATAACTTAAAAAGTAATTCCTGGTCATTTTATTCCTTAAATCATGGTTATTAAAAACGATATCGCTATAATAAAACCGGTTACATTCCCTTTACTGTATTTATGGGTTTATTTGTTTTACTAAATTTACATAGTATGAGAATATATTTTATACTCATGCTTTTTTCAGCTACACAATGGAAGGTAAGGGCCGGGGGGTCTTTAATCCGGAAGAATTGTCCGTTATACTATTGTAACAACACGATGGTTACCTCATATGTAATCAAAGCGATTGGTTTACGCGGTTAGTATATTATTTGGTACAACATAAAGTTTTTGCATATACGTTGTATTTATTAGTTAGCATTGCCGGGGCATTATTTGCTGTAGGATTATTTACCCTTAAATTTGACAGATATTTAATTGTTATATTATGTGGTTTTTTGTTTTTCGATTTCTTTTTTAATGCGGATTAAATATTTTGGATGAGTAGTATTTGCAGGATGCTTCTATTTCTCCAGATTTTCATTACCGGATGATAAATAATTTATAAATGGTGGTGTTGCAAAAAAAAAATATCTATGCCAGCTATGTTGTACAAATATTTAATATTGGGGTTAACTTTATCTATTCCCTGGTAATTGTTCATCAATTGGGTGCATCTGCATTCGGGGAATACTCCATATTTTTTAATAGTATAGCTTTTTCAGTTTTATTTTTTGGATTTAATCTGCCTTCCATTATTATTTTCTTTATTGCAAATAAAAGAATTGAAGCAGGAAAGATCCTTTTTACTTCCTTGCTATTCACCATTTTTGCTACTTTCTGTCTTGTTTTACTTTTATTTATTTCGGGATATTTGAATATAGCCATCCATATTTTCCCCGGAGGCCATAATGAACCTTTGTGGATATTTTTATTTAGTGCTATGTTTTTTTTATTGCAAACTAACCAGGTATTACAGGCTTTTTTAAATAGTCATAAAATATTTATTCCAATAGCTGTATTTTCATTGACGTGCAATGTACTGTTATTATTATTTTGGATCTCATCAACTTTCAACATTATTATATTACCTGCATCTCTTTTCAACCTTATTTGGTGGACAAACATTTTGATCAATGCAGCCATTTGTATTTATTCCGTTTATTTGATCAGGAATAAAATATCGGTCAGTAGATTTTGGAACCTCATAAACATGGCAGAATTACGCCTCGTAGCCGGTTTTGCACTTATTGTATATGTCTGTAATACGCTCCAGTTTTTAAATTATAAAATGGATATTTGGTTTATATATTATTATAGCGGAAAAGAAGAGGCAGGGGTTTATGCGCTAGCCTTAAGTTTATCACAGTTAATATGGATATTACCCAATGCGGTTTCAGGTGTTCTGCTTAACTATTTCAAGGTAAGTCATAAACGATATTCTGTATTGTTAGCGCTTAATTATGCCAGGTTGAGTATATATGTAAGTTTCATTAGTGCTATTGTATTATCTGTCATCTATTATTTTGCATTACCTTATTTTTACGGGCCTCTCTTTTCCAGTACCTTTACCCTGTGTTTGATATTGTTTATTGGCGTTATACCGTTTTCACTTTCAATCATTATTGCAAACCTGAATTCGGGAATTGGCTTTGTAAAAATAAATTTGTATGCTACCATTTTTACTTTTGTGCTGGGTGGCTTTCTGGATTTTTTATTAATACCTGAATATGGAATGCGGGGAGCTGCCATAGCCAAAGCGGTCATTTATATTTCAGGGTTGATATTTCAGATCATGGCCGGAACAGTTTTATATAAACTGCCCTGGAAGGCAATGTTTGGATTCCCTAACTGGCGAAAGATAATCATATCAAACTAATAATTTCCGATGCTTAATGTAACAAAGACATATCTGCCTTCAAAAAAAGAATTTTTAAAACATATAGATACCATTTGGGAAAGCCATATTCTTACTAATGATGGCCCGCTTTTACATTTACTTGAAGATAAACTTAAGGAATTTAGCGGGTGTTCAAATGTACTGGCATGTACCAATGGTACCGTTGTTTTACAAATGGCATTACGGGCTATGAATATTACGAAGGAAGTGATTACTACCCCTTTTAGTTATGTAGCTACTACAAATGCCATACTATGGGAACATTGTAAACCGGTATTTGTTGATATTAACCGGACAATTTTTACAATTGATGCAAATAAAATTGAAGCGGCTATAACTAAAGATACACAGGCTATACTGGCCACTCATGTGTATGGTTATGCCTGTGAGGTAGAAAAAATTGAGAAAATCGCTTTAAAATATGGGTTAAAAGTTATTTATGACGGAGCACATGCATTTGGCTGCACGTATAAAGGCAAATCCTTATTTTCATTTGGTGATATTGTTACCTGTAGTTTTCATGCAACTAAATTATTTCATAGTGGAGAAGGGGGTGCATTATTTATTAATAATAAAGACTACTATCAGCCCCTTTCTCTGATACGTTCTTTCGGACATATCCACGAGGATTATTATACCATAGGGATCAATGCAAGAATGTCTGAATTACACGCTGCAATGGGCTTATGCCTTTTTAAAGATATTGAAAAGATTATAAATAAAAGAAAAACAGTTTCTTTGTTATATGAGAAGTACTTAAACAATAAGTCAATGTTTAAGCCGGTCGTTAAACCACATGTGGGGTATAATTATGCCTATTATCCGGTTCTTTTTAAAAACGAACAAATACTTAAAAAGGCAATGGACAGTCTGGCGGAATATGATATTTTTCCCCGGCGGTATTTTTATCCGTCACTAAATACATTGCCTTTTTTAGAAAATATCACACCATGCCGGGTAAGTGAAGGTATTTCTCAAAGGATATTATGTTTGCCGCTATCCCACTATATAAAACAAAGGGAGATAAAAAAAATTTGTACTGTTATTAATAAATTAAAATAATCTCACTATGCTTATAGTTGGCGCCGGCGGGTTTGCAAGCGAAATGCTTGAACTATTGTTACAATTAAGATCAAAAGATGAAATACTATTTTTTGATGACATCGATAAATTAAAATTAGAGTTAAATAACAAATATAAAGTTCTGAAAACACCTGTTGAAGTAAAACAGCATTTTAAAGATGATAGTTTGTTTTGTTTAGGGATTGGGGGTGTACACCGGCGGAAAAAATTATACCAAAAAATGATCTTACTTGGCGGTAATCCTAAAACCATTATTTCGCCTTTTGCACACATCGGTAAAATGAATGTAGTAATCCAAAAGGGTGTTTCTGTTGCTACCGGTACTGTTATTACCGCAAACGTAAAAGTAGGTATTGGTTGTCTTATTAATTTAAACTGTACTATTGGGCATGATACGGTTATAGGATCTTTTTGTGAATTATCACCCGGTGTGCATATTTCGGGTAACTGTACTATCGGTAATAATTGTTTTATCGGTACAGGTGCGGTTTTATTGCCGGAAATTAATATAGGGAAAAATGTAATTATCGGGGCGGGCTCTGTTGTAACAAAAAATGTAGCAGATAATGTAACTGTTGCGGGGATACCTGCAAAGGGTATAAACAAAAAGGCAGCTAAAAATTAATCAATGAACCTTCATGTGTTTAATGATGCTCACGGATTTTTTCTGAATCTCACTGTTAAAAGATTTATAGAAAGGGATGCTTTAGAAAACAACTTGTTTATTAACCTGAATAACAAAACAATCTACAGAAATACACACGTAAAATATTTAAATAAGAATATCCTTTCTTTTCAACGTGCAATTAAAACTCTTCCGGCGATACGGTCTGTAACCTTTTACCCTTTTGATTTTATAGCTGCTGCTTTTTTAAAAGAGTTAAAAAAACCGCAGCCTGAAATTATAGTGGGTTGGGTATTCTGGGGCTATGAATATTATCAGCGTCAGGATAATATCGAAGTTAATTTTGATGGATTTTCTTTATCATATTACAAAAGAAACAATTCTTTTTATAACCATATCAAAGGTGCAGTACTGTGTAACATTAAAAAAATATTGTTTATTCCTGTTTTTAATAAACAGGAATTGAATAACGGTTATTGCCTGGTTAATAAATTCTATTCATTCCTGCCGCAGGATTTTAAAAATGTTTTTCAAAATATAAACAATAATACCTGTGCCTATTATCCTATTTCTTTTCTTTCAATCAACGAAATGAAAGATAAAATTGAATGGGGTGAGATAACGGATGAAATTATGATAGGCCATGCAGCTACTCCTACATTGAACCATGCCGAAATACTCGATATGCTGTACCTTATTCCATTTTCCGGTAAATTATTCATTCCCATGGAATATGGAGAGCAACAGTACAGGAAGGAATTAAAAAACAAAGCCAATATTTTGTTTGGTGCCCGGGCTGAATTTTTGGAAAAAAGGCTTGAAATGGGAGCGTATTATAAACGGCTATCCCAAACAGGCTTTGCTGTTTTCAATTTCAGGTGGCAGGAGTCTTTGGGGAATATTGTTTTTTTGATCTGGAACGGGGCAAAAATATTTTTAAAGCAGGAGAGCAGTGTTTACCGGCAATTTGTTGCCTGGGGTTTACATGTGTTTACTATAGATCATCAATTAAATAAAGAAAATATTACTGAACTGTTAACGATGGAGAAAAGACAGGAAAATAGAATCATTATTGAAAAACTGTTCTCTGAACATAAAATAAGGGAATATTGGGAACGGTTGCTATAGACCATTATGATAACCTCAAAATTTAGTCTTTTAAGTTCCGCAGTGTCACTTCTTTTTAACAATACTTTGTTTTATTATCAAACATTTCAAATCACCCGGTATGCCGGTAATTAAAAATCCTGCACCCCGGTATTCTTTTAGAGTATGGCTCTTTTATGCAGGTTATCTGTCTAAATTAATATAGCGAAGATATTAATTTTGTTAATTTGCGCTTTAGTCCCCTGCAGCATAACTGACCATTCATGAATAAACAAAACATCATTCTTTTTCTGCTTATCCTGGTGTATTTAATAAATGGTATTTACTCTATAAATGTATTATCAATAACAGCAGATGAAGGTTCTCACCTGGCATTTGGAATAAAGATGCTGAAAGGCGACCCTGCAAGGACCAATCCTGAAAAAGATAACAGTAAAATGCCCGTTTCGGTGCTGAATACGTTACCACGTGCAGTTGAACAGCTGTTTAATAATGGTCTTTCTAAAAATGATTACGGTATTAGTGATACCATTAAGGGAAGGTATATCACCTTGTTATTTTCTGTGCTTATTATACTGTTGGTTTTTACCTGGAGCCGTAAACTGTATGGTGTTAATGCAGGATTATTCTCGGTCTTTTTATATGTGTGTTGCCCGAACAGTATGGCCAATGCCGTATTAGTTACAACAGAAACTTATTCTGTTTTCTTTTTATCAACTACCCTGTATTTTTTGTGGCGGTATTGTAACAGTAAGAACCAAAAAGATTTTATCTGGTTTGCCCTCATGCTGGCACTATCACAATTAGTAAAGCAGTCGCTTTTTCATTTGTATGTGCTGGTTCCATGCTGTGTACTGACTTATGCTGTGGTTATGAAAGAAAAGCTGAAGTGGTTATCATTAATAAAAAAATTACTTATTGTTATCTCTATCAGTTGGGCTGTCATCAATGCCGGATTTATTTTCTGGCATACGAATATAAGGCTTGATAATTATCATTTTATGAGTAGTCTCTTTCAAAAGGTACAACTGCTTTTGCCGGGTAATTTACCAGTGCCCTTATCGGAATCCTTCGTGTCGGGCCTGGACCAGGCAAAATTTTATGACCAGCTTGGCGGGGGCTATATACAAAGTTCTTTTGCCAATGTAACCATACTCGGGCAGAGCAGTACTGGTGGCAGTTTCTGGTATTATTATTTCGTGAGCCTTTTTTTTAAAACACCTGTTACTTACCTGGTATTATTGTGTTGGGCTGTTTATTTAGTGGTTAAAAAGAAAAACTTCATTCAGTTTATTAAAAATGAATTCTTTTTATTGATGCCGGTTATTTATTATTTAGCAGTGTTTAGTTTTTTTTACAAAACGCAATGTGGCATCAGGCATATTATTTTTATTTACCCCCTTATCTTTATAGGCAGCGGCATTGTTATTAAATATGCGGGTAATAAAACAGAACAATTACTGGTAATGGTATTGAGTTTATTGTTGATTTTGAGCGTTGGGCAATATTTTAATAATTACTGCCCTTATACAAATGAATTTATCGGGCATAAAAAAAATGCTTATCAATATGTTGGGGCCAGTAACCTTAATTTTACACAGGCTGAATACCTAGTAGATGATTATTTAAAAAAGCACCCGGATATAAAACGGGCTTCTGAAACACCTCAAACCGGAAAATTTGTTTTGGTGATTGACAGTTACCTTGATATATGGAACACAGGAAAATATAAATGGCTGCGTAAATTACAGCCTGTTGCCGAAGTGCATTACAGTTATTTACTGTTTGATGTTAAGCAAAAAGATATTGAACCATAAATTTACCAGATGATAAAAGGGCTGAAAGTAGTAGTGGTAATGCCGGCATATAATGCAGCCAGAACGTTGGAGCAGACCTATTCGGAGATACCGTTTGACCTTGTTGATGAGGTTATATTGGTAGATGATGCCAGTACGGATAAAACGGTGGAAGTGGCAGCTGCGCTGAATATAAAGCATGTGATCATTCATAATGATAATAAGGGGTATGGTGCAAACCAGAAAACCTGTTATACCAAAGCACTTGGTTTAAATGCCGATATTGTTATCATGCTGCATCCGGATTATCAATACAATCCGAAACTGATCCCTTCCATGGCAAATCTGATTGCTGAAAATGTGTACCCGGTAGTATTGGGCAGCCGCATTTTAGGTAAGGGGGCGATGTCAAATGGCATGCCCTTATATAAATATTTTTTTAACCGGTGCCTTACCCTGTTTCAGAATATACTGGTTGGACAAAAATTGTCTGAGTACCATACCGGTTACCGGGCTTTTTCAGCTGATGTGTTGAAGGATATTAATTTTATAGCTAATTCCGATGATTTTGTTTTTGATAACCAGGTGCTGTTGCAGATCATTTATAAGAAATACCTGATTGGTGAAATTTCCTGTCCGGCCAGGTATTTTGATGATGCCTCTTCTATAAATTTCAGCCGGAGCTGCCGGTATGGCTGGGGGATTGTAATGAATACGTTTGGTTTTGTTTTACAAAAAATGAACTGGGTGAGATTGAAAATGTATAGATGAAGGTAATTTACAAAATCAATTTCGGGGATAATAAATTTATACCTGTTCATTATTTTTTGTTTTTCGCTTTGATAGAAACATATAAAACAAGCCAGACAAAGGGCCAAAGGCAAGTATCAAATAAATATACTGAGTATTCTGATACCTGAAAAAGTAATTCAGCAATTCAATACTTACAATAGTGAGGGAAAAGCCAATACAGGTAACTATGGTGATGGCAGTTCCTTTAATCTGAACAGGTGCATTTTGAGCCACCAATGTTGAGAATAATGGCGAATCTGCTATTACAACAAGTCCCCAGAAGAGGAGGAAAGCAAGGAAAGGAATCAGTGAAAAATAAAAAGCAAGTGGAGATAATAAACAACAGCATCCGGATAAGAAAAGGGCAGTAAAAGCAGTTTTTTTAACACCGTAAATTTTGGAAAGGAAACCGCTTAAAATACAGGCAACACCGCCAAATGCAATAATAATAAAAGATAAAACCGGAACATTTATATTTTCATCCGTATGCCATTCTTTATAGGTGTTTAATAGTACTGGCACAAAGGCCCAAAATGCATATAGTTCCCACATATGACCAAAATAACCAAAAGCGGCAGAGCGGAATGGCTTATTTCGAAATATGTTGAACACCGCCATTAGATGTAAGGCCTGGGCTTTTTTAAGATACGGGCCATTAGGAACAAGTAAAAGGATCAATGTACCACCCAATACGGATAACCCCGAGGTGATCATTAAAACTGTTTTCCAGGACAGCATAGTCGTAAAGTTTTTCAGTAAATGTGGAAATGCAGTACCTGTTACCAAAGCACCAACCAAAAATCCGAGTGCCTTGCTTAATCCTTTATCAAAATGATCAGCCGCAATTTTCATTCCTACCGGATAAATCCCAGCTAAGAAAAAACCGGTTAAAAACCGAAAGACCAGCAGGCTGTTTAATTCCGGCCTGCTTAATAAAATGCCCAGGTTTGAAACGGCCCCTAAAAATGCACTAATAAAAAAAACCAATGATGGGGAAGAACGATCGGCAATCATTAATGTGGCATAGGTAAGCGTACCAACAATAAAGCCGAATTGAACAGCAGAAGTGATATGACCGAGTGCCGCTTCATTAAGTTTAAAATCTTTAGCCAGGTCTGCAATGATGGCATTGCCGGCAAACCAGAGTGAAGTACAAAAAAACTGGGCAATGACAATTATTGCCAGGATTAGCCTTTTATTATTTTTCATGATAGCCCGGTTAATAAAAATAATTCTGTCCCAGCTGAATAAATGAATTTAAAATTAACTTTTATCACCCAATGGCCGGTACATTATTTATAATCATATCTATATGTTATTTTTACAAAATAATATTAACCAAAAACACATTAAAAATGAGTGAAATAAAATTAACACAGGGCGAAATTCATACCGGTAAAGGAGTGATGCGATTTGAATTATTTGACGATGATGCACCCATTGCTGTTGCTAATTTTAAAAAACTGGTCGGTGAAGGCTTTTATGATGGGCTTCGCTTTCACCGTGTTATTCCCGATTTTATGGTTCAGGGTGGATGCCCCGACGGTACGGGTTCAGGCGGACCGGGATACACCATAAATTGTGAATTAAAAGGAAATAAGCAGATCCATGACCGCGGGGTTATGTCCATGGCCCACCGGGGATTAAATACAGGGGGTTCTCAATTTTTTATATGCCATAACCGTTCAAATACCAAACACCTGGATGGTGTGCATACCTGTTTTGGAAAAATAATAGATGGGCTGGATATCATAGATGATATCCGGGGAGGGGATGTTATGGATAAGGTAGTGCTGGTCTGAAAGTATTGAATTTTATAAAAATATGTTCATGGCTGTCAAAGGCAGAACAGTTTATTAAATAAAATTCCTTATGTAACGAAAGGGTTTACATAAGGAATTATTTTTTCCAAAAACCAGTTTGTTTTACCAGGCCAGGAAAGCAATTAATGCCATTAATGCGTAATAGCCGGCAATAATTCCAATAGCAGTAATTACATCTGTAAGTACAGGTGAGTAGATCTTTTTCATAACTACGGTTAAAAATTGATTAAAAAATTAAGTGAAGGATTTCGTAAAATACAGGATCGTTTATAAAGAGTTAAATCCTGGGGGGAGTAATATCAGAGGTGTAGGATTGATGTGCAAAGTATAAAAAATACTTTGTATTTGCAAGCTTTTGTAAAAAAAAGCCAATTAAAAATTTCCTGAATAAATATAATTTTATTATTATAGACGGGCTAAATGAAATAAATAAAAAGCAGCCATATTACTTATATGTTAGTTTTAATGTGTGCATGGAACGGCGTGTATTTTTATACCCGGCTTTTCAGAATGAGGTCTTTAAAAAAGTTCAAGACATTGTATTTTAAAGGGTTTGTCACATTTTTTTCACAATGAATCAATATTGAATTCAGCAGTCTTTTAATTTAGTACTTTTAATCAAATTTAGCCCAGCATTATGTATTGTTGTTTAAAATCCTTTTGCCTGACAGTTGCTGTCATGGTCTTTATTACTATACCACTTTGCGCTCAAAATAGATATATAAAGAAATATGAAAACTCTTTAGTTTTTGCCGGCATAGAAGTGGGCTCAAAAGGCGTGAAGATGAGCCTGGTAGAAATAGAAAAAACGGCTTTTCAAAACGGGGCGTTTAATGTGATGAAAGATACAACAGTGAACACCGATTTTATTTCATTCACACAACCTACTTACCAGGCTACCCTTAATGCATTGAATGGTTTATATGACATGGCCATTAAGGAGTATAGTATTCCGGCTGACCATGTTTTTACTGCAATAAGCAGTGGTGTAAACATTCAGGCGGTAAAAGAAAATAAACAGAACTGGTTAGATCAGTTGATCAATGCCTTCCGGTTTAATTTTAATGAACCGGAAAGAAAAGTCAGTGTAATTGATGTAAAAGAAGAAGCCCGTCTTTCTCATCTTGGTATAGTTCCGGATTCGAGGCGCTTTAATACCTTTTTAATTGATATTGGAAGTGGAAATACCAAGGGTGGATATTTTCCAAACGGGAATACCAGGGACTTTAAACTTTTTCAATTGAGCTGGGGTACAAAAAGTACGGGTAATGCTGCAGAGAAGCGTTTGGAAACCGATAATAGCCTGGAAAATTATAGTAATGCGCTTATCCGTATTCTTAACGGTGTTGAGAATTCTGAAATTGTTTATGCCATTAACGAAAGCGGTTCTTATTCTATGAGCGATAATATTGCCTTCAGCGGTGGTATTGCCTGGTCACTGGCTACTTTAATGTACCCTGAACTGATCAATAATTCAGTAGTACCGGTAACGTATGATGAGGTTGTTGGTTTTAACGAAAAACTTTTAAAAAACTATGCTACTTTATCGGATTATTATGTCATAAAAACATCAGCTGATAAGAACATGGATATGGAAGTGATCGAAAAAGAAGTAAAAAGGGTTAACCAGGTATTTGATCATAAATCGTTAATGGCAGGAACCGGCCTTTTATTAAAAATTATGCGGCAATTTGAAAGTGTTTATGAAAGAAAGAAATTCTACCTGGTAAAAAACGGTGCAGTGGGCTGGATCACGGCATATGTAAATCAACGCTCTGCAAATTAATTTTAACATATCAATCTCCTCTTTAAAATTTAGTTATAAAACTTATATTTTCCGCTAATGAGAGATGTCAGATCTTTAATATTACTCTTAGTTTCATTATTATTAGTTTTGGTATCATTTATACTAATATGGACCTGGGGCTATCGTTTTTATAATAAAAATGATGAATTTAAAGTAGCTGCCAAAATTGTGATAACCGATTCAAATGCTTTAGCTAACCGGATCAGGGATTCATTGCAGAAAATATATAATGAGACTTTATATAAACTGGATACACAACTCGATTCCACTTTACTGGATTCGGATTCTTTAAAAAAGCAGCTGGACGTACGGCTGAAGGAATTTTTCAGGTTGAGTGATGAAATAACAGCTATTTTAAACAGGCGTAATAATAATTATGCAGATTTTAATGTAGCGAAGAAAAAAATTGATGAACTGAAAACTAAAGCAGAAGACCTCCGGGTTAAAAACCAGATCGTAGATACGGAGAATAAAAAACTTAATACGATTTTAGAGCAGGAAAAAAAATCGGAAAACGGCCCGGAAAAAAATATAAAACAAGGTAACGTTGAAAATAATGTTCAGGGAGAACAGCCCAATCCTGCATTTACCGTTTTTGCTGCATCCGAATTGCGGCTTTCTGCAATAACGATCAATGATGATAAAGAATCAGAAACATCTTTTGCGGGACAAACCAATAAACTGGTTGGGGCATTTACAGTTACCAATAATAACATCCAGGCAAATAATGTTGAAATGGTAGTGGTTGTCATGCAACCGGATGGCCGTATTTTAAAAAATTCAGAATGGGAATCCGGGTCTTTTAATACGGCCGAAGGGAAAAAAATCTATTCTTATAAAACGAGTTTTACATATTCAAAAGGAGAGCCCAAAAGACTGCTCTTTTCATTAAAGACCGATAAATATCAAAAGGGCAATTACACCATGCAGGTTTATTATAATGGAATGATGATTGGAAAAATATTAAAAACCCTTTCTTAACGGCTTTACGGCTATCCGGATCCTGCCCCTTTTGCATTATCTGCTTAGTCGAAAATATTCTGCATTTTCAATACGGTGTTCATGCACCCGGTTTTTCGTACCTGATAATTTTAGATTTAGTGATATTTCAACCTGTAAAATATCTATTCCCCTGTATAAAAACATCGACAGGTAACTTAAATACTATGAAAAAATTCAATACTTAAGAATGCCGGTGTTGCATTTTCGAACGCAACCATTTAATTGTTTATTGGTGCAATACGTTTTCTTTAAAAAGTATAATATTCTTTTATTCATTTAGAATGTAAGATTTTTGCTGTTCTTTTTTGTATATAGCGTGCTGCAATTATTGTTTGACCTATTTTAGCAGGATGAAAGCAGCTTCCGTCCATGAATTGAAATCCGGGTTGAGTAATATTTCACAGGTACAGTTGGTAGAATTATGTGTGCGGCTGGCTAAGTTCAAAAAAGAAAACAAAGAACTGATCACCTACCTGTTATTTGAATCATTTGATGAGCAGGCCTATATTGAAAATATAAAAATGGAAATACAGAAACAATTTCAGGAAATGAATACAACCCAATTATATTTTGTAAAAAAAAGTTTACGGAAAATACTGCGGTTGACCAATAAATATATACGGTACACCGGTTCGGCTGATACCGAAGTGCGGTTATTGCTGTTTTTTTGTACATCACTTAAAGCATCCGGCATTTCATATGAAACCAGCCCGGTAATTAATAACATATATCAAAACCAGTTAAAAAAGATTTCTAAAACTATTGAAACCATGCATGAAGACCTTCAATATGATTATATAAAGGAATTGAAACTGCTTTCCTGATCAAAAGGAAACTCTGATATGTCAAAAAATGTAAAAAATTCGTATATTCAAAATAAAAAATATGCCACAATCCAGGAAACGAAAACACCATCATGATCATAAGCCTCCTGCAAATGCAGTAAAGTCGGGGAAAAACAAGAGCGCAGTTTCCATCGGAATTATTTTCTTTGCTTTGATTGGAGCAGGCATTGCATTTTTTGCTGCCGGGTCAAATGTACTCTGGTTGATAACAGGCACTGTTGCCGGTGCAATGGCAGGGTATTTTTTCGGAAAACAGATCAACCGGTCATTTTCTAAAAAATAACGCTCACCATAAGAATTGGCCTGCCGTTTCTGATACTTACTAACAGTTTATCTTTTTTGTGGAAAGGATTAGCTAGTCCATACTTGCATTTTGGTAAACAAAGTATTAATTTGTTGATCTTAACTTAAGCTCACCAAAAAACTAAACTTATGGACATTAAAAAAGTGCTCATCGGAGGTATCGTAGGTGGTATCCTTTATTTCCTTTTAGGTTGGTTAATTTATGGAATGTTATTAATGGATTTCATGAAATCCCACTCCGGTCTTGCAACCAATGTTGATAAAGCAGAAATGGACTTTCTGTACCTTGCTGTCGGTAACCTTGCAATGGGATTTTTACTGGCTTACGTTTTTGTAAAAAGTAATGTAAGTTCCCTGGCCGGAGGCCTTATTACCGGGGGTGTCATTGGTGCTTTGGTGAGTGTAGGAGTGGATTGTATGATGTATGGAACAACCAATGTAATAAGCAAAACAGCAATGGCTGCAGATGTGGCTGCCATGACGGTTATATCTGCCGTTGTTGGTGCAGTAGTGGGTATGGTGCTGGGTATGATTAAAAAAGCGGCTTAGTATATACAATCCCATCACAAGTACCCCTTTATTCAGAGAATGGTTCACCAGTTTGACTTGTGATGAGGTTTTTTTTTGCCAATACCTTCATTTATGCAGTTAAAAAGAATTATCTGCAACTGTTAATTAAATAGTATAGCTTTGCGCTGTGATATTAATGCTGTGAGCACACAGTACGGATTAGATTCAATTTTTACAAGATTTCTCCACGTAACAGTTCTCTCGTCTTTTTAGTTTGCTTACTCCTTTATAACACAGGTATTTTATTTATTTTATTTTAATTTTTAAGTTTTATGAACATTTATGTTTCAAATTTGAGTTTTAACACCAGCGACGCTGAGTTAAACGAACTTTTTTCAACCTATGGTGCAGTGTCATCTGCCAAGGTAATTACAGACAGGGAGACCGGTAGGTCCCGTGGTTTTGGTTTTGTTGAAATGCCTTCTGAAGATGAAGGTAAAGAAGCAATGCTGGGCCTTAACAATAAAGAAGTAGAAGGAAGAGCAATGTCTGTTTCTGTTGCAAAGGAAAAAGAAGACCGTGGAAGCGGTGGTGGAAGAGGTGGATATTCAAACAACCGCGGTGGTGGTGGTGGATATTCAAACAACCGTGGCGGCGGCGGCGGTGGAAGATGGTAATGAAGTAATAACTCACTTTCAATAAGGGCTCAGTAATGAGCTCTTTTTTTATGCAGTTAACTTAATATTTACCTTTATTTTAGCATTCTTATTATAAAGACGATGTTGATTAAAAGGGTATTTCTTACCGTAAGTATCATTTTCCTGGCCGGCATTGCCATTGCACAGGAAGGAAAGGATGCAAAATTTACGGAGCAAATGAAAATCGAAATGTGTGGTAAAGTAAAACTGGCCACTCAACATGCCTGGCAGGGTTATAAACAGTATGCATGGGGAGCCGATGACCTGAAGCCTTTGACAAAAGAAGCGAAGATTTGGTACAAAATATCAATGCTCATGACCCCGGTTGATGCCTTTGATACCTTTACCCTTTTAGGTCTGACCGATGAAGCCAAAGAAGCCAAAGAACTCATCTTATCTGATCTTGATTTTAATATTGACAACGATGTACAGGTATTTGAGATCGCTATACGTTTGCTGGCCGGATTATTAACTGCATATGAACTGGATGGTAATAAAAAATTCCTGGCACTTGCTGAAGACCTCGGCAACCGGTTAATGCCTGCTTTTAATTCACCAACCGGATTGCCATATCGGTATGTTCATTTACAAACAGGTAAAACTAGGGATGGGGTCAATAATCCGGCAGAGATCGGAACACTGATGATGGAGTTTGGAAAACTATCAAAACTCACCGGCAGGAATAAATATTATAATGCTGCAAAGAAAGCCATTATGTTGGTTTACAAAAACAGAAGTGCTTTAGATTTAGTAGGAGAGCAGATCGATGTAAAAACCGGCAAATGGGTAAATACAAAAAGCCATATGGGGGCTTATATTGATTCGTATTATGAGTATTTGTTTAAAAGCTGGCTCTTGTTTGGTGACAAAGATTTTAAAACCGCTTTTGATACGCACAATAATGCCATTAAAAAACACCTGATAAGCAAAACAGATCATGGCTGGTTCATGCACCAGGTTGATATGCATACGGGTAAACAGATCGGTACAACTTATGGAGCGTTGGAAGCTTTTTATGCCGGACTTTGTGCCTTTGCCGGTGATGTGGAAACCGGCAGGCAGATACAGGAAGCCAATTACTATATGTGGACACGTTTTAACATTGAACCCGAAGAATTTAATTTTAAAGCAGATACTATTACCAGTGCCTATTATATATTGAGGCCCGAAAACCTGGAGAGCTGTTTTTATATGTACCGCCTGACAGGCCTGCTTAAATATTTATGGCAGGGAAAAGTCATGGTGGAAAGTATTCTTGATCATTGTAAAAATGAGGTGGGCTTTGCCTCTTTAAAAAATGTACAGACTTTTGAAAAAACAAATTCAATGGAGAGTTTCTTTTTTGGTGAGACATTAAAATATGCATACCTCATCTTTGCACCCGAATCCATTTTAGATCTTAAAAAAGTAGTGTTGACAACAGAAGCACATCCCTTTAAAATAGAAAGCAAGTAATTAGAAGATTTACCTTTGCATAGTTTTAATAAAGATCATAAATGGCTTCAAAACGTAGTGCAGCAGTCGGATTTATTTTTATCACGCTGTTAATTGATGTAATTGGCTTTGGTATCATTATACCGGTAATGCCCGGCCTTATTGGCGATTTAAAACAGGTGGATGTAAGTACAGCTGCCAAATACGGCAGTTACCTTACTGTGGCGTATGCTTTAACACAATTTGTTTTTGCACCTATACTGGGTAACCTTAGTGATAAATATGGCCGCAGGCGGGTATTGCTGTTTTCTTTATTCGGTTTTGGAATTGATTATATCTTCCTGGCACTGGCGCCTACCTATGGCTGGCTTTTTTTTGGAAGGGTCATTGCAGGGATCACCGGATCAAGTTTTACCACAGCTGCAGCCTATATAGCCGATATAAGTACCGTTGAAAACCGGGCAAAGAACTTTGGTATGATCGGGGCTGCATTCGGACTTGGATTTATCATTGGCCCCCTGATGGGAGGTTTACTCAGTGGTATTGGTCAGCGGGTACCTTTTTATGTTGCTGCTTCACTGGCACTGTTGAACTGGGCCTATGGGTACTTTATTTTGCCGGAATCTTTACAAAAAGAAAACCGCAGGGAATTTAACTGGAAAAGAGCCAACCCGGTTGGTTCTTTAATACACCTGCTGAAATTTCCTTCCGTTGGTGCTCTTATTATCAGCATCCTGTTATTATATATTGCGGCACATGCCGTCATGAGCAACTGGAATTATTTTACCATTCATCGTTTTAACTGGAGTGAAGGTATGGTAGGTATATCACTTGCCGTAGTTGGGGTATTGGTGGCATTGGTTCAGGGTGGATTGACAAGGATCATCAATCCAAAGATAGGAAGCGAAAAAAGCCTCTATTACGGTTTGGCACTTTATTCGATCGGTATGTTGCTTTTCGGTTTAGCTACAGAAAGCTGGATGATGTTTGTATTTCTTGTTCCTTATTGCCTGGGTGGTATTGCACAGCCTGCTTTACAATCGGTAATGGCCGGAAAAGTGCCACCTAATGCACAGGGCGAATTACAAGGCGCCATCACCAGCACTATGAGCCTTGCTGCTATCATTGGCCCTTTTGTGATGAACAACCTTTTCTTTTATTTTACCCACGCTGATGCACCGGTTTATTTGCCGGGTGCTCCGTTTTTCCTGGGGGCATTATTAATGGCTACCAGCTTTGTGATCGCTTATAAAACCCTGCATATTAAAAAAATATTCTAAATATGGTAAGTTGTATCCATGATGTTAAGCATTTATTTTTCATTGGTATTGCCGGTGTAGGCATGAGTGCTGTTGCACAATACCTGGCAGGGATTGAAAAAAAGGTGAGCGGCAGCGACCGTTATTTTGCGGCAGATGAAGAAAATGACACAAAATCAAAATTGGAAGCAGAAGGAATAAAATGTTTTCTGCAGAACGGTGATGGTATTACATCCGAAACCGACCTGGTCGTTGTATCCACAGCCATAGAAGATACCGTATTTGAAGTACAGAAAGCAAAGCAGCTGAACATCCCCATCATTAAACGATCTGAATTGCTGGCACTTATTGCCAAAAGTAAAAGGACCATTGCTGTTGGTGGCACATCCGGTAAAAGTACAACCAGTGCCATGTTGTTTGATATTTTAGAAAAAGCCGGCCTGCAGCCCAGTATCATCAGTGGAGCAGGATTGATCAGCATTATTAAAGAAAATAAGATCGGAAATGCAAAAGTTGGAAAAGGGGAGTGGCTGGTTATTGAAGCCGATGAAAGTGATGGATCCATTGTACAATATCATCCCGAAATAGGGTTGCTGCTAAATGTAGATAAGGACCACCAGGAGATCGACGAACTGATGAGCCTCTTCGGCATCTTTAAAAACAACAGTGCAACATTCATCGTCAATCAATCCAATGCATTGGCAAAAAAATGTTCGCAGGATCTGAGCCTGGATTTTTCTGTTGATGAAAATTCAGGTGCAGGTTATATTGCAACAAATTTTACCCAGGATGGATTCTGTATTTCATTCAAAATTCATAATTCAAAATTCATAATTAACAGTATCGGTCGCCATAATATGGAAAATGCTTTGGCTGCAGTAGCCGTTGCCAATCAAATAGGGGTTGATCTGGAAACATGCTCATCTGCTTTAAAAAATTATGAAGGTATCTATCGCCGCAACCAGGTGCTGGGGAATAAAAACGGAGTTTGGGTGATTGATGATTATGCACACAACCCGGTTAAATGTGCCGCTGCTATTTTAGCCTGTCAACCGGTGGCCCAAAAAGTAGTCGCCTGGTTTCAGCCGCATGGTTACGGGCCCACCCGTTTTTTGCGGCACGATTTTGTGAAAGAAATAGCTGCTGCATTAAGGCCACAGGATGAAATATGGATGAGTGAGATCTTTTATGCCGGTGGCACTGCAGTAAAAGATATTTCAGCCAACGATCTCATCAATGATATAAAAGCTATAGGTAAGCAGGCCTTTTTTGTAAATGACCGTAATCACTTTTTAGAAACAGTAAGGCCGCATTTATCCGGTAATTCTGTCTTACTTTTAATGGGGGCAAGAGATCCCGGGCTGGAGCAGTTCAGCAGATCAATTTTCCAGGCTTTATAAAAACAGGATATGAAAATATTTTTCAGCACTTTTTTTTTGGTTTTATCAGTTTGCTTAACAGCACAAAAAAGCATCGGTGTTACTGATAAAGAGCTGAAAGAACTGGTTGGTACCTGGACCGGAACTATGGTTTATACAACTGATTATGGTGGTAAAACACAGGTTACTTTGGCAACCACACTTGAAATTGTTGATATGAAAGACTCCCTGGGCTTTAACTACACCTATACCGAACCAGGCGGCAAACCCGTGACCGAAAAAAATTCCATGCGCATTTATGAGGATGGAAATAAACTGAGTTTTGACAGTGCACAATTTGATATTGTGGAAACCCGGAGAAGAGGTGTCAGGACAACGATCATTGCCGAAAGAGAAGGGGCTGATAAATTCCGGTCGGCAGATTTCCAGGAAATAATTATCATGGGCTCCGCAAATTTAAATATTACCCTAAAGGTCAGGTACATGGATATGACCGAGTATTTTATCAGCAAAAGATTAGCACTAACAAAAATAAAATAACGCTGCAGCATGTCGTCAATACTGGTAACACATATCAAGCAGCTGGTTAATGTTCGGGAGCAGAACAATTTACTGAGGGGACCCGCATTGGCTGAACTACCGGTCATTAAAGACGCTTTCATTTTAATTGAGGATGGCATCATTGCTGATCATGGTGCCATGTATGAACTGGAATTAAAAGTTCCGCAATTACCCAAACACATTATTGATGCAGACGGGCAGTTTATTTTACCCGCCTGGTGCGACAGCCATACCCATATCGTTTTTGCAAAGACACGGGAAGAAGAGTTCATTGATAAGATAAAAGGGATGAGCTATGCAGAGATAGCAGCCAAAGGCGGTGGCATAATAAATTCTGCCAACAAATTAAATGAAGCCAGTGAAGATGAATTGTTTAACAGTGCCTGGGCAAGACTGGAAGAAGTGAGTAGATCAGGAACCGGCGCCATTGAAATAAAAAGCGGCTACGGTTTAACTGTGGAAGGAGAGTTGAAAATGCTGCGGGTGATAAAAAAGTTGAAAGAAAGATCAAGCTTAAGTATCAAAGCCACTTTTTTGGGGGCTCATACATACCCGGTTGTTTATAAAGAAAACCACCAGGGATATATTGACAGCCTCATCAACGAAATGCTGCCTGTGATCGCCAAAGAAAAACTTGCCGATTACATCGATGTGTTCTGCGAAACGGGTTTCTTTTCACCTGGAGAAATGGAAACCATCTGTAAAGCAGGGATGAGCTATGGCTTAAAACCCAAGCTGCATGTAAACCAGTTAAACAGCATCGGCGGCATTCAATCTGCTATTAAATTAAATGCCATATCCGTTGATCACCTTGAGACTATGACTGATAATGATATTAAATTATTAAGCCAATCAAAAACTATCGGAACCCTGTTGCCATCTGCGGCTTTCTTTTTGCGTATGCAATATCAACCGGCAAGGCAACTGATCAATTCAGGTTGTGCCATTGCTTTGGCCACCGATTACAACCCCGGTTCTTCACCAAGCGGCAATATGAATTTTGTAATTGCTTTAGCCTGTATTCAAATGAAAATGTTACCCGAAGAAGCGATCAATGCGGCCACTATCAACGGTGCTTATGCTATGGAACTGGAAAAAGAACTGGGAAGTATAACTATTGGCAAAAAAGCAAATCTCATTTTTACAAAACCCATTCCTTCGTTGGCTTACCTGCCTTATTCTTTCGGAACAAATTTGATTGACAAGGTGATGATAAACGGGAAGTTTATCAATTAAAAATTAAGAATTAAAAATTCTTTCTATGCTGATGAAAAAACTAATTCAAACAGTTTTTTAACCACAAAAATTAGCCCCCTCCTTCTTAATTTGCCTCAAAGGGTTCAATGAAAGAACATAATATAATTCTGGAGAAGTCTTACGCTTTTGGCCTTAGGATAATAAAATTATTTATGCATTTAAGGAAGGAGAAAATTGAAAGAGAGTTATTATTACAGCTTTTAAGGTCTGGCACTTCAATTGGTGCTAATGTAGAAGAAGCAGTTGGAGCCCAGTCAAAGAGTGACTTTATTCATAAATTAAGTATAGCATATAAAGAATCTAGGGAAACATCATATTGGCTTCGGCTGCTGAATGATGCACAACTAATAGAAAATAAACTTTCCCTGTCTTTTCTAAATGACATTGATGAACTGAAGAAAATCCTTGCCTCTATTCTAAAAACATCTAAAACAATTAATAATTAAGAATGGGGCATTAAAAATTCCTTCTGTTAAGATCAGCTATTTGGTTTTTAGGACCCGCCCTGCCTAATTCTTAATTCTTAATTTTTAATTCTTAATTTTTAATTCTTTTTTAAATAAAAACCTTAAATCTTTCAAAACAATACTTCATCAGCATCTCCCGGTCATCAGGATGGGCAATATCGATCATCAGTTTTGCCCGCTGCCGTAAATTTTTACCAAATAAATTAACTGCACCATATTCGGTAACTACATAATGCACATGTCCACGGGTGGTTACCACGCCGGCACCTTCTTTTAAATGAGGCACGATCCTGGGAATACCTTTTGTTGTGCGGCTGTTTAACGCAATAATAGGTTTACCACCGGCGCTCAATGCCGAGCCACGCATGAAATCCAGCTGGCCACCAATGCCGCTGTATTGATAATCTCCGATACTGTCGGCACAAACCTGGCCGGTGAGGTCTACCTCGATGGCACTGTTAATAGCGATCACTTTTGGGTTCTGTCTTATCACATGCGGGTTGTTTACATATTCAATATCCAGAAAATTGAAAGAAGAATTGTCATTTACATAATCATATAATTTTTTACTGCCGATAGCAAACGAGGTGATCGTTTTATTGGGGTGTTTGGACTTACATTTATTATTGATCACGTCTTTTTCTACCAGGTTGATGATGCCATCACTCAGCATTTCGGTATGCACCCCTAAATTTTTATGGTTGTTTAAAAAAGATAAAACGGCATCAGGTATGGTACCAATGCCCATCTGAAGGGTACTGCCGTCCTCGATCATATCGGCAATATGTTTACCGATCAGTAATTCTGTTTTACCCACTTTACTGCTGTAACTCTCTTCCGGCAGGGGCGAATCGTGAAAAACCATTTTGGCAAACCGGTCTGTATGTATCATGCCGTCACCATGCGTACGGGGCATGTTAGGATTTACGAGGGCAATGGTTTGCCTGGCATGGTCAACTGCGGCACGGGCAATATCAACCGATACGCCCAATGAACAATACCCATGCTGATCCGGCGGGGAAACCTGTACAATGGCGGTATCCAGTTCCAGTAACTTACTCTTGAACAGGTAAGGTATATCACTTAAAAACACAGGTATAAAATCTGCCCGGCCCTCTGCCACCGCTGCCCTTATAGGACCAGATACAAATAATGAATTCATGCGAAAGCTTTCCCCGTATTCCGGTTTAATGATCTCCAGATCACCTTTTAAAGTGATGGATACCAGTTCAACATCTTTTAAACGGTGGCTTTCTTTGGCCAGTTCGTTCAACAGGTAAATAGGGGTACATACACTGCCGTGGATAAACAACCGGGTATTGCTTTCAATAATGGACAAGGCTTCTTTGGGGGTTACGTAATTGTAGGGGTGAATCATTGCGTAAGTATTTAGGACAAATTTGCGTTTTATTTATAAAGTTCCGGGTAATTTTTATCATATGAGTGTATGATTTTGGTGTGTAGTAATTAAAAATTAAGAATTAAGAATGAAAAATTCCTTCAGCAGCAGGCAGTATCCGATTTAAAAAAAGCCTATGCTTACAGATAGTAAAATTATATTTGCATATAAGAGGGCAGGACCAGAAAGAAACAACTGTACAATCCTGAGATCCCCCATTCTTAATTCTTAATTCTTAATTTTTAATTGATATATGCAGCTAATCGAATGTGTCCCCAATTTCTCCGAAGGAAATGACCTAAACCTCATCAAACAAATAACCGATGAAATAGAAAAGGTTGAAGGTGTACGTTTATTAAATGTAGACCCCGGTAAAGCCACCAACCGCACTGTAGTAACCATGGTAGGTGAGCCCGGCAAAGTAATTGAAGCCGCCTTCAACGCCATAAAAAAAGCAGGAGAGTTAATTGACATGCGCAAACATAAAGGAGAGCACCCCCGAATGGGCGCAACTGATGTTTGTCCGCTGATACCCATTGCCAACATAAGTATGGAAGAGACAGCGAAGTTTGCACAACAGCTCGCCAAAAGGGTAGGAGAAGAATTAAACATTCCCGTTTATTTATATGAAGCCGCACAACCTGATGCCAGCCGTAATAATTTATCAGTGATACGTGCCGGCGAATATGAAGGCTTCTTTAAAAAAATAAAAGAACCTAAATGGAAACCTGATTTTGGTCCTGCGGAGTTTGATCCCGCCCGGGGCGGGACGGTAATTGGTGCCAGGGATTTTCTGGTAGCTTATAATATTAATCTCAATACCACATCAACACGCCGTGCCAATGCCATTGCCTTTGATGTACGTGAAGCCGGAAGGAATATTGAAAAAGAAGGTAATAAAATAAACCAGCCCGGTACTTTAAAAAGTGTAAAAGCCATTGGCTGGTTCATTGAGGAATATGGCGTGGCACAAATTTCCATGAACCTCACCAATATCAACATTACACCTGTGCATGTAGCATTTGATGAAGTGTGCAACAAAGCCAATGTAAGGGGCATACGGGTTACCGGCAGCGAACTGGTAGGCCTTATCCCCCTGAAAGCCATGACCGATGCCGGTAAATATTTTTTACAAAAGCAACAACGCAGCACCGGGGTAAGCGAAAAAGAATTGATAAAAATTGCCATTAAAACCATGGGGCTTGATGAACTTACGCCCTTTAAACCCGAAGAACGAATTATAGAATATATGCTAAACGATACAACCAACAGCCGCCTTGTAAACATGACCCTCAGCGACTTTGCCGATGTTACGGCCAGCGAAAGTGTAGCCCCCGGCGGTG
>JANOGE010000243.1:0-17047 GCA_031414035.1 Chitinophagaceae bacterium | reverse complement strand
CATGCTTAATAAATTAGACCCCCACTCTGTTTTTATACCGGCAGAAGATCTGCAACAGGTAAATGAGGACCTAGCCGGTAAATTTTTTGGTATTGGTATCGAATTCAACATTTTTGATGATACCCTTAATGTGATCAATGTATTAAAAGACGGGCCTGGTTTTAAAGCCGGGTTATTAACAGGAGATAAATTTTTGAAAGTAGATGACAGGCTAATCGCCGGGAATAAAACAAATGCAGATACTTTCAGGAAATTACTTCGAGGCGACCGGGGTACTAAAGTAACCATCACCTTTTTACGGAACCTGGATCAAAAGCAGGCCTTTATTACCAGGGATGCCATACCATTAAGCAGTGTTGATGCCAGTTATATGCTCACCGGTGATATTGGTTATATCCGTTTGAATAAATTTTCTTCGCAAACCTACCGGGAGTTTATGGAATCACTGGAAACACTAAAGAAAAACGGTTTACAAAAACTGATCCTCGATCTGAGGGGTAATGGAGGCGGTATTTTAGATGAAGCAGTGGAAATTGCAGATGAATTTTTAGAAGGCGTTAAATTAATAACCTATACCGAAGGGAAGCATGTGGAAAAAAAAGAATACCGTTGCCGCAGAAATGGCCAGTTTGAAAAGGGGCCACTGATCGTTTTAGCTGATGAAGGAACCGCCAGTGCCAGCGAAATTTTGATCGGCGCTTTACAGGACTGGGACAGGGCTACCATCGTTGGACGCCAGTCATTTGGAAAAGGATTGGTACAGGAACAATTTGACCTGAGTGATAAAAGTGCTTTACGTTTAACTATTGCCCGGTATTACACACCCATTGGCAGGAGTATTCAGCGGCCTTATTCAAATGGTGAGAAAGCTTATTATGACGAAATCATTAACCGGTATCATGATGGACCAGCACAAAATGACAACACCATAAAAAATGATACCAGTAACATTTATAAAACAAAAGCGGGTAAAACGGTTTATGCAAGGGGTGGTATTACACCTGATCATTTTATAGCGCCGGATACAAGTGGTTTAAGCAAAAATACTGCAATGATCTACAACAGGGGAACAATAGGTAGTTTTTCCTATACCTTTTATTTGCAAAATCTTACACAGCTAAAAACATTTAAAACACCCAAAGAATTTATTAACCGGTTTTCTTTTACGGAAGAAAACTGGAAACAGTTTGTAAATAGTGCTTTTAAAGACTCCGTCAATATATCTGAAATTCCGGAAAAAGAAAAAACTGATCTGATCCTTCAGTTAAAATCAACCATCGCCAGGCAACTATGGCGTAATGAAGGATTTTTTGAAGTTATTAATACATCTGATGATGCCATTAAAAAATCGTTGGAAATTTTTAATAAATAGTAACCGGCTTTAAGCGGTTCAGGTAAATATCTATTGGTAATAAAGGCTTATTTTTAATTATTCTTTTAACAGCCACTTTCGTTATCGGTGATATTAATTGACAATTCTTTTTGGCAGAACCCGCAAAGACACCCTGCCTATTTTTTGCAAGATACCCGGAACAGGTATCGAAGTTTTAATTTTCATATTGTAACAGATGATCTAAATGGAAATATACAAACCATAAGGCCACCATTCCCTTCGTTTATAAAATTTTTTATCCGGTTTAAAAATTACCCTCATCGCAAATTATTACCTTTGCCGCAAATAACGATTCTATGTGGCTTAACAGTATATTAGACACCATTGGCAATACACCCCTCATAAAACTGAATAGTATTACTAAAAACCTGCCCTGTACGGTACTGGCAAAGGTTGAGTACTTTAACCCCGGTAATTCCATAAAAGACCGAATGGCCTTAAAAATGCTGGAAGTTGCTGAACAGGAAGGCAAAATAAAGCCGGGTGGTACTATTATAGAAGGCACCAGTGGTAATACGGGTATGGGACTGGCACTGGCTGCATGTGTAAAAGGATATAAATGTATTTTCACAACTACAGATAAACAATCAAAGGAAAAAGCTGATATTTTAAAAGCGGTAGGTGCCGAAGTAATTGTTTGCCCTACCAATGTTGAGCCCGATGATCCGCGAAGCTATTATTCAGTTTCCAGGCGGCTGGCAACGGAAGTACCTAACAGCTGGTATGTAAACCAATATGACAATTTAGCTAACCGGCTGGCTCATTATGAACAAACCGGCCCCGAAATATGGGAACAGACAGAAGGAAAGGTAACACACCTTGTAGTAGCAACCGGAACCGGTGGCACTATTGTTGGCACAGGAAAATATCTGAAAGAAAAAAATCCAAATATAAAAGTATGGGCTATTGACAGTTATGGCTCTCTGTTGAAAAAATATTTTGATACTGGTGAACTGGATCAGAAAGAAGTATATCCATATATCAGTGAAGGTTTTGGGGAAGATTTTGTACCGGAAAATTATGATATGAGTGTAATTGATGCCTTTACTAAGGTTACGGATAAAGACGGGGCAGTAATGGCCAGGCGCATTGCCAGGGAAGAAGGAATGTTTTGCGGATATAGTGCAGGCAGTTGTTTGCAGGGAATGTTACAGTTAGCCAAAGGTTCGGGTGGTAAAGACCTCTTAACAAAAGAGGATGTGGTGGTTTTAATATTTCACGACCACGGCAGCCGGTATGTAGGAAAAGTGTATAACGACCAGTGGATGCTGGAAAGGGGTTTTTTAGATGTAAAAACGTTCAAAGACTTAATTAGTGGCAGAGGTGCACAAAGATTAATACATATAAGTACCACCGATACGGTGGCTGCAGCCATAGAGTTAATGAAGAAATATGATATTGAAAATATACCGGTAATGAATAATGGAACTAATGCCGGCGCTATATCAGAAAGTGGATTATTCAATAAAATTCTGAATAATCCGGATATTAAAACACAAACGGTGGAATCCGTAATGGAAAAAGCCTATCCGGAAGTGGCATTTGAGACCCCGGTTGAGCGGCTTAGCTCATTTATTACCAAAGAAAACGGGGCGGTTTTAAGTAAGGATGAAAGTGGCACGTATCACATTGTTACCAAATACGACATTATACAGAGCCTTACTAAATAAACCATTCGTTAATTTACGAATAGCTCAAACATTCTACAGTGCTGCATTTAACCGATGCAGCCTTTTCATATACTGAATTCCCGCTATTTCATTTACGTAGATATACGATTCAGATTTTCGTATTTATGCTTACCCGAATATTGAATATCTACTATGCAAACAGTAATTACAGTAGCTTAAAAATAGAGCAATATCGCTCTGGCGCAGGAAGCAGAAGTGTCGCATCTTTGTGTCAGAAGTTGATTGATAGAGATTAAATATCAATCGTTATCCAAGATCCTGATTAAAGCCAAAAGAATTCAATCCAATGTTTGTGAAGAACCAACAAACAATCCAATATCAGTCAACTTCTTTTAAATTTTAAAACCAATATTCGCTTTAAGATCTTGTCCGAAAGAAAAACCAAAAGATCTAAAGAATAAAACCAATATCCCGCCTATGCTGTAAAAAGCGATGATGGCACGAAGAACCAAAAGAAAACCAATATCCCGCCTATGCCGTAAAAAGCGATGATGGCACGAAGAACCGAAAGAAAACCAATATCCAGCCTATGCCGTAAAAAGCGATAATGGCAAAATTGAAGAACACTGAAACACAGGATTAAATTATTAAATGGCCACTCTGCTAAAATAAGGTAACCCCCTTAAGGAAGCAGATCCAAAAAAAAATCCTGAAAAAAACCGATCGTGCTTGGTTGGTTTACAAAATTAGACTTCCACAGTTATTTGATACGTCAAGCTGCTGTGGAAGTTTTTTTTTATTTCTATAAACGTTGCTTATTACTATTTTTAAGTAATGATCCTTCAAAAAACATCTGACCTCAATTATATTCCCAAAAGAATTATTTCACTGGTTCCTTCCCAGACTGAACTCCTCCATTACCTGGGGCTGGAAGAGGAAACCATTGGCATTACCAAATTTTGTGTTCACCCTGAAAATTGGTTCAAAACAAAAATAAAGGTTGGTGGTACAAAAAAAATCAACAGTCATATCATTCATAAATTAAAGCCCGACCTTATTATAGCGAATAAAGAAGAAAATCTGAAAGAGCAGGTTGAATCATTGGCCCGGGATTACCCGGTTTGGGTAACTGATGTAAATAACCTGGAAGATGGCTTAAGGATGATTGAAGATATGGGTGAATTAACTCAAAAAACAGATACTTCAGAAACCCTGGTCAGGCATATAAAAAAGGGATTTGATCATTTGCCAAAGTTTATAAACCCGGTAAAAACAGCTTATTTAATATGGCGTAATCCATATATGACCATTGGTGGTGATACTTTCATTAATGATATGCTTATAAAATGTGGATTTGAAAATGTATTTGGAATTAAAAAAAGATACCCTGAAATAACCATTGCAGAACTGCTAACTGCCAATTGCCAATTGCTCCTGCTTTCTTCCGAACCGTACCCATTTAAACAAAAAGATATTGATGAATTTTCATTCCGTTTACCTGATTGTAAAATAATTTTAGCCGACGGGGAAATGTTCAGCTGGTATGGAAGCAGGCTGCTTCTGGCACCGGATTATTTTAGAGGACTCATCAGCAGCCTCCTATAAGTAAATTTTAATACCGTTTCTCTTTAAACACATTTTATATTAAATTTGCCCAAAATCAAACGAACATGGCTAACAAAAAAATTATTGAATTATTGGGCGACCAGGCTGATTCATTACTGAATCATGAATGTAAGACCATTACCAAAAAAGAGATCTGCCTTCCCGATCCAAATCAGGTAGATGAAATATGGAGATCAAGTAACCGGAATAATCAAACCCTTAAAAGTATACAACATATTTTAAGCAACGGCCGTCTTGCCGGAACAGGTTATGTATCCATATTACCGGTTGACCAGGGTATAGAACACAGTGCAGGTGCATCTTTTGCTCCAAATCCCATTTATTTTGATCCCGAGAATATTGTTAAACTGGCAATGGAAGGGGGTTGCAATGCCGTTGCCTCTACGTTTGGTGTTTTAGGCATAATAAGCCGTAAATATGCCCATAAAATTCCAATGATGGTAAAGATAAACCACAATGAGTTTTTAGGCCTTCCAAACAGGTTTGACCAGATCATGTTCGGAAAAGTAAAAGATGCATGGAATATGGGGGCAACAGCCGTTGGGGCCACCATTTATTTTGGCAGTGCCGAAAGTACCCGCCAGATTCAGGAAGTAGCCACCGCTTTTGAAATGGCACATGAATTAGGTATGACCACCGTTCTGTGGTGCTATCTCCGCAATAATGGATTTAAAGTTGATGGGGTAGATTATCATGGAGCTGCAGATCTTACCGGACAGGCCAACCATTTGGGTGTTACCATCCAGGCCGATATCATTAAACAAAAATTACCTTCCAATAATGGCGGTTATAATGCTACCAAGCATGGTAAAACTTCTCCCCTTGTATATTCTAAACTAACTACTGATCATCCTATCGACCTGACCCGTTACCAGGTAGCCAATTGTTATATGGGCCGCGTTGGTTTAATTAACAGCGGAGGTGAAAGTAAAGGGGCTACCGACCTGGCCGAAGCAGTAACCACCGCGGTGATCAATAAACGTGCCGGTGGTATGGGATTGATCAGCGGCCGTAAGGCTTTTCAAAAACCAATGAAGGATGGTGTTGAATTATTGAATACTATTCAGGATGTATATTTGGACAAGAGTATTACCATAGCATAATGTTTAAAAGGTTTAAGGTTCAAAAGTTTAAGGTTAAGCCTTAAACATGTTGAATTTCTCAAACTTCTTTAACCGCTGAAACTTCTTAAACGTTTTTATGAAAAAAGAAGAAGACTTTGATGCCAGCCTGGCCGGTGAAGAGGGAATGAATGGAGAGACAAAGGCCAATTGGTTTAAGAGAATGAAAAAGGGTATTCTTACTTCAACAAAAGATAAGAAAGATGCACCTGAAGGATTATGGTCTAAATGCCCGGCCTGTAAATACACATGCACCATATCGGAATTACACGAAAATAAATTTGTATGCCCTAAATGTGATTACCATCACCGTATTGGCAGTGAAGAATATTTTGAGATTTTATTTGACGACGCTCAATATACCGAACTGTTTGCTAATATTAAATCCAAAGACTACTTACAGTTTGTTGACATGAAACCCTATGGAAAACGACTGGAGGAGACCTATGCAAAAACGGGTATTCACGATTCGATAACGGTGGCTCACGGAAAAATAAATGAAAATGACCTTGTCATTGCCTGTATGGATTTTGAATTTATTGGCGGAAGCCTGGGCAGTGTGATGGGTGAAAAAATAAGCAGGGCCTGCGATTATTGTATACAGCACCAAATCCCTTTTATGATCATTAATAAAAGTGGTGGCGCCCGGATGATGGAAAGTGCATTCTCCCTTATGCAGCTGGCAAAAACATCCGGCAAATTATCACAACTCAGCGATGCAAAAATCCCTTACATCTCTTTATGTACCGACCCCACCTTTGGCGGTACCACTGCTTCTTTTGCCATGCTGGGCGATGTTATTTGTGCCGAACCCGATGCTCTTATTGGCTTTGCAGGCCCAAGGGTTATTAAAGAGACCATCAAAAAAGATCTTCCGGAAGGTTTTCAACGCAGCGAATTTTTACTGGAGCACGGCTTTTTGGACTTTATTGTACACCGGAAAGACCTGAAAGAAAAATTAGGGACTTTGCTGGTCATCTTTAAAGGATAATCAAAAAGGGGCAGCTCGAATTTGAAAGCAGGGATTTTTATACCTCATAGAACGCCACCTGTAAAAGTAAACCCCTTCCCTTCGGTACTTATTCTTACATACTTGAACCCGCAACGGCAGAGAACCCTGGCAGGCTTTGTAACTATCATCAAATAATTTATAAGAAAATAAAATATGGCAAAGGCAATACCTTTGCAGCAAAACAACAGTTTGGAACTTACAAACCGCAAAGCACATTACGAATATTTTTTTGAAGCTACCTACATAGCCGGAATGGTCCTTTCGGGTACCGAAATAAAATCGTTGCGTGCAGGCAAGGCCAGTTTTAACGACAGTTACTGCGTTTTTCATAAAGGCGAACTGTTTGTAAAGAGCCTGCATATTTCTGAATATTCATTTGGTACCCACAGCAACCATGAGCCGCTGCAGGAAAGAAAACTACTGCTCAACAAACGTGAATTACGTAAACTGGAAGGCAAAATAAAAGAGAAAGGTTATTCCATTATACCCTTACGATTATTCCTGGCCGAATCGGGTTATTTTAAAATGGAGATTGGTTTGGGCAAAGGCAAAAAAAATTATGATAAACGGGATAGCATAAAGGAAAGGGAAACGGACAGGGATATTAAGAGGAAGTACGGGGTTTAAGAGTTAAGAGTTTGTAGTAAGGAGATGGGTGCCGGTTATTAAAGGGGCTTTACTCCTAACTAATAGCTCCGGACTCAGGACTAGCATTCTGAAAGACTCAACGGAACATTTACAGCCAGTCCCCCATCAGCCGTTTCTTTGTATTTACTGTTCATATCAAGTGCCGTATCCCACATCGTTTTTATTACACTGTCCAGGCTCACTTTGGCATAATCAGGTGAACTTTGTAAAGCCAGCTGGCTGGCCGTTATTGCTTTTATTGCACCCATCGTATTTCTTTCAATACAGGGAATCTGTACCAGGCCACCTATCGGATCGCAGGTCATGCCCAGGTGATGCTCCATCGCTATTTCTGCCGCCATCAGGGCCTGTCGCTGTGTACCACCCAAACATTCGGTAAGTGCAGCAGCAGCCATGGCACTGCTTACACCTATCTCAGCCTGGCACCCACCCATGGCAGCAGAGATGGTGGCCCCTATTTTAAAGATGCTTCCTACTTCAGCGGCCGTTAATAAAAAATGGATTATTTTATCGTCTGTGTCGCCATCACAAAAAGCAATATAATATTGCAATACAGCAGGTATCACCCCTGCGGCTCCGTTAGTGGGCGCTGTTACCACCCTTCCAAAGCTTGCATTTTCTTCATTAACAGCCAGTGCAAAACAGCTTACCCAATCCAGTATATAGGTAAAATTATTGCCGCCTTTTTTAACAATGTTTAACCAGCTGTCATAATCAGTATAAACCGCACCGCTCAGCAATTTTTTATTTAGTCCTGCACCCCTGCGCTTTACCTGTAAACCGCCGGGTAAAATTCCTTCTGCATGGCAACCCCTGTAAATACATTCCTTCATCGCCCGCCAGATATTAAGCACGCCCTTCTTTGTTTCCTTTTCACTTCGCCATGTATTTTCATTTTCCATCACCACTTCACTGATGTTCATACCTGTTTTCATACACCAGTGCAACAGCTCATTAGCTGTGTTTACCGGAAAAGGAAGGCTTACATCATGAGGCCCGGCTTCAGCTTTTCCCTGCCCGAAGGGTTCATCGGGGTTTGTTTCTTTTATAACAAAGCCGCCACCAATTGAATAATAGGTTTCAGAAAAAGTATCCTCATTATTTAAGGTAACCAAAAAACTTAACGCATTGGGATGAAAGGGTAATGATTCACTCATCAAAAATTCAATATCTTCTGCAGGATCAAAATCAATTTCATGTTTCCCGGCCAAAAGAATTTTCTTCATCATGCGGATATCGGAAATTTTTGCATGAATATTATTTACCTCAAAAGTCACAGGATCATCACCACTTAATCCCAGCTGAACAGCGATATCGGTTCCATGTCCTACCCCGGTTTTAGCCAATGAACCGTAAAGGATTATACGGATATTTTTAATTTCATTCAACAGGTTTTTTTCCTGGAATGAATGGGTAAATCTTTGTGCTGCACGCCAAGGCCCAAGCGTATGGCTGCTTGAGGGCCCTACGCCAATTTTAAACATATCAAAAACCGAAATGGCTTCGTGATTCAACAGATCGCTGATTTAATCAAAATTTATCAATATCATCCCGGATACAAACTTCCAAACTTTATTGTACATCCAGTAATTGAATGTTAAAAACAAGATAAGAGTTTGCCGGAATACTCCCTACGGTATTATTTCCATATCCGAGAGATGGCGGTAAGTATAAATTTATTGACCCTCCCTTTTTTATTAAAGGAATACCTTTTTGCCAACCCACTATCAGTTTCCCTAAAAGAAAAGTGGTACCGGTAATGTTTTCGTCGAATTTAAGTCCGCTGGTTAAATACCCGGCATATTTCACTGTTACATTTGAACAAACTGCCGGGGTTACTGTTCCGGTACCGGGTAAAATAATTTCATAAAAAAAACCACTCGGGTGTTGAATGGCAGCCGGGTAGGTGGCCGCAACATATGCCTGCAAAATCGCAATTTCAGAAGTAGGAGCCACAAGGCCCGACTCGGTTAACGTACACCCAACGTTGTCTGTTGATTTTTTACATGATACCATGGCAATACAAAATGAAAAAAGAATAATTAATCTGAAGATCATAAAAGAAATTTATATGTTTAAGGATTTATTGACAGGTTATCTGTTTGATTGGGTTTACCGTTTTTATGTTTTAATTCGCGGTACAATTGTTCATTCATCTCCCATTTGTAATACATTCTGAAATATGAAAAAAACAGGATACAAAGGAAAACAGCAATGATAATACTGATAAAAGTACCTGAAGATGTATTGGAAATTTTAGTGTACCAGTCCGGGAAAAAAATATAAACGGCAAATATGAATAATATGATGGGAAGGCTGAATAAAACCGCCATCGGTAACCCATTTACTATTTTACCCTTTATGCTGCCTTGTTTTTCCCGTTCACTCTCCCAGTACAGCATGAATTGTATATCTTTTTCAGAAAGCATGCCGCAAAACTAATACAAATTTACAGCACTTTGTTATGTACCGAATAACTTGTAGGTTTGTTATGCTTAACTTACCGTAATGAAAATAGAACAACTGCTGGTTCAGCACTTTTACAATGCTAAAGAAATTACGCTTCAGGGCATGGGGACGTTCACCCTGTCGCCTGATTTTGTAATGCCTATGGAGAATGATAAAGATTCGGAAATACCGGCTAACGCCATATCCTTTCAATACAATTCAAGGTCAACGGAAGATGATGCATTGATCAATTTTATTGTGCAGCAAACCCGGAAAATGAAGCCCCTGGCTTCTGCCGACCTGGACTCCTACCTGGTATTGGGTAAACAGTTTTTAAATATCGGTAAGCCCTTTAACATCGAAGGAATGGGGCTTTTAATAAAAAATCAACAGGGAGAATACCAGTTCACCCAGGGCCATTCTTTTAATACCAGGAACGAAGCGGCAGCTATCGCAGTAAAAGAAAAACTGGAAGAAGATGATATTTCCTTTGCCTCAGAAAGTAAATCCGCCCCTATCGGCAAAAAAAGATTATTAATAGCCGCCATCATTATCGGGTTGGGTATGACCGGAGCTGCAGCCTGGTATTTTTTAACGGGTAATAAAAATAAAACAGAACAGGTTACTGAAAGCCCTGCCGCAAAACCGGATTCAACACCGGTAATAAAAGTCATCCCCGACTCCTCAACAAATAAGGCCGATTCAACAGCAACAGCTCTTGTACCGCCGTCAAATAATAACGGCTATACATTTAAAGTAGTTATAAAAAACTATCCCTCACTTTTGCTGGCACAAAAAGCTTATAACAGGCTTGCCGGTTATGGCCACAAACTATTATTATATACGAACGACTCGGTAATATTTAAATTAGCATTACCATTAAACACACCATTATCGGATACCACGCATGCAAGGGACTCGGTTAGGCAACTTTTATTTGGCGGTAATCCATATATAGAATTAAAATAACGAACCCGGTTACCGCACCTATGAAAAATAAAACCCAAACGCTGCAGGTTGTTTTCTGGATGATTGCAGCCGCAGATATCATCGGTATTGCTGCAAACATTCCTTTATTGCACTATGCCGCCAAGCCGCTTTTAATTCCGGCACTGATCATACTTTTAGCTGCTGTAACAGCTGCTGTTCCCGGGAAGAAACGAATGCTGGTTGCTTTATTCTTTTCATGGCTGGGTGATGTACTATTAATGTTTGAACCAAAACATACCTTGTTTTTTATTTTTGGGCTCGTTTGTTTTTTAATCACTCATATTCTGTACATTATTTATTTTCTCAGCATTAAATCCAAAAAGATTTCTTTATTAAAAAAATACCCGCTACTTATTGTATTGATCATTGCGTATGGCCTGGGCCTGGTTTGGCTGCTCTTTCCGCATTTGGGCGACCTGAAATTGCCGGTGATGGTTTATGCTGCCGTTATCTGCAGTATGATGCTGTGCAGTGTACACATTTTTTTAAAAGTGAATCAAAAAGCAGCCGTTTTTTATTTAACCGGTGCCGCCACCTTTGTCTTGTCCGATTCAATACTGGCTATAAATAAATTTTATCAGCCATTTGCATATGCAGGGGCTTTCATCATGCTAACCTATTGCACCGCACAATATTTTATTGTACATGGTTTTATTGAACAGGAAATAAAATGACCAAAGAAGAATTATTAAAAGAACTCTCCGTTACTACCTGGGTTATGATAAGACCCTCTCCTATTGAGGGTATTGGTGTATTTGCCCTGCAGGACATTCCTAAAGGTTGCCGCTCCATGTTTTCCAAAGCAACAATAAATGAACAATGGATAGCCATTTCTAAAATGGAAGTGGACCTATTACCTGCACATTCAAAAGCATTGATAGAAAATTATTGCCTTTATGATGAAGACAATTATTTTGTGCCGGATTATGGATTTAAAAAAATGGACCTGGTCAATTTTTTAAACCATTCTGAAACACCAAATATCATCTCCATAAATGATGGCGAATTTTTTGAAGCCATATGTGATATAAAAAAAGATGAAGAACTGTTTATTGATTATGGGGAGATCGTTGATGGGGAATGATTATTTATTATCTCCCTAACCCTATTTAACTGAATATACTATAACGCATAACATTGAAAAAGATCCTTAAAAATATAATACTTGCGTTGTTATCCCAGGCATTAGCTGCCCTGGCAGGGCAGTACAAAGGCGATGACTGGGAGGAAAAAGTACGGACTGCTTTTTATTCTATAAGGAATGACTCTATACCTAATTACGCAAAAATCATTATTGATGAAAAAGGAATTCCGTTTGTTAAATATGCCGAACAAAACGGGATACATGCAGGCAAGGTGTACAATGCAACCATCGTTGCTAATTATGCCATTGATTATTATCAACAGATCAACGAAAAAAATGATTCAGCAACAAAGGACAGATTTCTGAATTGTATAAACTGGCTTGCTGATAATATGCGTTACAAAAATAATTATGCCTTATACGAATTCGGCTGGGAACAACCTTTTTATGATTCTGTTGGCGCACCCTGGACATCGGGCATGACATCAGGCCGTGCCATTGAAGCATTTACTGCTGCTTACCATTTTTTTCATAAACAACAATACATAGACAATGCAATGGCACTGCTGCGTGGTTTTTATATACCCATTCAGTCGGGGGGATTTACTTTTAAAGAAGCGGTGGGCAGTTGGTATGAAGAATATGCAGATTCAAACATGCACACCCCACGGGTATTGGATGGACATATTTTTGCACTACTGGGTGTACATAAATTCTGGTTACTTACTAAAAATGACTCTGCTGCATACGTGGTGCAACAGGGTATCTTATCCTTAAAAAATAATTTACCGGGTTATGATATTGGTAATGGATGGAGTTATTACGATGCTTATAAACTGAGATCGGACAAAAAATACCATATGCTGCTTACATCCATGATGAAAGAGCTTTGGGAAATCACAAAAGACCCCCTGTTTGATGAATACTACCGGAAATGGAATACCCCCCTGGCCAAGCCCTATATCTACCGGATCATAAAAGAAAAAAACCGCTCCGGGATAATATTATACTTTTTGTTGAGTGGTTTCTTTTTTACCGTACTGTTCTCCGGCTATGTTTTAATTTCAAAAAAAACAGGAAGGAAAACAGCTGTGTTTTGAAACAGTGAAATAATATTCCCTGTTTACTTGCATTACTCCTGCATATAACTTACTTTTAACCTTCCTACCCATATTTCACTTTCTGATTTTATTTAAAACTTAAAACCATTTTAAAAATGAAGCAATTCAGATTTTTTGTCCTAATTGCAATTGGGGTATGTATGACCACCCTCCTTTTTTCATGTAATTCGGGAGAAGAAAAAAAAGCTGATGAACCCGCTGTGGATACAACTGCAGCAAAGGCGCCGGAGCCACCCGCCGCCCCTGCCAAACCGGCTAACATAATGATCGTTATTCACAAGGTTGCCAACTTTGCAAAATTTTTACCCACTTATGAAGCGCATGATTCTATGCGGCTTGCAAACGGACTGCACAGCGCAATGCTGGCAAGGGGAACAAAGGATACAAATATGGTAATGGTGGTTGTACGTATGGATGATGCTGCAAAGGCAAAAGAATTTGCTGCCTCACCTGGCCTTAAAGATGCCATGAAGAAAAGTGGTGTTACGGGTGCCCCAACCATCAGCTATGTGGATATGCAGATGCTGGATACTACCGTAAATGGAGATTCACGGGTACTGATTTCGCATAAAATAAAAGATTGGGATGCATGGAAGAAAGTATTTGACGCTGACAAACCTAACCGCATGGCTGCCGGGCTTACCGACAGGGCGCTTGGTTACAACGTGGGCGACAATCACTCGGTGACAATGGCCTTTGTTATCAGCGATATGAAAATGGCTGAGGATTTCTCTAAATCCCCTGAGTTGAAAAAGAAAATGGAAGAAGGTGGCGTAGAAGGCCCTCCTGCAATGTTCTACTATACTGTGGTAAAAAGATATTAAGGTTTTGTATCTGTCAATAAAGCTGTCACGCCTGAGGCGTGACAGCTTTATTATTTATCAAACTTTATATAGTTCCTGTTTCTGCCGCTTCAATAGAAAAAAGTTTATCAGCAATGCACTGAGCATAGGAACAAACACAATGCAGAAATAAACAAAATAACCGACCGTTACTTCCGGCACCGGTTTTACCTGCACCAGCAATTGTTCTCCTATCACTGTTTCAGAAAAGACAACGCTTCGGATTAAATTCCATCCTAAATGAATGGCAATGGGAATGTACAGGGAGAAAGTTTTTGCGTAACCATAGGCATATACCAGTCCCATTGCCCCGGTAGTAAGAAATGTAATGAGCATTTGTACCGGCTTTCCGATCACTTCATGAGAAAACCAATGATAGATACCAAAAACAATGGCTGAAATGATAATAGCCTTTGCAGGCCCCAACTTTTTAATGAGGATATAAAATAATACTCCACGAAAGATCAGTTCCTCAAACAAAACTGATTTGATATTCCACCACAGCCCGGTTAAAATAAGATTGGCGGTAAGCTTTGGGTTTAACTCCCATTGCTGCCTGGCAAAAAGCATCCGCATAAAAAAGTCGGAACAGCAACATAGAGCAGTTACAATAAAAAACAAAGTAAAGCCAAGCAATCTTTTTTTTGTGGGATAAAATCCAAATACACCCAAGTTACCTTTTTCAAAAAACCAGATGATGATCCAGGAAATGAAGAGTTGAACGATGATACCGAGCATGTTTAAAATAGCTTAGTTTGGATTAGCTTACAAATAAATAAAAAATTCTCTTCTTTTAGAATGAAGCTACACAAAGTAACATCGAAAAAAATGAATAGTCTGCAAACAATTAAACCGCTACCCCTTTAGCCAATATCAATTGAAAGATCAGTAGCAAAGCCAACAACAAAACTATGGGTACAATAAATAATTTCTTATTTACATCGCTGTTTATTGTAGTTGAAATTTTTGCTTTCCATGCATGCGCAAATACCATAGGGATGGATATCAATGTTACCATTACCGGGGCCAAAGCCCTGTCCCATGGCATGATCCGGAAAGGGATGATGAGTATGGCACCAACTACAGAAGCAAGAACAGCAATGCGAAAGAGATAACCAAATCTGCCTGATGCTGTGTTGATCAACTCATTAGAAGGTGCTAATCTTAATAAATATTTACTGAAAAGTACACCTGTGTAAAGCATCGCTATTATACCGGCAATGCTTATGACAAATCCTAATCCTTCACCTATACCCAGGTATGTGAAAGCTTGACCTGTATCCGTATCGGTGGCAACTTTAGCAGCAATAAACTGAGGAATAGATTGTACCAATCCCTGGAAAGCAAACCAGAGTAAAAATAAATGTGTCCAATGAGCAGACTGTCTTTTTCTGTTTGCCAGAATAATACATATTAACCCGGTTACAAAAATTGCTGCTGCGCCATAACCCTGTGCAAGTGATTCCATTGGATGGGATCCTTCCCAGTTATGGTTATTGTGATACAGCATTGCTTTAAGCCCGAGCCATCTTTTACCCAGGGCCAAAAACAGTTCCTGTATAAAAAAAATGAGATTAAAAGCCAATGCATATAATACCGCTGAATTAATGATCAATACTCCGGCAGGTTTTCTATATGCAGTTAAAATATTTTTTGCTTCTCCCCTTGTTTTAAAAAAACCATATAATCCCCAAATGAGAGGTACTAGCAATAGGGTGAAAGGCAGAAGGTGATTGACTACTTTCATGGCTGGCTGTTATATACTTTCTTAAATGTAATACAATCTTAAAATTAGAAATCAGCAATGGTACAGAAGGTTGAAATGAATGTGCAGAAGGTTGACCTGTATTAAAAAATCCCTCCTGCATTTCTGCAAAAGGGACTGTATTTTTAGGCTCTCAACTTTAAACCTTCAACGTTAAACCTTTTAAACCTTCTTAATATCCTCCCATTCCACCCATATCCGGTGCACCATGGCTATGCGGTGCTTCTTCTTTTGGCTTGTCTGCTATCACGCACTCGGTGGTCAGCATCATACCAGCAATAGAAGCAGCATTTTCCAATGCCACTCGGCTAACTTTTGTAGGGTCAATAACTCCGGCCTTGAAAAGATTTTCATACTTTTCGGTACGGGCATTAAAACCATAATCGCCTTTGCCTTCTTTAATTTTATTTACAACCACACTTCCTTCGTATCCTGCATTTTCAACAATAATACGCAATGGCTCTTCCACCGCACGGCGAACGATTGCTATGCCGGTTGTTTCATCTTCATTGGCACCGGTCATTTTTGCCAGCACATCGCTTGCCCTTAAATAAGCTACGCCACCGCCAGGCACAATACCTTCTTCAACCGCAGCTCTTGTTGCATGTAATGCATCATCCACACGGTCTTTCTTTTCTTTCATTTCTATTTCAGTTGCAGCCCCAATGTATAATACGGCAACACCACCGGCCAGTTTGGCCAAACGCTCCTGCAATTTTTCTTTATCATAATCAGAGGTTGTTGTTTCAACCTGTGCTTTTATCTGGTTTACCCTTGCTGTAATATCTTTTTTAACGCCTTTACCACCAACAATGGTTGTATTGTCTTTATCAATAGTTATGCTTTCGGCGCTGCCTAAATAAGTAAGGTCGGCATTCTCCAGTTTAAAGCCCTGTTCTTCGCTAACAACTATTCCGGCCGTTAAGATGGCGATATCCTGTAACATTTCTTTTCTCCTGTCGCCAAATCCCGGCGCTTTTACTGCCGCTACTTTAATAGTGCCACGCAATTTATTTACAACAAGGGTTGCCAATGCTTCCCCATCCAGGTCTTCGGCGATAATCACCAGCGGACGGCCTGTTTGAGCCACTTTTTCTAAAATGTGAAGGATATCTTTCATGGTAGATATCTTCTTGTCATAAATTAAAATGTAGGGGTTGCTTAATTCAACCTGCATTTTTTCGCTGTTGGTTACAAAGTATGGAGAGATATAACCACGGTCAAACTGCATACCTTCTACTACATCAACTGTTGTATCGGTTCCTTTTGCTTCTTCAACAGTAATAACACCTTCTTTGCCAACCTTGGCCATTGCCTGGGCAATTAAAGCGCCAATAGCCGCATCATTATTTGCAGAGATAGAAGC
>JANOGE010000242.1:0-31938 GCA_031414035.1 Chitinophagaceae bacterium | reverse complement strand
CCATCATCTTTTATATACATCATTCCGGGTATTGCATTTTTAGTATTTTTAAGCGAGCAGTTATTTGCTTTGGTACGTAACCGGAATGAAGTTAAAAACTATGCTTTATTCGGGATCTGCAAAACCTTGATTGAATATGGTGTTTCCATTGTACTGATCGTTTTTCTTTTTCACGGATGGGTTGGAAGAATATGGGGTATCGCCATATCGCTCATTGCTGTTAATTTGACCGGTTTTTTTTATTATCAAAGAAACCGTTACCTGTCTTTTAAAATAAATATGGCCCATGTGTGGGAAGAGATAAAATTCGGTATACCGGTCTTTGCTTTTCAGTTTTGTGTTTTCCTCCTTGGTTCAACCAACAAGATATTCCTGGCAATATTTGATGTGGATAAATACAAACTGGGTATTTATGCGGTGGCCTGTGTATTTGGATCGCTGATAGGCACCATATCACAAAGCATACTGCTGTATGCACAGCCAAAACTTTATCAGTCCATCAGCTCAGGTGAGGCAACACTGGCTTCTTCCAGAAAGGGTTTTGGCACTTTTTTAAAAATGCTGGTTTTAATTTCTATTCCCTGTATATTGTTTGTATTGCTGTTATATAATACAGTAGTTAACAGAATATACATGGAAGGGATCCCGTTTTTTTTATTGGTGGCATTATCATCATTTATCTGGGGCCTGAACAATTATATTTTCCTGTTTCTGTTATATCATAAGGAGAAGAGAAAAATATTAACGCTGGCACTCATTTCCATTGCCTGTTCACTCATCGTTAATATTGTAATGGTAAAAAATTTTATGATATTAGGCGATGCGTTAGCCGGATTAATTAATACACTTATTTTTGGGTTATTGCTTTATATAATAGCCAGGAAGGTAATTGTCAATACGCTTTTAAAGAAAAGTTCAACAACCATAAGAACCAGTTAAACAATTCAGGATATGCGGTCATTAGCCCCTATAGTTTATTTTGCTTACAACAGGCCAGATCATACCCTGCAAACCCTGGAGGCATTAAGCCATAATTTACTGGCCGGCGAATCGGCATTGTGGATATATATTGATGGCCCCAAAGAAAATGCCGGCTCCGAAACATTGGCTAATATTGAAGCCGTTAAAAAAATTGCGGCACAAAAAAAATGGTGTGGTATTGTAAATATCGTTATTGCGGAAAAAAACAAAGGGTTATTCAGATCCATCGTGGAGGGAATTACAGAAACCGTTAACAGGTTTGATAAAGTAATCGTAATGGAAGATGATGTATTGGTTTCTAAAGGTTTTTTAAAATATATGAATGATGCACTTGATAGGTATGAAAATACATCTGAAGTGATGCATATCAGTGGATTTTCGAGGGCTGAATTCGGTTCCGTGGATATAAAAGAAACCACCTACTTTTATAATCATACAACCTGTTGGGGCTGGGCTACCTGGAAACGGGCCTGGGATAAATTCACAACAGATTCTATTGCAGTTAAAATGGCAATCAGGAAAAAGGGTGGCATCAGCAGGCTGAATATGGATAATACATTTGAATTTTTCTGGGGCCTTAAAGCGGTTTCGGATGGTAAATTCCAGAGTTGGAACACCATCTGGCATTCAGTGGTTTTTTTGAATGACGGATTTTGCCTGCACCCAGCCATATCCCTGGTCTCAAATATCGGGCACGACGGAAGCGGCACAAATTGTATTCCCGATAACCAGGTTGGTAAAAATATTTTATTGGAAAATACAATAAATGTATATCCGGTCCCTCTAAAGGAAAATCCGGAGGTAAGGGCTTTTAATGTTCGTCTTCATTCTTTTAAATACCGGTTTGTTTTTTTATTAAAACACTATGCAAGATACCTTGTAGGGTATTAAATTTTTAAAAACAGGATAAGTAAAAATTGGACCTCCCTAAAAAAATACTTTTTATTTCCTACGATGGTATGACCGATCCATTGGGGCAAAGCCAGGTGATACCTTACCTGCAGGGCCTTGCCAAAGCCGGGTTTTCCATTTTTTTACTGAGCTGCGAAAAAAAACAGGTGTTTCAGCAAAACAGGTCATCCATTCAAAAATTGCTAAAAGGGTTTAACATCAACTGGTACCCCATTAACTATACCAAATATCCACCGGTACTTTCTACTGTTTTGGATATTATAAAACTAAAAAAAGCAGCCAAAAAAATTCACCGGGAACACAAGCTCGATATGGTGCATACCCGGCCGGGTGTGCCTGCATTGGTAGGATTATGGATGAAGAAAAAAATGGGGGTGAAATTTTTAAATGATATCCGGGAGTTTTATGCCGACAGCCGGGTAGAAGGGAATATGTGGAACCCCGGTAACCCATTGTATAAAGCAGTTTATCATTTTTTTAAAAGAAAAGAGGAAGAGGCTGTAGCCCAAAGCGACGGTATTGTTTGTCTTACTTACGCTGCAGAAAAAATTATTCAGGGTTGGAAAGAATATAAGAAAGATATTCCGCTGAAGGTGATCCCCTGCAGTGCCGACCTGGACCTTTTTGACCCGGGGAGGTTCAGTGATGCTGAAAAAAAGAGATTAAAGGCAGAACTGAATATCAGCGAAGATGATTTTATCATTAGTTATCTGGGTTCTATCGGTGGATGGTATTTGACTGATGAAATGATGCGGTTTTGTAAGATACTCTGCGATAAAAAACCGGCAGCAAAATTTTTATTTATATCACCACACCGCCATTCAGCGATCAGAATGGCTGCTGCCCGGCATGGCCTGGGTACGGATAAGATCATTATACAAAAGGCAGGACGGCCGGAAGTGCCAATGATGCTTTCTTTAAGCGATTATTCTGTTTTTTTTATTAAACCCTGTTATTCAAAACAATCATCTTCGCCAACCAAACACGGCGAAATAATGGCAATGGGTATACCCTTAATTACCAACAGCGGGGTTGGAGATGTGGAAACCATTGTAGGCAGGTATAATGCCGGAATTATTATTCAGGAATTTAATGATAAAGAATTAACAACAGCAGCAGAAAAGATCGCTTCGGGCATGCATTTTAAAAGCGATGGGATACGGCAGGGAGCAAAAGAATTTTATTCTCTGGAAAAAGCTATAGAAAAATATATTGTCATTTACCGCAGCATATTCCATCAATGATTTATTTTGCATCCCAACCATGAGTAAAAAATATTTAGTTATCGGCGCAGGATTCTCAGGAACAGTATTGGCTAATCAGTTGGTGCAGCATTCAGACTGTACGGTTGAGATTTGGGATGAACGAAATCATATTGGCGGAAACTGTCATACCGAAAGAGATGCCCAAACCGGTATCATGGTGCATCAATACGGGCCGCATATTTTTAATACCGATAAAAAAGAAATATGGGACTTTGTGAACAGCCTGGGAGAGTTCAGGCCATATGTACACCGTGTAAAAGCAATGTGTAACGGTAAAGTATATTCATTGCCGGTTAATCTTCATACGATCAACCAGTTATTTGGCAGGTCATTTACACCGGCAGGTGCAAAAGCATTTTTAGAAACCCTGGCTGATACGTCGATTAAAGATCCGCAGAATTTTGAAGAACAGGCTTTGCGTTTTATTGGAAAAGAATTGTATTATGCTTTTTTTTACGGGTATACAAAAAAACAGTGGGGTTGTGAACCCACGGAGTTGCCGGCTTCTATTTTAAAAAGGATCCCTGTCAGGTTTAATTTTGACGATAACTATCATAATAATATTTTTACGGGTATTCCTGTAGAGGGATATACTGCCCTTATTCAAAAATTAATTGATCATCCGGATATTCATGTTTCACTTAATAAGAAATTTGAAACGTCAATGGATATAAGTACATACGACCATGTATTTTATACCGGTCCTATTGATGCCTGGTTCAATTTTAAATATGGCCGCCTGGGGTACAGAACGGTAACTTTTGAAACGGGTTATGCCGATGGCGATTTTCAGGGTACCTCCCAAATGAATTACTGTGATGAAGAAGTGCCATATACAAGAATAACCGAACACAAGCATTTTGCAAATTGGGAACAGCACGATAAAACCATTTACTTTAAAGAGTTCAGTAAAGAAACCGGGCCCTCCGATATACCTTATTACCCAAAAAGACTCTCTCCCGATAAAGATCTTCTTTTACAATACCGGAAAGATGCTGAAAATTTACTCGGGGTATCTTTTATTGGCAGGCTGGCTACTTACCGTTATATGGATATGCATAATGTAATTGGCGAAGCCCTGGAATTTTCAAGATCCTTTCTTAAAACACTAGTTACCAGTAAAGTACCTCCTGTCTTCCCCAATACGGAGGTTTAAAAAAATCAGGCATAGTATGCAATAAGCGGATTCTCATTCCGTTATAGAAAAGTCCTGATATCTCTGATTTAAAACCACAAATACCAATCCTATGGAAAAGGCTATTGCCGTAGTTGTTACGTACAACCGATGTGCCCTGCTTTCTGAATGTATAACTGCACTCCGTAATCAAACCCGCCCTTTAGATGCTATTCTTGTTATCAATAATGGCAGTACAGATGGAACAGCAAACTGGCTGGAACAGCAAACGGATATATTTTTCATCAATCAAAATAACCTGGGCTCCAGCGGTGGATTCAGTACAGGTATAAAATGGGCCTACCAAAAAGGCTATTCATGGCTTTGGTGTATGGATGATGACGGTTATCCAAAAGAAAATGCACTGGAAAATTTATTAGAGGCTGATGACGGTTGCCTGCGGTTGTTGAATTGTGCGGTTATTGATAAGGAAGATAAGAAATCATTTGTTTGGAAGACAGGGCATTATAAAACCCTTGATGAAGTGGATTGTAAACTTATTGAAGGCATCGGGCACCCATTTAATGGAACCTTACTGCACCGGAGAATAATCGAAAGGGTAGGAGTTCCAAAGCCTAAATTTTTCCTGTGGGGTGATGAGACCGAATATTATTACCGGATAGTTAAGCAAAACGAAATTCCTGTTTGTACGGTATCCAACAGTATTCATTACCATCCTACAACTGCCTTTTCTGTAAAAAAAGACTGGGATTACATCAGTGGCTGGAAAATGTATTATTATGTACGCAACCGGTTTTATATACACCAGGCAAAATTTAATAATAAAGCCTATGCTTTATTGAGCTATTGTTGTTTTATAGTTGCCTTTGCAGGGTTGATCATGCTTTATCAAAAAACAGATAAATTAAAAAAACTGGGTTTTATGATGTGGCCGGTAACAGATGCCTTTAATAAAAATTTTGAAGCTACCCCACCGGTGATATTAACAAAATTAAAAACCAACGAAACTTTTTCTTTAACCGGTTCAATAAGCAATTATATGAAAAAAACCTGGTTGCCATTAATTCCTCCTTTTACAACAGGTCGTTTAAAAAGGGCGGCAAACGCTTAGGTTATCAAATTATAACTCCCTCTGAAATCACGCAGTCTGACTAATCACCAGGCTGCTTTTTATTTTGCCTGTTCTGTCCTGTATCAGGAACAGGGCAATAAGGTAAAAAGGTATACAGGGAATCTTATACCGGACCAAAGAACCAAAATTAGCTGTAGTTGCACCCACAAACAGGGCAAATAATAAGGCAAATAAAATACAATATAAAATTACCGGATCCCGGGTAAACGATTTCAAAAATTGGCCAGCCCCGGCTTTAAAAAATACCATTAATGTAAATATCATTATGGCCAGACTTTCAAAAGATGATAACAGCGTGGTAAGTTTTTTTGATTCCCATAGGAAAGGCCGGTAAAGTGTGGCAATAATGGCCATGGGAGCTATTTTAATGAGACTCGTTATTGACCCGTCAAATTCAACCCCCAGCGAAAAATTGGAAGCAGCATTTTCCTGTTCAGCATAGGCTTTTTGATAAATAGAAACATTTTTTGCTATATCCGTTCCTCCATAATTACTCAATGTACTTGCCAATTGCTCTGTTACTGTGGTAAACGTAAACATAGTGGCAATAATTATCCCCAGTACAAGCATGACACGCAGTATCCTGTTTTTAATAAGGGTTACATTTTTAAGGACCAGGTAAACAAAAAAGAAAGGAATATAGGATATGAGTATGTATACTTTTATAATGTACAGGAGGTAACCAAACAGCAATAGTATAAAAACGTTATTTAAAAGATTCTTCTTTTTATAGAAAATTTCGTAAAGCGAATAGGTGATCCACCCGATTGATGCCGTGCAAAGCGGGTCTTTTAAAATACCCGAACTCCAGAAAACAAAAGTGGGTAAATACAGTATAGCTATAGCCAGTTGTTTATGTAAATGTGGATATTGTTCATAAAAAAACCGGTATAACCGCCAGGCTCCCGAAAAGGCGATCATGGAAAAGAACAGGTTCAGTATAAGATATTTTGCAAAGGAAACAAAAGATAAAAGGGCAACTATACGTACAACCATATAATTATTTTCTGCCCGCAGGTAGCCAAGGTTAAGGGAATTCTTTAACAATGTCTGATCAAAATCTATTCCGGGTGAATAAAGCCATTTTAAATGGGTATCGGGGTCTTTTAGAATGAGACTGGAGATATTTGCCCCTTCTGTATAAAACAAACCAAATGAATCTCCCGGTGACAGAACCGTATTAAATAAGGTAAAAGGTAATACCGAAAGTGCTTTTATCCAAAAGGCCTGTTTGTGATAATATTTAAGTACAGGATCGGTATAATTTTTTCTCCGGGCACTAAAGAGAAAATAGAATAAAGCAACATAAACCGGGTATAATATGAAATCTGTAAAACCCATTAAAGTAAATTGATTTTTTTGCGGTGCCTGGCATTATCGCCGGTAAAATATTCCGGTATCATCAAATGAAATCAAATTTATCTTAAAATTCTAATTTGTCTTTCAATAATATGAAGTTATTTTTGACTGATCAGAAAGATATGATAAAACGGCATCACTCTTTAACCAATACTATTGCCAGATTCTTACACCAATAAAAAATTAATCCGCATCACAACGGTCCCAATGGCATTGCGGTATTTATTACCGGGCCAGATGCGGTTTATGGCCGCCCATGGTTTTGATGTGCTGATGATAAGTGCAGACGGACAGGAACTGGCCGGGGTCATTAAGCAGGAGCAGTGCAGGCATATTATTGTACCTATGACAAGAAAAATTACACCGCTTAAGGATATTACCTGTTTATTTAAGTTGATCAGGATCTTTCAAAAGGAAAAACCGGATATTGTACATACGCATACTCCAAAGGCCGGATTGTTGGGAATGGTGGCGGCAAAATTATGTGGCGTAAAAATCAGGATACATACCGTTGCGGGTTTACCTTTAATGGTGGAAAAAGGATTTAAATATCAGCTGTTAAAAGGGGTAGAAAAACTTACCTATGCTGCAGCAAACCAGGTATGGCCAAACAGTAATTCTTTAATGAAGTTTATTACGGAAAAAAAACTAACCCGGAGCAAAAAGCTTAAAATATTGGGAAAAGGTTCAACCAACGGTATTGACCTGAATCGTTTTAACGAAAAAATGTTAGATGAAAAAATTTTCACTGACATTAAGAACCAGGTAAAATTTTCTGATCAAAACAGGTACCTGCTTTGTATAGGAAGGCTGGTCGCCGATAAAGGTATTGTTGAATTGGTAAATGTTTTTTTACAACTGCAAAAAAAAGATCCTTCTTTAAAACTGATCCTTGTTGGTGGTTATGAATCCGCATTAGACCCTTTACCAGGGGTTACATTACATGAAATTGAAAAAAATGAGGATATAATCCACGTCAACTGGACTAATAATGTGGAATACTATATGTACCTGGCTGATCTTTTTATTTTTCCTTCTCACCGGGAAGGGTTCCCCAATGTATTATTGCAGGCAGGCGCTATGGAACTGCCTGTTATCTGCAGCCATATAACCGGCAATATTGATATTGTTACCCACAACGAGACCGGTTTGATTTTTGAACAGGAAAATGAACAACAGATGTTAAGCCTGCTGCAATATGCCATAGCAAATCCACCACATATGCAGGTTATGGCAAAAAAATTACAGCAGATCATCAGGGAAGATTACCGGCAGGAAAATATCTGGCAAAATATGCTGGAGGCTTACAAATCATTGGTAAATTAGACGATTAATAAAATAAAAATGATTTTAATTGGATACTCCGGACATGCCTTTGTTCTTTACAGCATTTTAAAAGCATCCGGAAAAAAGGTTATCGGCTATTGCGATGTAAATGAAAAAGAGTACAATCCTTTCCATCTTACCTACTTTGGTGCAGAATCTTCTGAAGATGCTTTAAAAGCCATTAAAAAAAATGGTTTTTTTATTGCTGTTGGGGATAATGTTATCCGGTATAAAATTTATGAACGATTTGAACAGAAGGGACTTTTTCCTGTAAATGGCATTCACCCTGATTCGGTAATTGATGACGCTGCAACGATATCAGCACATGGGGTGATGATTGCAGCAGGTGTAGTCATTAATCCGCTGGCGGCCATTGGCAAAGGTGCCATATGCAATACCGGCTGCATTATAGAACACGAATGTGTTGTTGGTGATTTTGCCCATATTGGTCCGGGTGCAGTATTGTGTGGGAATGTAAAGATCGGTGATGGAACTTTTGTAGGTGCCAATGCAGTTATAAAACAAGGTATTACTGTTGGAAAAAATGCAATGATAGGTGCAGGTGCAGTTGTTGTAAAAAATGTAGCGGATAATGTTATGGTAATTGGCGTGCCGGCTAAAGCAGCAGATACCTGATGATGGATCTTTATCAGCTTGGTGTTATTCAATCTTTTATCCCGTATCCCGTATCCAAACTCCTTATCTTTGCAGCGCAAAAAAATCTGAGATTATGAAGGTATTAGTAACAGGAGGTGCCGGTTATATTGGCTCCGTATTGGTTCGCCAGTTATTAAACAAAGGTTACCAGGTTAGGGCCTTTGATTCATTAAAATTTGGCGGTGATGCATTGTATGATGTGATGCTGCATCCTGATTTTGAGTTTATGAAAGGCGATGTTCGCAATGCGGAAGATGTAGATAATGCTTTACAAGGTATAGATGCTATTGCGCACCTGGCAGCTATTGTGGGCGACCCGGCCTGTAAAAAATTCAGCGGGGAAGCCAATGAAACCAACTGGGATGGGGCCGTGCAGTTATTTAATAAGGCAGAAGCAGCCGGTATAAAACGCTTTGTATTTGCTAGTACCTGCAGTAATTATGGTAAAATGGCCGACCCCGATTCTTTTGTTGTAGAAACATCTGAATTGAATCCTGTTTCTTTATATGCAGAGTTAAAAGTGAAGTTTGAAAAATTTATACTTGAAGAAAAAAAAGACAGCCGGATGTGCAGCACCGCTTTACGGTTTAGTACGGTGTATGGTTTTTCTCCAAGGATACGGTTTGATTTAACCGTGAATGAATTTACACGTAATGCAGCCGTTCATGGTGAGCAGGAAATATGGGGCCAGCAATTCTGGCGGCCATATTGCCATGTAGATGACCTGGCCAGGTCGGTGGTATTGGTATTGGAAAGCAAGGAAGAAAAAGTAAGGGCCAACGTTTTTAATGTGGGCACAACGGAAGAGAATTATAATAAAGGAATGATCATTAAAGAAGTTTGCAAAGTGGTACCCAATGTAAATGTTATTTATGTTGACAGCAGCGAAGACCCGAGAGACTACCGGGTAAATTTTGATAAAATAAAAAATGAATTGGGGTTTACCATCACTAAAAAAGTACCCGATGGAGTGAAAGAAATATATACGCTATTAAAAACAGGTATTGTTACTGATTCATTTGGGCAGAAATTCAGAAATATATAATTATTTTTTCCGGAATTAAATTAAGGGCTTACCCAAAGCTGATCAATGAAAGTAGCTTTATCTAACATCAGGTATTTGCATATGGTACGTGGGTTGGCAGCCTTACTGGTTGTTTTTTTTCATGCAAAATATGTTTTTTGGGTAGGCGGAACGGTTTACTATAAAGAAATAGGCCTGCACAGTGCCGGCGATTATCTCTTGTTTTCATTGGATATGCTCAGCTCCTGCGGCAAAGAATGTGTGATCGTTTTTTTTATCTTATCTGCATTTGTTATCAAACATTCTTTTTCCATTCATCATTATACCTGGAGTAATTTTTATAAACTAAGGGGGATAAGGATATACTGGCCTTTTTTAGCTTCGCTGTTATTATCAACAGGAATGCTTTTTATCTGTATCAATTATATTAACCCCAATATCATTACCGGAAATGTAAGAGAGTATAATACCCGGCTTGGTGATGCTTACAACGGCTTTTCTTTTGGCCAGGTAATCAAAACCATTTTTTTTATTGAAAAAGGGGAGTATGCCGGGTTTAATTATGCCTATTGGTCGCTGGGGCATGAGTTGATCTTTTACCTGCTGTTTCCGTTATATAATAAACCAGGCAGGTATCTGAAATTTATAGCCGCCGGCTTGTTTATCATTTTGTTTTTGATAACCCAAAAAGAGATCTTTTATTACCAGTTGTTCTTTGTGGCAGGCTTAATGCTGTACGATTACTTTTTAACTATTTCACTTCAACCGGTTATTAAAAAGAAATGGGTTTACCTTGCCCTGCTGGCTGTTTTTTTTGTAGCCGTAAATGTGTCCAATAAAATGGTATCCGAAAAGTTTTCAGATATGGTTACCCTGGTCTATTCTTTTTTTATTTTTGACTATATACTTTATTTCATAAAAAACAAAAACACGTTACTGATGAAGCTGGGCGATATCAGTTACAGCCTTTATCTTAACCATTTGCCGCTACTGCTGCTTACCTATTCTTTAATTACTTTATATGCAGGCCGCCTTGTTTTTTACAGCCGCCTGCCTTATTATACAGGCGTATTGGTGGCAGTTGTCCTTACCATACCCATTTACCTGCTGATAGAAAAACGTTCTGTTGAGTATCTTAAAAAATGGCGGAAGTAGATTGCCTGTTTACGTCCGGCGTTACTGATATTTATCTACTTTTGAAATATAATAGTACAACACGTTGAAAAAAATACTGATTATAGATGATGAAGAAAAACTTCGCAGTTTACTAACCCGTATTATTAAGTTGGAGGGATTTGCTGTTACAGAAGCGGGCACATTAAAAGCCGGCTCCAGATTACTGGAAAAGGAATCTTTCGACATTGTTTTGTGTGATGTAAAACTTCCGGATGGCAATGGAGTTGATTTTGTAAAAGATATCAAACCCAAATATCCCTCTGTTGAAATTATATTGATTACAGATTACGGTAATATCACCGATGGGGTACAGGCCATGAAGAACGGAGCTTTTGAAAAGCGACGTAGTGGCAGAACAAGTGCCATTTATCTGCCATCCTGTACAAAACAGTGAATTGATACGTAGTGAATAAAGGCTGTAGCTTAAGCACATTAAAAAAAATAAATGGTTAGTAATAATATAAAAAAGATTTTTTTCGGATTGGTGTTTATAAAAAGTACAAATATGCTTGCACAGGATAGTGCAAAAACTTATCAGGTAAACTTCAGTGCATATGTGGAAGTATACTATAACTATGATTTTAATAAGCCTGCAGATAATGACCGTCCGGCATTTTTTTACAGTCATGACAGGCATAATGAATTTAATCTCAACCTTGGATTCCTGAAAGGAAGTTATAATGCAGATAAGGTAAGAGCAAACCTTGCAATTGCAGCGGGTACATACATGAACGCTAACTACGCTGCCGAACCAGGAGTATTAAAAAATATTTATGAAGCCAATGCAGGGGTAAAGATCTCAAAAAAGAAGAACCTTTGGATAGATGCTGGTATTTTTTCATCGCATATTGGTTTTGAAAGTGCCGTGGCAAAAGATTGCTGGGTACTAACCAGGAGCATATTGGCTGATAATTCCCCTTATTTTGAATCAGGGGCTAAAATTACATATACCAGCGATAATAATAAATGGATAGTAAGTGGTTTGCTTTTAAACGGATGGCAGCGTATCAAAAGAGTAGATGGAAATTCGCTGATGAGCTATGGTACACGGGTGCAGTATAAGCCCAATGCCTCAATACTTTTAAACTATAGTACGTTCATAGGTACGGATAAGCCTGATAGTGTGCGCCAATGGCGCTACTTTCATAATGTGTATGGTGTTTTTAATGTTACCAGCAAGTTTGGCATCACTGCCGGATTTGATATTGGATCAGAACAAAAAGTAAAGGGCAGCAGCGCCATGAATACCTGGTATACCCCGGTCCTGATTTTAAAGTATGCAGCCAGTCCTAAATGGTCTATAGCAGCAAGAGGAGAATATTATTACGATAAGTATGGAGTAATCATCGCCAGCGGTTTACCCAATGGTTTTCAAACAACAGCATTTTCTTTTAATCTTGACTATGCCCCGGTTAAAAATGCATTCATTCGTCTGGAAGCAAGAACTTTAAACAGTAAAGACAATGTTTTTGCAAAAGGGAATGCATTTGTAAATACTAACAGTTTCATCACTGCTTCCATAGCTGTAAGTTTTTAAACAAGCTCAATAATGTAAAAATGAAATAGCTGGTAAAAGTATTCTTTGAAGCTGTTTTTTTAATAGGTTTGCACCACAATACTAAACGGGATGATGAATCCGTTTATCAAAAAACCCAAAGAATATGCTTTTACTCAGTGGACCAAACATGGCCGGCAACGAATGGAAATACGTAAAGGATTGTTTAGATACTGGCTGGGTAAGCAGTGTTGGAGCCTATGTAGACCAGTTTGAAAAAATGAGTGCAGAGTTTGCAGGAACTAAATATGCAGTAGCTACCAGTAGTGGAACCACCGCCTTACATATTTGTCTGGTGATGATGGGTGTTAATGACAATGATTATGTAATCACCCCAAACATTACTTTTATTGCTACCTGTAATTCTATTAAATATACCGGTGCCGATCCCATTTTAATTGATACACATCCCGGCTCCTGGCAAATGGACCTGGATCTGCTGGAGCAATTTTTAACAGAGGAAACAGAGCAACGCAACCACCAATGTCATTATAAAAAAGATGGCCGAAGAATTCCAGTTTTAATGCCCGTGCATGTGTTGGGTAATATGTGCGATATGGACAGGTTAATGGCTTTAGCCAAACAATATAATGTTACCGTTATTGAAGACAGTACTGAAGCACTGGGTTCTTATTATAAACAAAAACATGCAGGTAGTTTTGGTTTGATGGGTACCTTCAGTTACAATGGCAATAAAATAATTACAACAGGTGGAGGTGGTATGATCGTCACCAATGATGAAGCGCTGGCAAAAAAAGCCAAACATTTAACCACCCAGGCCAAAAGCGATCCGTTTGAATATGTACATGATGAAATTGGCTATAACTACCGCCTGGTAAATGTTGCAGCAGCCATGGGTGTTGCACAAATGGAGCAACTGCCCGGCTTCATAAAACGTAAGCAGGAGATTACGGCTTTTTATAAAAATGAATTACAGGGAGTTGGTGATATCAAATTTCAGGAAGTGAATACATATGTAGATCCAAACTGCTGGTTACCTACCATCCTTACGGAAAAACAAAAAGAGGTATTGAAAATACTGAATGATAGCAAAATGCAGAGCCGGCCTTTTTGGGTACCCATGAATCAGCTTCGGATGTTTACCAATAATATTTTTTACAATAAAAACAATTACTCTGATTTTGTATACCAGCGTTGCTTAAGTTTACCCTGTTCAACAAATATCACCAATGAAGAACTGAAGGCTGTCTGCGAAAAGATAAAAGAAGTGTATTGAAAGCCTGTTACTCGTTTCTTGTTTCTCGTTGTGTAAGAGTAATTGCTATTCAAAATTAAAAACGAGAAACCTGTAACAACAAACAAGAAACCAGAAACGGCTCATGTATAGATTATTAAAAAGGCTTATAGACATACTTATTGCTGTCACTGCACTGATAGTGTTATCTCCTCTTCTCATACCATCCATCATCATTTTAATGTTTACCGGTGAACATGAAGTTTTTTATTTTCAAAAACGAATTGGATATAAAAACCGCATGTTCAATATCTGGAAATTTGCAACCATGGTAAAGAACAGTCCGAATATGGGCACCGGAGAAATTACTTTACGAAACGACTCAAGGGTTACTAAATTTGGAAAGATATTACGAATGACCAAAATAAATGAGTTGCCACAGATCATCAACGTTTTAAAAGGCGATATGAGCATAGTAGGCCCCCGGCCATTGATGGACGTTAGTTTTAAGCTGTATCCTGAAAATGTTCAACAGGTGATCTATAATTGCAAGCCCGGTATAACGGGTATTGGTTCGCTCATTTTCCGGGATGAAGAAATGTTGGTTTCAGATGCCGAAGATCCCAGGGCAATGTATGCGGCCATATATCCATATAAAGGAGCTTTGGAATTATGGTATCAAAAAAAGGCTTCCCTCTATACCGATATTATGATCATATTTCTTACTGCCTGGTCAATATTGGTTCCCAAAAACCAAATGACCCATAAAATCTTCAAAGATCTGCCTGAGCGCCTGTTTTAAGCTAATACCCTAACTTTGTTAAAGAATTTATGAGTTGTAATTAAACAATTCCGGCCTTTAGTTGTATTGGTTAGAGTAAATTCAGAATATGCAATCTTACACCATTAAAGATCTCGAAAACCTATCAGGCATAAAAGCCCATACTATCCGCATATGGGAACAGCGTTATTCATTTTTAAGGCCACATCGTACCGATACGAATATCAGGTTTTACAGCAACGATGAACTTAAGAAATTATTAAATGTGGCTTTGCTCAATAAATTCGGTTTCAAAATTTCGAATATTGATAAGATGAATGAGACAGAAATCAGTGAAAAGATTCTTTCTCTAAATCAACTGGAAGCCCTGCAGGATAGGATTGTAAATAAGCTGATTCAAAATATGATCGACCTTGATATGGAATCTTTCGAGGAGGTATTGGATGATTTTATTGCAACAAAAGGTATCGAAAAAACGATCTCTCAAATTATTTTTCCATTCCTTGAAAAAATAGGAATTCTATGGCTCACCAATCATATTAATCCGGGGCAGGAGCATCTTGTAACTAATATCATTCGCCAAAAACTTATTGTTGGTATTGATAGTATACAAACCAGTGTTCATATAAATAAATCTGTTTTATTATTTCTGCCGGAATCCGAATATCATGAGCTGAGCCTGCTTTTTATGAATTATATGCTGAAAAATAAAGGCGTCAGCACCATTTACCTGGGTTGCAGTATCCCGTTAAAAGATGTGGAGTACCTTGCCCAATTAAAAAAACCGGATTATATTTATACACATTTAACTACAGTTGGACCAAAGTTTAATTTTGATAAATTCATCACATCACTTGGTATTCTTTTCCCCAATACGCCTGTAATTATTTCAGGGCAGCTAACCAATACCTATGAAAAAAAGATTCTTCCGCCGATTAATTTTAAAAAATCATACGCCGAAGTAATGGAATTTTTATCCGGATTGTAAAAAACGTTCTCCACCCATTATTTATTTTTGGTATAAGTCACTGATTTACAGTTTGTTTAATAAATATTTAAAATAATTAAACAAAAATGGTTGTTTTTTACATTTATTGTTTAACTTTGTGTCTTAATAGTTAAACAATTAAATCATGTCAACAGTAGAATTCAACCAATCGCTTATCAGCAACACCGAGTACTTAAAACCCTTTGCTATGTCTTTAACAAGAGATATGGAATCGGCAAAGGACCTGATACAGGAAACATTATATAGGGCACTGGCCAACAGGGATAAGTATAATACCGGAACCAATATTAAAGCGTGGATGTATACCATCATGCGTAATATTTTTATTAATAACTACAGGAGAAGTGCAAAACAGAATACCATTTTTGATAATACTCCTAATGACTACCTGCTGGATTATAACCAGTTTACAACAGCAAATGCAGCAGAAACGACGCTTTCATTAAAAGAAATTAAAGAAGCCATTCACCAGCTACCTGAAATATTTAAAAATCCATTTGAGTTATATTTTGAGGGGTACAAATACCATGAAATAGCGGATTTATTGGCCGAACCTTTGGGAACCATAAAAAGCAGGATACATTTTGCACGGAAACTCTTAAAGCAGGAATTAACAAGATCATAATTTAAAATAATACCCACTGGTACGTTATTCTGTTAAATTCTATAGCGTACTTTAGTACTTTGAAAAAAGCAGTAATTATAGGGAGCGGGTTTGCAGGTTTATCAGCTGCATCATTTATGGCTAAAGCCGGATGGGATGTAACCGTACTGGAAAAACAATCAACACCCGGCGGACGTGCAAGACAGTTGAAGGAAGCAGGTTTTGTATTTGATATGGGCCCAAGCTGGTACTGGATGCCGGATGTATTTGAAAGGTATTTTGCCTGTTTCGGAAAAAAAGTACCCGAATATTATACGCTCGACCGGCTCAACCCTTCATACCGTATTTACTGGCAGGATGAAATCATGGATATACCTGCTGATTACAACGAATTAAGAAAATTATTTGACAATATTGAACCGGGTAGTGGTAAAAAACTGGATGCCTTTTTAAAAGAAGCAGCCTATAAATATGAAGTTGGAATCAACAAGCTGGTGTATAAACCCGGCCAGTCACTATCTGAGTTTATGGATTGGGATACCATTAAGGGGATATTTAAACTTGATGTGTTCACCTCAATGGAAAAACACATTGGTAAATTTTTTAAAAATCCAAAGCTCAGACAGCTGATGGAATTTCCTGTTTTATTCCTGGGAGCGCTTCCTAAAGATACCCCTGCATTGTATAGCCTGATGAATTATGCAGATATTAAACTGGGAACCTGGTATCCTCAGAAAGGAATGTATGCTGTTGTGGATGGAATGTACCGTTTGGCGAAAGAGCTTGGCGTAAATTTTATTTTTGAAAAGAATGTTACTGAAATAAATGTCTTTGATAATAAAGCAACACAGGTAGTGGTAAAAGGGACCGGGGCTTATGAGGCTGATGTGGTAATAGGCGCAGCGGATTATCATTTTATTGAGTCTAAACTTTTGCCAGAGCAGTGTAGAACATATAGCGATAAATATTGGGACAAAAGACTCATGGCTCCCAGTTGCCTGTTGTATTACGTTGGAATAAATAAAAAACTGGAAGGCGTACCCCATCATTCATTGTTCTTTGATGCTGATTTTGATATACATGGGAAAGAGATCTATACAACAAAACAGTGGCCTGTTGACCCGTTGTTTTACCTGTCTGTATCATCTGTTACTGATGAATCCGTAGCGCCTGTTGGCTGCGATAATTTGGTTTTTCTGATCCCTGTTGCAGCTGGTTTAGAAGGAGATACGGAAGAATTACGAGAGAGCTATTTTAAAAAAATACTGGCCAGGTTTGAAAATAAGTCGGGCCAGTCCATAAAAAATAATATTATATACAAAAAAAGTTATTCTATAAGTAACTTTACATCCGATTATAATTCGTTCAAAGGCAATGCTTATGGCCTTGCGAATACTTTGATGCAGACAGCCCTTTTGAGGCCTTCCTGCAGGAGTATTAAAATAAAAAACTTATTTTACACCGGTCAATTAACGGTACCTGGTCCGGGGGTGCCTCCCAGTTTAATTAGTGGGGAGGTTGTAGCGAAAGAAGTAGTTAAACATTTTGGTTGACAAAACGTTAATAACCAAAACCAGATTAAGAGAATGATAAAGCATTTTCATGAAGTAAGCCAGCAGTGCAGTAAAGCTGTAACGGAGAAGTACAGTACTTCCTTCAGCAGTGCCATTAAGCTGCTGCACCCCGATTTACGGGTGCCCATTTATAATATTTATGGGTTTGTCCGGTTTGCGGATGAGATTGTAGATACTTTTCATCAATATAAAAAAGAAGAACTGCTCCTGGAGTTTAAGAAAGAAACCTATACTGCCATTGAAAGGGGTATCAGTTTAAATCCGATTTTGCACAGTTTCCAGATAACCGTAAGGGATTATGGTATTTCACATGAATTGATCGAAGCTTTTTTCAGCAGTATGGAAATGGATCTGAGCAAAACGAAATACAACAGTAATGGTTACAAAGAATATATTTATGGAAGTGCCGAAGTAGTAGGATTAATGTGCCTGTTTGTTTTTTGCGAAGGGGATAAAAATATGTATACCGATTTAAAACCATCGGCCCAGGCCCTGGGTGCCGCTTTTCAGAAAGTTAATTTTTTACGGGATGTAAAGGCTGATTATGAACAGTTGAACAGGTCCTATTTTCCGGAAGTGGATTTTAAGAATTTCACACCAGGTATGAAAAAACAAATCGAAGACGATATTACAGGGGATTTTGAAAATGCATACGAAGGGATTTTGAATTTGCCCGGTAAAGCAAGATTTGGTGTATATGTGGCCTATAAATATTATTTATCCCTGTTCAAAAAAATAAAACGTACTACGCCGGCTGATATCCTTGAGCAGCGTATCCGTATACCCAACTATGGAAAAGCCTATATTGTAGCGAAAGCAGGATTACGAAGCCAATTCAATTTATACTAAAGGCATTAAATTTTATGGATGTTATTCTGGTAGATGAGCATGATGTGCAGACAGGCATCATGGAAAAAATGGAAGTTCACCAAAAAGCCCTGCTGCACAGGGCTTTCAGCGTTTTTATTTTTAATGATAAAGGAGAGGTTCTTTTGCAGAGGCGGGCCGGTAAAAAATATCATAGCGGGGGATTATGGACGAATGCATGCTGCAGCCATCCACAGCCCGGGGAAGAAACTTTAAAAGCAGCCCAAATACGCCTGCAGGAAGAAATGGGCTTTAATACCCCATTAAAAAAAGCGTTTGATTTTATTTACAAAACGTCTTTTGATAACGGGTTAACCGAATATGAATTTGATCATGTATTTGTGGGCACGTATGATGGAGCCATTGTTCCCAATACTGATGAAGTGAGTGATTATTGTTTTATGAAAGCCGCAGAAATAAAAAGCTCTATTCAATCTCATCCCCAAAAATATACCGAATGGTTTAAAATTGCTTTTCCCAAAATGGAGGAGTATCTTGTTAAAACCTCATCTGATTGATCAGCATCTAAAAAAGATAAGTGAAAGACAGATTTTCAAAATTCCAGGTAGCTACCGCCATAGCTGTTTTATTTCATGCCATTGGTTTAACCGGCATATTGTATTTTGATAAAAATTTCTTTATCCGGTCAACGGCGGTTAATTTGTTGCTGATGTTCCTGTTACTGATCTGGACTCAAAAAGATAAAAATAAATATTTTTATCTTTTCTTAATTGTATGTTTTACCGGAGGAATTGGGGTAGAGATAATAGGAATAAATACAACCCTCCTATTTGGAGATTATACGTATGGGAATGTGCTGGGATTTAAAGTGCAAAATGTACCGCTGCTGATCGGTATCAACTGGTTTATTATCATTTACTGCAGTGGCATCAGCATTCAAACCTTACTGATGAAAGCCATTAACCGCATTTCGACAGATACGGGAAAAGATCCCATGGCTTTAAAAGCCCTGTCAGTAATTATTGATGGAGCAACACTGGCTGTTTTTTTTGACTGGCTTATGGAACCGGTGGCCGTTAAACTGGGCTATTGGATGTGGAATGGAGATGGGTCTATCCCCGTATTTAACTATCTCTGCTGGTTTGCCGTAAGTATTTTATTCTTAACCGTATTTCATTTTGCAAAATTCAATAAGCGAAACAAATTCGCTGTAAATTTGTTACTTATTCAACTCATGTTCTTTTTGATTTTACGGACATTTTTGAATTAACACCTATGGTTTATTTTATGAACTGGTTATATTACATATTAATTACAATAACTACTTTTATCCTGATGGAAGGGTTCACCTGGTGTTTACACCGTTATGTAATGCATGGCTTTGGCTGGTTCCTGCACAAAGATCATCACCAGAAAAATCCCGGGTTTTTTGAAAAGAATGACGCTTTCTTTTTGATATTTGCTATCCCAAGCTGGCTGTTGATCATGTTTGGTGTAATTTATAAACAGTATTGGATGATATCCATAGGAGCAGGATTTACTTTATATGGTCTTGCTTACTTCCTGGTACATGAGGTGATCATTCACCAACGTTTTAAATGGTTCACCCGCAGCAATAACACCTATGTACGTGCTATACGCTGGGCACATAAAATGCATCACAAACACCTGGAAAAACAGGAGGGAGAAAGTTTTGGGATGCTTTGGGTTCATAAAAAATACTGGGATAAAGTAAGGGCCGACAAAAGAAGAAATATAAAACAGGTTGAGGTGGCTGAAAATGTTTCGGCTTACTGATCTTCACTTAAAATATCTACGTATCGCCTTATGGCGAAAATGGTACATTGAATCCGCATTACACATATTTTCTTATATTGGCTGCTTCCCTGGCAGGTCCGCTGGCATTGAGTTTTGATAAAAAAGTAGCTTTTTATAAAAACTGGAAATATGTATTTCCTGCTTTAGTGATCCCGGCCTCTTTCTATATTATCTGGGATATATATTTTACATCAAAAGGAGTATGGCATTTCAATGAAAACTATATAACCGGTGTAAAATGGTATGGCCTTCCTGTGGAAGAAATACTTTTCTTTTTACTGGTTCCTTATTGTTGTGTTTTTATTTATGAATGTATACGGTGTTATTTTCCGCATCTGAAAAATAATAAAATGGCCGATATTATTTTAATAATACTGGCTACCTTATTATTGGTTACCGGAATCTTTTATCATGATAAATATTATACCGCTTCCACCTTTATCTTCACGGGCATTTTTATTATGTTGGTTTACCTGTTCCGGAATTATTTTAAAAATTTTGATGCTTTTTCTTTTTTGGTCTCCTATGCCGTTTGCCTGGTTCCTTTTTTAATTGTAAACGGGTTTCTTACGGCCATTCCAGTAGTGCTGTATAATGATGCAGAAAATCTTGGTCTCCGGATTTACACCATTCCTTTTGAAGATGCATTTTATGGTATGTTACTGATACTGATGAATATTGTATTTTATGAAAAGCTAAAACACAGGGTACTCCTTTAGAAACGCTGTAATTTACCCGAATCCGTCATTGGTAACGAATCCACAATCTTCAATCGCTGGGGAGCTTTAAAAGAAGAAAGACGTTGCCTGCAATACGTTAATACATCTTCTATATCAATGGTTTCCCCATCATTTAAAACCACTTCCCCTTCTATGATCTGGCCCAGCAAATGATGTGGGGTACTGGTTATACGTGCCCGTTTTATTTCAGGGATCGATTCCAGCACTCCCTCTACTTCTTCCGGAAAAATTTTTATGCCTGATATATTGATCACTGATATTGACCGACCTTCAATTTTGATCAAACCATCTGCAGACCTGGAAGCATAGTCGGCAGTAAGAAAATACCCTTTTTTTAATACATCATTTCGTAAAGTAGGAGGTACAAGGTATGCATCAAACATGCCGGGCCCTTTAATACCCAGATTACCGATATTACCGTTTGGCAAAGGGTTATTGTTTTCATCTAAAATATCAACAATATATTCCGGCAGGGCATAACCAACGGCATCAGGGTGATCTGCTGATTTTATAAAATTCAACATCGGTAATCCTATTTCAATAATACCATATGCCTGGCTTACATCCAGGTTGAACCGTTTTTTAAAAGCCATACACACATCAAGCGAAACAGCCGCCGAAGTAGAGATCACTTTTTTTAATGATGGCATCAGATCAGAGCCCGGATCATTTGCAAGTAAACGGATTTGAACAGGAGAGGCATATAATAATGTGCCTTTATGGCAATTGGTAATATGGATGATATTTTTAGCCAGAAAGTCTTTGGCAACAGCAATGGATGCCCCAAATTTTACATATAGAACAATGGAGACAATAAAATGAAAGGCCATGGGCAATACCCAAACTACGGTATCTGTATTATCTAATTCCAGTCCCCTGTTAGCCCCATTAATTCTTTCCAAAACGGATTGATGGGAAATGATCACCCCCTTTGATTTGCCGGTAGTGCCCGACGTGAATCGTACAAATGCAGGTTGTTTAACAAAAGGAGCAAATTCAACAGATTCATGAATACCGGTGAAACCAAAACGAAAAGATCCGGTCTTCATTGGAATAATCCTGTCTATTGTATTCAGGGGTTGAGTACCCGTTTGGTCATCGATTACGGCATGTAATTTGGTTTCAAATAAAATAGTATCAATTTCTGATCTTTTTAATTGTGGCGACATAGGCATTACCGCAGCACCGCAGCCTACTGCAGCAAAAAGTCCTGTAATAAAATTCCGGCCATTGGCAGCCATTACGCCGATTCCCATGCCTTCTTTTATTCCCATACCCATTAAGTACAGCCGCAACTCTTCCGTCTCTTCAAATAACTGTTTAAAACTGATCATGCCATGGTCATCAAAAACAGCAGGATTATCCGGCCATTTTACTGCTGCATCTCTCAGTATTTCATAAACAGGCAATTGACTCATCCGGCAAAAATACTTACAATTGATCGTTTTGAACCTGTTTAACAGCATCCGTAATCGAATGTTTCAGGAAAGCCGCTGAAGCCAGGCAACCGGCAGCATAACCGGTTTGTAAGCAAATACCCATTACCCTGGCACTGGCGATAGCCGCATCAGTAGCAGAAATATTCCGGCCGGCAAAAAATAAATTATCAATGCAGTTTGATTGTAAACAGCCGGCAGGTATCTGATAATAATCATCAATATGAAAATACCGCAGGTTTACCCGCCTGTTTTGTTCCCATATTTCTATTGGCCATGAGGCATTGGCAATGGCATCTTCAAATTTTTTACAGCTTAAAACGTCTTCCTCCATCAGGATGTATTTTCCGGTACTGCGCTGGCCAATTCTAATTCCCACTTCTGGTGCAATATGCAGTAAGCGTGCCTTTTTAAAAGCATCCACATGGTTTATTAGAAATCCGGAAAGGTTTTCAACAAAACTTAAGGCAACTGTTCTCAACTCCTGTAAATTTCCCGGTGCATACGTAACGGCTAATGGGATGCCAATTTTTAAGATTACACAATTATTTTTTAAAGAACCCTGTACAATATATACCCGGTCGTAAAAATCACCCAAAAGATCATTATCTATCGCCGATCTTAAAGCCTTCATCATGATCATACCCAGTTTAAATTCATTTTCTTCAGAAACGCCCTGCATAGTAAAAACCTGTGCTGCTGCCTGGTAGTTTTCACTTTTAATTAGAGGTAAACCGGCTGCCTGGCTTATTACACTGTCACCCGAACAATCAATCAGGGCATGTAGATTAATGGTAACAGGGTTTCCCGCAGCAATGATATGAACTGATTTAATTTTATGCTGTTCTACAGAAACATGTTCAAGTACAGCATTGAAGTATACTGATATTTTATTTTCGGTTATTAATTCCAGGCATATATTTTTAAATGATTCAACATTATAAGGTAAATAGTGAACACCCTCCGGGCTGTGTAAGGGTACAGATTGGGATCCGGCTTGTAGTTTATCTGCAAACTCTTTTGCAAATCCGTTTACAATATATTCCGACTTTTCTTTTTTGCTGAAATGATATAATCCACAAACGGTACCCACTTCTGCCGCCGTGGCTTTTCCGCCCAGGTATGCATTTCGTTCTATCAATGTTACCTGTAACCCTTTACGGGCAGCAGCTACAGCCGCAGCTACACCGGCCGAGCCACCTCCTAAAATTACAATATCGGTATGCAGCAGCGTTTCCATCCTTATTCGTTAAGCAGTATTTCTTTTAATTTTATTTCAATTAAATGCAGGTCATTATTGCTGATGATCTCAGGCGAGTAAGCAATATTAATGTTAAGCCCTTCATCATGTTTTAAAAAAACAAAAGTTAAACCAGGCGGAAAAGTCAATGCCGGGGTCATGGTGAGTTTATGTAAGGGTTCGCCAAACAAAGATTTCAGGTCATTAAAGTTATCACCGGTAGAGGTATACAGGAAACTGGCAAAAGCCCCTTTAGCTGTATGGCTTATCAGAAAATAATATAACCAAAGCGGGATGTGTCTCATCATGTTTAGAAACATGGTATATTTTTGAGGAATACCATCTTTGATCTGCATTTTCATTTGATGGCTCAAATATTTAACTGTTTCCGGGATATTATTTAATTTTTCTTTGGGAATGCGATAAAATAGAAAAGAAACACAGTTTGAAATCAATGGTCCGGCTGCACCTTTCAATCTGCCGTCGTAAGGTACCGGCAACCATAGGTCACCAGTCTGATTTTTTTGTTGATTCAACAAATGTATCACATGCGAACAGCAGGCAATAAAATATAAAGTAGGGCCAAAGCGTGAACCTGTTGTATATGCCCGGGTACTGATTTTTTCGGTTTCATCAACTTTAAAAGAAATTATTTTGTTTAAGGTTTTTTCATCACCATGCTTTGAGTTGTAATCGGCAATATATGAAACAGGAGGCCGGGCTGATGTTTGTACAAACTTTTTAACTTTATACATATTCCGGATATAGGTTATGATATTTGTTTTCTTTTCTTTTCCCGGAAAAAAAATATCAAACGGTTGTGGCTTATTTTCTGATAACTGATTTAAATGTTCAAACAGCAGCGTTGTTCCTTTCGCATCCAGTAAAATATGATTCCAGGATAATATAAAAGCACAGCTGCCCGATGAATAATACACGAGGTCTGCTTCAATAAATCGGTCTGAATCAACCGTAATGTCCCTGGTTAAAATAATTTCGGGAATTTCATTTTCATTATCTGTATGATGTTCTCTGAAAATGATCTCCCTGCCGCTATTTACATATTTCCAGCAGGGTAATTTTAATAAAAAACCATGCTCCAGTTTAATATTACAAAGCCAGTATATTACCGGTGAGCTTTTCAATATGCCGTTTATTTTATCAAAGGATAATGCTTTTTTGAAATAAAATATCTTTCGCATTACATTTCCTCCGGCACCGTGTTTTTTAGCATGTTTATCCAAAACCAGGTGAAAGCAATCAGCACCGCTTAAAATTACTTTTTCAGGTAGATCAGCCTTATTATACGATGCTATGCTCATTTTATCTTTAGGTATTGTCGGATATCAACTCCTGCACCGTTGCAGCAAGAGCCTGTATGGTGATAAAATTTTCGGGTATTAGTTTTTCATCAGGAAGTGAGACTCCGAATTTTCGTTCAATAAAAAGAATGATCTCAACTGTTGAAAAAGAATCAATGCCAGCCTGTTTTAAATTGGTATCGGCATCTATCTGTACCCCGCCGGCCAGGATATTATTTTCGATATACTTTTTTATTTCTGATATGATGGTGTTGGTATCCATGCTTAAAACTTAAACTGTTCTTTTTTTATGGTTATATAAATAAGATATGGCCATAGTTATAAAAAAGAATGCCATTAATTTTAAGGCTTCCGGTAAAATACCGGTTACCGGAGCTCCTCTTAAAAACAATTTATAAAATCCCTCCAGCGACCAGTTTAATGGAGACCAGGCGCTGATGTTACGCATCATTTCGGGCATTACGTAACTGGGCACCCAGATACCACCCAGCGCCGATAACAAAAGTATGGAAAGTGAACCCATAATGGCCGCCTGATGTTCGGTTCTGGCCAGCGTGCCAACCATTACTCCATAGCCGGTTGCCGCAAATGCTGTGGCCAGCGTTAAAATAAAAATGCCCATCAGGCTGTTGCCCAAAACCAATTCCGGCAAACCTAACATGGGTAAAAATAACTGTCCTACCGAAAGCATTAACAAAAACTGTATCAAACAAACAATAACATAAACAATGATCTTGCCAGTTACTAATAATAAGTAAGAGGTGGGCATGGTATTTAAACGAAAAACACTGCCTTCATTTTTTTCTTTTAAAATACTGCCGGAAAGAGGGATTGCTATAAAAAACATCGCAAAGATTGTCCAGGCCGGAACATTATGTTGTACCGCATTCGGTACAATCCGATAACTATCAGATTTATTTTCAGCCCCGGAAGCATAAACTTCCCTGTATTTTATAACCTGTGATTTTTTATAAGAATTTTTTGGAGCATTTGTTTTATCCGGAAGTACTTCAGTAATCTGATCAGAAAAAACCTGAAACATGATCTTTGTTTTTACTTCCGAAATAAATTCACGGAGGGTACTGGTAACAGAGATTAAAAATGATTTTTTGGCAATAGGGTCAATCAGGATCGTGATCTCTACCGAGTCGGGTAACCGGGAAGGATTATTTGCAGCCGAATTATCTCCATTCAATGTTTCATTAACCAGTTCTGAAACATTTTGTCTGATAGCTTCTGTTGCCCCTTTGGGAATAATGATGCCAATTAAAAATTTTCCTTCACCTACCGCTTTTTTGGCAAGTTCAGCATTGGCAGGCTTTCCATCAATACTGTCATAAAAAGCACAGAGGTCATTATTACGCAGCCCCTGTTCAATCAAAATACCTAAAGAATCCTTATCATTATTTACAAAAATTATCGGAATGCCTTTTTCATTCATTGTTTTAAAAGCCGAATCCTGGATAAGGGTCATCACAAAGATCAACGCCATCGGCATCAGGAACAAAATAGATAATCCTACTTTATCTCTAATGAGCAGTATCGTTTCTTTTTTAACCGTAGCCAATAGTTTTATCATCATCAGTCCCTCAATTTACGGTTGGTTAAATTTAAAAACACATTTTCAAGGTTTGTTGCTCCTGCATTATTGCGTATCAGTTCGCCCGGTGTTCCCTGCGTTAAAATCTTTCCATGATCAATGATAGAAACCTTTGTGCAGAAATTTTCTGCTTCTTCCATATGATGAGAAGTATAAATAATAGTTGTGCCCATGGCATTAATTTCTTTGAGGTGCTCTATAATAACATTTCTGGTCTGTACATCCACACCCACTGTCGGCTCATCTAAAAATAAAATTTTGGGTTGATGAATAATGCCCGCAATTAAATTTACCCTTCGTTTCATCCCTCCTGAAAAAGTGGATACCTGTCTTTTTGTATTCTCTTTTAAACCCAGTTTAAATAACCACATCTCAATTTTTTCTTTCAGTTTCTTCCCCTGTAAGCCATACATACTTCCATAAAATTCCAGGTTTTCACGGGCGGTCAAAGTTGGATATAAAGCTATGTCCTGCGGAACTACCCCGATGATATTTTTAATAGCCGGTAATTCGGTATACAGATCTTTTCCATCAATAAGTACTCTGCCGCTGCTTGGGGGGAAAAGGCCGCAAAGAATAGAAATGGTGGTTGTTTTGCCGGCACCGTTTGGACCCAGTAATCCAAAAATTTCATTTTGGGCTATAGTAAAGGAAACATCATCTACTGCCGGTTCTGTGGCATTTTTAAAAGTCTTGGTTAAATTCTGTATTTCTATAATCGCCGTAGTGCTCATGTTGTTTTAAAATCCGGATCTCTCAAGATCTAGTCAATATTGATCAGTTGAAGATATTAAAGCAGTCGTTTAAGTTTAAAAATTACCTGGTGCAAATTTAGACTAAATTACCTGCCACACTTCAATAATTTATTTTACCAGGTCTGTTGTGATCTTTGCTGACAGCAGGCATAAAGGTATGCTGGGCCCCGGGTGAACACTTCCTCCGCAGAAATATAAATTTTTTATATCTTTTGAAAAATTAGCATGTCGTAAAAAGGCAGCAAATTTATTATTGGAACTGTTGCCGTAAATGGCACCAAATGCACTGGAGGTCCTTTTCTCAATTACCCTGGGATCAAATACCATTTCACTTGCTATTAATGGCCTGATGTCCGTTTTTAATATTCTGTTTATTTTTTTGATCATGTTTTCCCTGGCTTCTGCAATAAATACATCCCAGTCCTGTCCCGTATTGTTGGGTACATTAATAAAAGAGAACCAGTTCTCACATCCGGGTGGTGCATCTGATGGGGTATGCTTGCTGGTAATATTGAGGTAAATGGTTGGGTCAGCAGATATGGATTTTTTGGAAAAGAGAGTATTAAATTCCACTGAATAATTTTCGCTGAAAAGGATATTATGAAGGCCCAGCTCTTTAAATTCTTTATTAATTCCCCAGTAAAAAATAATGCCTGAACTTGATTTGGGCTGATCCAGTGTTTTAGCCGGCCTTTTTACATCAGGCAGTAATTTCCTGTAACTGTTATACACATCCATATTGCTGATGACGATATCAAAAGGCTCTGTTGTTGTATCAGTTCTGATAGCGGTTACTTTTTTATTTTCGATCACGATTTCCCTCACAGGGGTTGAAAAATTAAATTGTACACCGATATCTTTTGCCAGTTGCGCCAGCGAAGCGGTAATACTGACCATGCCGCCTTCGGGATAAAAAGCACCTTTTACAATCTCAACATGAGCAATAACATTGAGTGTAGCCGGAGATAAATATGGGCTGGAACCATTATACGTGGCATACCGGTTGAATACCTGAATCAATCTTGAGTCATTAAATGCTTTTTCATTGGCGTTATTCATGGTACTAAAGGCGCCGATCTTACCAAAATTCAGTATCCCTTTCAGTACAGGCCAGGTAAAAAAATTTCTGAGGCGATGCAATGAGTTTTTTAAAAATACTTCTTCGGTGAGTTTATAGATGGTTTCCGTTTTATCAAGATACCTTATGATATCTTCTTTTTTATCATTTGTCTTCGCTGCTAATTGTTCTGCAAATTTCTCTTTGCCATGATATGCATCCAGGGCAGTCCCGTCTTCAAAAAAATATTTGTACACCGGGTCAAGCGGTATATAATTAAAATGGTCCCGTGGATTTTTCCCAGACAGTTCAAATAATTCATCCACATAATGAGGCATGGTAAAAACCGATGGGCCCATATCAAAGCGGTATCCATCTTTGGTTTCTGTTGAACATTTACCGCCGGGGAATGAATTGGCTTCAAATACGGTTACCTTGTAACCTTTGTTGCGCATGCGTATGGCAGCAGCTAGACCTGAAACACCGGTGCCTATTACCGCACAAGTCAGATTATTTTCTTTGATCATAATTTTACCTTGGGGCAAAATTACTTGTTTTCGGTTACTTGTCTTTTTGAAAAAGTAAAATGGCTGAAAAGACTAAAAATTGGTTAAACAGAATTTACGAATACGTTTTTCGTAACATAGTAGCCCATGGTTTTGTAATCAGATTGTCTTGTTGGTCTGTTATATAATTAGCTGATATACCCGCATCTAGTATTCCTTCACCCAAGTCTTCATCAGTATAGATATAACGGGGATTCTTTTTAGCGGATGTATTTTTTCTGTTTTCTTTAAATTGAGGTTTAGTCGCTGTAATAGCCATTTGATTTCTCATTATATACAATTTATAATACCATATCTCAAAATCATGCCATTTTGATTGCAGAACATTTGTAAAAGAGAAAACCTGTTAATTATGTAATAAAAAATTATTTTTATGTATGCCTTTTTCAGTTTTCAATTAGTCTGTATATTTATAATATCAGGGGCATTTTAATGAACCTCAAATAACTCCTCCCATCTTGTAGTGAAGCGTCTGCTTCTTAATTCCTGGCGCATCTTCCAGTCGCGTTTTGTTCCGGAAGAAGCAAATTTTAAAACATCATTACGCATACTGAAATTTACATTGTCGATCATCTTCATTAATTTTTTTTCATTCTGATGTGATGGATTTTCAAATAAATTGTATTGAACTGCATTATCGGGCACAATGCCACTCAGTATAACACCGGCCTTTAAATATTTGCTTCCTTTCCTGTAAAGGCTTTCAACAAGGGGTATTGCATGTGCTATCAGGATGTTGGTAAGTGAAGTAGCGAAGGGGAGTTTTGTGTACAGTGACCCCGTTGCAGGTTTGTATTCGTACGAACTGCTGTAATCGTTTGTAACTACAAATACACTTATTGTATTTGCAGCACTGCTTTGCCTGCGTAATTTTTCTGCGGCTCTTGTTATGTAAGTAGCAACCGCTTCTTTTAATTCATTCACTTCATAAACAGGTTTACCGAACATCCTGGTGGTGGCGATCATTTTTTTTGTTTCCAGCGGATCTTTCATTTCAATGCATGGTTCTCCCCGCAGTTCTTTTATCAGTCTTACACCTACTACGCCGCCAAGGTTTTTTCTTGCCCACTCCTCACTCATATTACGGAGCTTCCATGCCGTATCAATGCCAAGCCACCGTAATTTTTCTGTGCTGCGGAAACCTACGCCCCATACGTCCTGTACCGGGGTATTTTCCAGTGCATGATGTACCTGTTCTGCTGTGATTAAAGTAACCGTGCCCTGCGTTGCTATTTTATTTTTTTTGGCAATACGGTTGGCCACCTTGGCCAGGGTTTTGGTAGGGGCAATACCTACCGAAACCGGAAGCCCTGTCCACAACTCTACGGTATTACGAATGTGCAATCCATAATCCCACATGGCTGATTCGGTAATACCATCCAGGTCAGCAAAAGCTTCATCTACCGAATATACCTCCACGTGCTGACAGAGCATCCGCAGGGTTTCCATTACCCGCCAGCTCATATCCCCATACAAATGATAGTTGCTGGAAAATACCGCTACCTTATGTTGTTTTAAAATTTCTTTTGCTTCGTAATAAGGCCCCGCCATCTTTATACCCAGTGCTTTTGCCTCATCTGTACGGGATACAATGCAACCGTCATTGTTGCTCAATACAACAACCGGTTTACCATGCAGGGAAGGTTTAAATACCCTTTCGCAGGCGGCGTAAAAACTGTTGCAGTCAATGATAGCTTTCATAGTATTAGCTAAAGCCCATTAATTATTTTGTTTAATTCTTATCTCCGGCTTAAAAGCCAGGGCAATGCATGAGTTGTCTCGCCCTTTAGGGCGAGGGGGAGGATAAGCGAGAATAAATCCCCGGCTGAAGCAAGGAGCAATTCATATAAAAGTTCAGGCCAAAAATTTTATCACATAGGTCACCACTCCCCAAATTTTAAAATCACTGAACTCACTTACATCAATTGGTGAAAGCTTTGCTGTTTCAGGTATCAACCGCAGCTTATTTATTGTTTTTTCCAGCCGCCGTATCAACATTTCACCATCTACAATGGCAATTACAATTTTACCGTTTATGGGTTTGATACTGCGGTCCACAATTACAATATCGCCATCGTGAACAGAAGCATTGATCATGCTGTTGCCGGTTACCCTCATAAAATAAGTTGCCGGCTTATTGCGGATGAGTTGTTCATTCAGGTCAATGCCCCGTTCCATGTAATCATCGGCGGCAGCAGTAAATCCTGTTGCATTGGCGGCAGGTACATCTGATTGTGTAAACCGCTTGCTTCCGTTGTAACCGGCAGCAAAAAACTTTTCCACTTCCATATAAATATATTTTTATTAGCTAAAATATTTAGTAAATTTATGCTAAAATAATTGGGTAAACAAGTTTTTCATTCAAAATATTGATCATGGAAACCATAATCACAACTTTGCCGGGATACAAAGTATATGAGTATTTACTGGTACTCAACCCGCATGAAGAGTTACGGAATAAGATCATGCAGGTAAAACAGGAATTTTATAGCAGTTATAAAGCTCCCACGGCCCTGGGCGGTAAACCACATCTCACATTAGTCAATTTTGTACAGTACGGGCTGACGGAAGAACGCATCCTGAACCGCCTGCAGATGATTGCCATGGGGTATCATTCCATTAAGGTAGAACTGAAAGATTACGGCAGTTTTCCTTCGCACACTATCTATATAAATGTAACGTCTAAAATACCTATACAGGGTCTCGTAAAAACAATACGGGCAGAAGCACAACGGTTAATGAAATTTGATGATGACAACAAACCCCATTTTATCCTGGAGCCGCATTTAACGATCGCCCGGAAATTATTACCCTGGCAATATGAAAAAGGCTGGCTGGAGTACAGCCACAAACATTTTACCGGGAGGTTTATTGCCGATGCGATGTTGTTG